>CAKSCV010000002.1 GCA_934444645.1 uncultured Eubacteriales bacterium | reverse complement strand
GCGGATGTAGTCGATGTAGGTGATGCCTTCGTAGTTCGATGCGTTCGGCTGGATAACAAAACCGTACATGGTGTCAAAATCATTCCATTTGCATCCGGACACGCTGTTGGAATCGAGTGCCATATCGGCGGTGAACACCTGATATTCGCCAATCGCCGCAGTATGGTTGCCGCGGCCGATTTTATGTTCGCCGCCCGGATTGAAGAAACCGCCGTAGGTATCGGTCGGCGAATAGTTAATGGCAAACCAAGGTGCCATATTTTCTTCCAGATCCGCGTCCGTAATTTCCTCCGGCGCGACCTTATTGACCGCATTGACCGCTTTGGAAATTTTATAGCAGTACGAAACGATGTTGTATTCATGCGGATCAAAGGCAGTCACACCGGCCATATACTTCGGAATCAAGAACAGGCGCATATCGTTCTGGTAGTATTGACTGTTTGCGTTCCACATCGAACCCGGCATCTGCCATATACGCAGCACGCTGCGGTTGTCCTCTGTGACAAACGTGATACCCTTGCCGGAATCACCCGTGTATTCGGTTTTTTCTCCCTCATAGGAATAGCCCATGGCAGGAACGTTTGCATTTTGATGGAAAGAAACAAAGGCTTTGCCAACTAAATCCGTTTTATCGGCTGTTTCTCCGGCAGCGTATTTTGCACCGGTATCCGCGCAATACCATGCAAGAAAATCCGTCTTGTCGGCTGGCTCCGGGAAGGTATATGTATCCTGATCAAGCGTAATAAACTGTCTGGAGGTGCCGTCAAGCAGAACCATTTGGTTTTCACCTGCTGTCGGATTGCAGTACAAACGCAGGTTGTCGTAATAATACGGAATCGTGGTATTGGCCATGCGGCGTGCGCCGAATTCCACCAAGCCGCCGTTCTCTTCGCCGACCTTTACGGTCCAGGTGCAGGTCATCCATTTACCGGTTTCCTTGATCGGTCCCGGCCAGCCTTCTTCCCAAATATCATCGCGTCCCGGATTCCACGGATCTTTGACATTTTTGAATTCCGCACGTCCCAAAATGCGTGGTTCGGAGGTTTCCGCCGAGAAATACAGATCCACGACCAGCGTATAGGTACCGGGTTGGGTATATGTAGGAGCCGCTATTTGCAAAGACGAATAGTTACCGCTTGCCACTAATTCCAAGCAGTTGTTTTCGCCTCCGGCAGGATCTTTGACAATGGTCACGGACTTTAAGGAAGCCGGTTTCAGCACAGCACCGGTATCCTCTTTAACATAGTTCGGCACATTGTAATCTTCCGAAGCGTCGAAATCGCTGTACCAGATGAGATCTCCATAGGTTTCATCCACAAGCGGAATACTTATGTCGGAAAGACAGGCTGTCGGATCGGCTTGTGTCGCTTCTGCGGCTTCTTCCACCGTTTCAAAGCCGAAAGCTCCGGCAGAAAGAGATAAAAGAAGTGCCGCCGCAAGGGATAGAAGAGTGCGTTTTTTCATGATCATTTACTCCTTTTCCATATAATTTTTGTGCATCGGTTGCTACTTTCAATTATACAGCACCCAATCCAGAAGTAAATGATTTTTAACGACATTTCTCAAAATTACTTGACGAAATTCAGCATACATGATACAATGAATACAAAATCACCGAGAAAGAGTGACCGCTCATGAAAAGCTGTGCGAATAAGTATACCGCACCGACCTATTACCGGCATTTCGGAAGCATCGGTTTAGACAAAGAAGAACTTCTCGACATCATGGTACAGGATTCCGAGCGACTGAAGCAGAACGGCGTTTATTACACCATTCACCTCAAGGATTTTGCCATTCACGGGTGTCAAGCGCATATCGCCTCTGTGTATCGAAACAATTTTACGCCGTATCACGACCACGATTACTATGAGATCAACTGCGTTTTTTCCGGTGAGCTGTTAGAGTACATCGACGGCCGTCCGTGCGTACTCAAAAGCGGCGAACTGTTGCTGATGGCACCAAATGTCTATCACGTTTCCAATCCCTATAAAAAAGCGCGCTGCTACAACATTTTATTGTCCCGAGAGCTGTTCGAAGGCTGTGCAGCCTTGTTACGAACCGAAGATGCAGATAACTGTCTGTCCGAAATGGTGAAAAACTCCGGGTATTTCATTTTCCGGAATATGCGGCAGAAAACCGAACGGATCATTTTGCAAATGAATGATTTTGCGCGCCGCGGCAGGCAGTATTGTACGTGCCGCATCCCGCTTTTGGAATGCCTTGCACGGCAGCTTTTATATGAGCTGTGCGAGCATCCGTATGATGCTTATGCACGAACGGAAAATCCGCTGCGAAAAAACACGCCGGAGGAACTGATCGCCAAGCAAATTCTCGAATACATCCGTTTCCACATCGATGCGGTCTCCTTAAAGCAGCTTTCGCAGCATTTCGGGTATTCCGTTTCGCAGACAGAGCGGTTAATCGAAAAATACAGCGGCACGACCTATACGAAGCTGTTGCACGGGTATCGTCAAAAGACCTCTACATATTTGTTACGCAACACGAAATTACCCGTCGCGCAGGTTGCCGCCAAAGTCGGATTTCACAGCTCGGAACATTTTTGCCGGTGGTTCAAGCATTATATCGGAACAAATCCGGCAAATTTCCGTAAGATCAATACATACAATCCCGGTGTGCATCTGCAATAAAGCATCCTCCGGATGAAAAATATGCTTTTTTCATGGATAAATATGCTTTTTTCGCAAATATATAGACTTTTCCGAAAAACTGTGATATACTGCACAAAACAAACCAAAAAGGAGAGTTTTTATGCAGATCAAAATACCCTATACCGTTAATAATAAAATCCGTTTTGCACCGATCGAAGACACCCATTTTTCCGGGTTTATCGGCGACTATTTTTCCCGTTTTTTCGAAAACCGCGTGCTTTCGGATTTTGCCAAAGAGAGAATTTTCGGCGAGGCGGAAAAAGCACTCCGCGAACCGCATGATGATGATACCATTGTCGGTATGTGGAGCGGTGAATTTTGGGGCAAGCTTGAAATCAGTGCCTGCCGCGTGTATGAATACACGAAGGATGCTTCGCTTCTCGAATTTGTCAAAGCGTCCGCCCATCGCGTGCTGTCCTATGCCCGTCCGGACGGTTACATCAATTCTTATAAGGATTCCGGAAACTTTTTTGCACCGAATCCGGATGAAACCGAAAAAATCATGGGATGGCGCTGCGACTGGAACTGGAACATCTGGTGCCGTAAGTACACGCTGTGGGGACTTGTGGAATGTGCGGCCTTAACCGGTGATGAAGCCATTCTTGCCGGTGCGCACAAGCTCGCTTCTCAACTCATTCATGAGCTGCATGAAAAAAACGTCCGCATCGGCGACACCGGAACCGCGAACTTCAGCGGCGTTCCGAGCGGCTCGATCCTCAAGCCGATGTTGATTCTCTATCGGCACACCGGCGACAAAGAGCTTCTTGATTTCTGTATGGAAATTGCCGAGGATTGGGACAGAGAGGACGGAAAGCGTCCGAACCTCATCCGCAATGCGCTTGAAAAAAAGCCGATTCACGAATGGTATCCGAAATCGCATCTTTGGGCAAAGGCGTATGAGACCATGTCCTGCCTTGACGGCCTTTTGGAGCTTTACCGCGTGACCGGCACGCAAAAGTATTTTGATGCCGTTCGGAATATGTATGAGCTTCTGAAGGAAAATGAAAGCAATGTCGTCGGTTCGGTCGGCTTCAATGACATTTTTGCGCACGCCTCCGCTTGGGAAAATGCGATTTCCGAACCATGCGATGTGATACACTGGATACGTGTCTGCACCGAGTTGTTCTCGCTGACCGGCGATGCCAACTATTTGGATTCTGCCGAAAAAGCCTTTTACAATGCCTTTATGGCGAGCGTTTCGGACGATGGAACATGGGGCGCGCGCGGCGTTCGCTCGAGCGGCAGACATTTCAAGGCCGAAGGACAATCCGGCTGTTCCTTGAACCATTGTTGTGTGGACAACATTCCGCGCGGTTTCCTAAACTTCACGTCTTCGGCAGTCATGTCGGACGAAAAAGGTCTGTATATCAACGAATTCTGTCCGTTCACTTATGAGAACAGACAGGCAAACATCCGTATCACCTGCTCTGACGGCTATCTTGAAAAAGGCCGCGTTTCGCTTGACGTGAAAAGCGACAAGCCGCTCTCACTGCATATCCGCGTTCCCGAATGCGCCGGCAAAAATGCCGTTCTTATCATCGGCACAGAGACTTTCGCCTTAACGACCGGTATGTTTTTCGACTTGACGGTAGCGGACAAAACACAAATCGGCATTGATTTTGATTTTTCGGCAGTCGTTTGCAGCTTTCCCGGCACAGTCGAGGTGGATTCCCTCCCGAATACGGATTTCCGCATTGACCGTTGGATTTGGGAAAACACCAAAGAGCGCGTGATGCCGCGCGACAGCATGATGAACAAGCCTTGTTCGTTTATCACCTACGGACCGCTTGTTTTGGCTCGTTCCAAAAAGCTCGGAACGCCGGAAAACGCCCTGTTTTTCTTTGAAAGCATTCACGGCAAAGACGTAAAAGCAAGCGCTCGCGCGGTTTCCGCCAAAAATGCGCCTGTTCTCTGTCAGTTTGCCGTTACGCTCGCCGAAAACGGAAACGAAACGGTGATCGATATGTGCGATTACGGCACGGCGGCAGACAATTTTGAAAATATTGACCCAAAATTTTTCAACCTTTATCTATAAACGGAAAGGCGGATTCTATGCACTGCTTTGACAGCGTCTTGTTTGATTTGGACGGCACTTTGGTCGATTCGTCGGAGGGCATTACCAAGTCTGTTTCTCACGCCTTGCAAAAACGTGGCTACGGCACGTATGCGCCCGAAAGCCTAAAAAGCTTTATCGGGCCGCCGCTTCGGGAGAGCTTTATGGCTTTCTGCGGGGTGGATACGGACGAAGGTACCGCCCTTGTGGAGGCGTACCGCGAATACTACGCAAAAACCGGCATTTTCGAATGCTCCGTATACCCCGGAATTCGCGAAATGCTCTCTGCTTTGCGCAAAGCCGGAAAGTCGCTATTCGTTGCGACCTCGAAGCCGGAAGCCTTTGCACGAAGGGTTCTCGGTCATTTTGCTCTGACCGGCAGTTTTGTCTTTATCGGCGGTGCACGCATGGATAACACGCGAACCGACAAATGCGAGGTCATACAATATACACTTGAGAATGTTCCAAAGGATATAACGGTACGAAATCCGGTCATGGTCGGCGATTCGCCGCACGATATTTTAGGTGCGCGAAAAGCGGGACTCCCCGGAATTGCGGTATCGTATGGGTTTGGGAATCCGGAGGCATTGCTCCGATCGCAGCCGATTGCCGTTTGCAGCTCGGTAAAGGAATTAAAACAGATATTGGTATAAAAAACGCCCCTCGTGAATTAAACGAGGGGCGTTCGAGCATATCAGATCTTTTTTGTTATGGTTCGGAAAAACCCAAAATCATCGGAAAACCGGAATTACTCCGTCTCCTCAGATTGGTAAACCGGAGAATATGAGCCGCCCAATACGGTGAACAAGCCGTAAAAATAATAAGAAGTATCAAATCGTGTAACCGGTTTTCCGGCATTTTGTATGACAATCCCGTTTCCGCTCCAATCATCGCCTAAACTCGTTATACTTCTCTCCTCACACCATACAAGCGCTTCATAGGCATAGTCAGAATACGGGTCATCTTCGTTGCAGGTATACTTTCTTGACGGGTCAGGAACTGACATATCCATTCCCGTGGATTTTGCATAGCGGTAGAAAATGGTCGCCAACTGTTCATTGGTGATCGGCTCATACGGAGAAAAGGTCGTTGCAGATGTACCGTTGACAATTCCGGCCGATGCCGCCCAGGTGACCGCCGTTTTATACCAATCTTCGGTAAGATCGGCAAACGGACTGCCGTCGCTTACGGCAGGAGAACCGGCAAAGCGGTAGAATATCGTTGCAAGCTGTGCGCGTGTAAGCGATTCCTGAGGTGAAAAGGTGGTGTCGCTTGTCCCGTTCATAATACCGTTATCCAAACAGTATTCCACCCCTATGTGATGATAGTTTATGCATTCATCCGCCAACAAATCGGGAAAGCGGTAAATGGCGCAATGCTCTCCTTTGTCGCATTCCATAAGCTGAAAGATACCAACATATTCCTCTGTGCCGGCTTTGCTTGCCCCGGAAATAAGAAGTGTCGCGGCAATGCCAGCAAACAACGCTTTTTTAATGTTCATGGCAAACTTTCTCCTTACAACGCGTCTGCAGAAGGTTCTCTGGGCGTATAATATTCGCCTGTCAACGTGGTATATAAACGATAAAAGTAATAGGCAGTATCAAAGCGCGTCGCGAATTTTCCTGCGTTTTTAGCTGTTATCTGCATTCCATCGTTATCATTCCAGCTTACATCACAAAGATCAATCACGTTTGCTTGATTTCCCCAAAGAATGGCGTCCTTTGCATAGTCGGAATATGGATCGCTCGGATCGGATATCAATGTTTGCACCGACCCGTCAAGTTCCGTATTCAGACCTTTGGATTTGGCGTAGCGATAGAAAATCGTTGCTAACTGTTCATTGGAGATCGGCTCATCCGGTGAAAAGGTCGTTGCAGATGTACCGTTGACAATTCCGACCGAAGCCGCCCAGGCAACCGACGTTTTATACCAATCTTCGGTCAGATCGGTAAATGGATTGGCGGCGTTTACTTCCGGAGAACCATCGTAACGGTAAAGCATTGTGGCAAGTTGAGCACGAGTCAGCTTGGCACCGGGCGAAAAAGTGTTTTCACTGGTACCGTTCATGATTCCTTTATCCAGACAGAATTCTATACCTACATGGCGATAATTGACATATTCCTCCGTAAAGGTATCCGGAAAACGGAAAAGAGCACAGGAATCTTCTTTAAAACAACCCGTGATATCATAAAGTCCGCCCTCCCGTCCACCTGCATATGCCGTAGTTGCGGCATGTACAAGAAGCGCGGAAACAAGGCCGGCAAGAAGAAGTTTTTGTTTTTTCATAAATAATGAATCCTTTTTTGTTAAAATCATTTTGTTAATTTTATCATACATATTTACAATTGTCAATATTTTACACAAAAAAGCGAACGAAATTTTCGTTTGCTTTTTTGTATGTATTTCAGTTTGCTTTTTTCATGTTTTTGGCAAGCGTCGTTCGCAGGACATAGCCCAAGGTGCTCGCCGCAGCAATTTTAATTGCATCGCCCGGCAAGAACTTCACAACGCAGAGCATAAGTGCCGCACCGATCGAATAGTGAGTGCCGTTCATGCCGTTGGAAGCAATAAACCACGCCGTGCCGAGCGCATACAATACCACGGTTCCGCAGACCATTGCAATCGGATAGGCGATCTTTTTCTTTCCAAAAATTTCGATGATAACGCCGGCAATAAAGGCACACGGGATATAGCCGACAATATAACCGCCGGTCGGGCCGAGTATCTTTTCAAGGCCGCCCTGTGCGCCGGAAAAAACCGGAAGCCCCACAGCGCCCAACAACACGTAGAGCGTTATGGATATCGTTCCGCTCGTTTCGAGAACAGCCACCGTCAGGTACAGCACAAAGGTGGCCAATGTCAAAGGGATCGGGCCGATGGAAACCGAAAGCGGAGAAACAATACACATAATTGCTGCAAACATGGCAAGCACTGTCATTTGGCGCGTGGAAAAAGTCATTTTGTTTTTGCTCCTTTATTCAATTGCATTCCCTTTAAGATATTGGAATCAAAGGAAAAGTTAAGTCCTTTTTCTTTTCTGGCGCGTTTAAAGGCCAAGCCGATCAGTCGGTCAAGCAGCTCGGCGAACGGGATGCCACTGGCCTCCCAAAGATAAAACGCCAAGGAACCGGGAATGGTATTTAATTCGTTGAGGTACAATTCGCCGGTTTCGGTATTATACAGATAGTCAATGCGCGTAACACCCTCACAGCCGATCGCTTGGAAAGCGCGCACCGAATAATCTTTGACAGCTTTTTCGACAGCTTCCGGGATATCAGCCGGGATTTTGCGTTTCAGGTTTGCCATACCCGAGGATTTCGTGCCGCCAGTTTTTGCCGCTCCGTTTTTTGCTCCGCCTTTACCGCCGCCGACATATTTATCCGTATAAGAGAGAATCTCATCCGCGCCGATGGGTTCTTCACAAACTGATGCAATGGCTTCCTCGCGGTCGCCGAGCACGGCGCAATTGATTTCTTTCAAGTGTGCTACCGCGTTCTCGACAAGCACCACATCGGCAAAGGAAAATGCGTTTTCCATCGCGTGCTTTAAGGCCATGCGATTCGTGACTTTGGAAATGCCGACGCTTGAACCGAGATTAAGCGGCTTGACAATCACCGGATAAGAAGTTGCTCCTTCCACACGGTCAAGGGCAGATGCGGCATCATCATAGAAAGCGCGGCTCTGTGTGCAAACGCAGTCGAGCACCGGGATGCCGTATTGTCTGAGGACGGCTTTGGTCACAGCTTTATCCATTCCAATCGCGCTTGCACACACATCACAGCCGACAAACGGAACGCCGAGCGTTTTCAGATAGCCCTGTAAGGTTCCGTCCTCCACGTTTGTTCCGTGAACGATCGGAAACGCAGCTTCGATTTCGGCAAGGATATTATCCGAAAACTTTTTTTCCGGATAGCGAACCAGAAGATAATGATTTTTTTCGTTGACCAGATTCACTCGTTGTGCGCCGGCAAGAAGCTCCGGTATATTTCCGTATGCCTCGATCTCACCGACTCTGCCGCCGGTATACAGGATGCCCTCTTTGGTAATATAGATCGGCACGGGTGTGTATTTTTCGGTATTCAAGGCATACATGGCCTGTAATCCCGAAATAACGGAAACCTCATGCTCCACGCTTCTTCCTCCAAAGAAAAATCCGATACGGATTTTCGAGGAATATTTATCGATGTTTTTTGACAAGATTCCAACCTCTTTTCAAATATGTAAACATAGCGCTGTTCGGCAATTACCGGAAATTATCCGGCAAGTCATTTTCAAGCAAAACAATTTTTTGATAATCCGTGCGAAGTGAGCGAACTCTGAAAAGGGCATCTTCAGGCGACTTTACACGAATCAGCCGTTTATCCACGTCAAACCCGGTTGAAAACACGCCATTATAAATGCTCTCATAGTTGACTTCGCCCACAACATAAATGTATTGACAGATTTTCCCTGCCAAGACGCCGAACTCATAATTCAAAAAGCTTTGGCTTTCGCCAAGCTCAACCATCCCGGGTGTGACAAGCACGCGGACACCGTCAAACACAGCAAGCGCTTCCAGAGCCGAACGAGCACCGACCGGATTGGAATTAAAGGAATCGTCGATAATGGTAACGTCGCCGCCATCCACAAGCTGCAAACGGTGCGGAACAGGGTTAAGCATTCTTACGGCACGCACAATATCTTTTCGGCTGATGCCGAATTTGTCCGCTATGGCAACGGAGGCGATAATATTCATCGCATTATGCTGCCCGAGCAAACGCGCCGACAATGCGATCTCATCGCCGTCGGGAAAACGAAGCTTAAAGGAGGTGCCGTCCGAGGTTGCCGACAGGTCTTCGCCAAAATAAGCAGCATCGGTATTGGTCATGCCGTAATAGGTATACTTATCGCAATAACGCCGATCGTAAATATAGCGGTTATCGGCGTTCAAAACCATATGATCGTTTTCTCCGACCGCATCGGCAAGCTCGAATTTTGTTTTTACAATATTTTCGATAGAATGAAACGTTTCGAGATGCTGCGGACCGATGGAAGTGATAATTCCGTAGGACGGCATGACGATATCACAGATTTCCTTGATTTCGCCGACGCTGCGCGCACCCATTTCACAAACGAAGATCTGATGCGACGGCTTCAGCATTTCACGAATAACACGCACCACGCCCATGGTGGTATTATAGCTGGCCGGAGTCATGAGAACATTATACTTTTGCGAAAGGATATCCGTTAAAAAAAACTTTGTGCTGGTTTTGCCGTAGCTGCCGGTAATACCGATGACCACCAATGTGTTTTTACGGGCTTTAATGATCTTTTTTGCGTCATTGATATAATAGTCGCGCACTGCTTTTTCAAATGGGTGATTGATTAGGTTTGCAAGCAAAAGCATAAAGCCCGAAAGCGGCAGGAGCAAGGCCGTAAGACCGATATAGCCGAAATGCGTACACAGAACGGAAATCAAAATGCATACAATTCCATATGTAGCAAGCAATCGTTTCACGCGCGCGGTATACACAAGCGGCTTTTTGGCTTTATAAGGGAAGAATGTCCGGATAGGACACAGCATAAGAAAAGCCGACAACACGACAGGCAGCGCTTTTCCAGACCAAAACAGCATAAGAAAGGCTGACAAAAACGCCGGTATAAACACAACGATCCGTCTGTATCGTGTTCGGTCGAGCATCCAACGAAGAAATTGCCGCGGAAGATAAGACTCTAACTGAAACATATGCGCATAATGGAGTGCGCTGAGTCCCAAAGCAATCGAAAACGGCAGAAAATAAGCAAGTACAGCAAACTGCATACAGGTTCTCCTCAACAATCAAAAAATGAGCGCAAGACCCGTTCGGTAAGCATCGGGTTTTCCGCAAAAGCAAAATGTCCGGCATTTGGTATGACGACCAGTCCTGCATCCGGAATGGCTTGTTCCATCTGTTTAGCCATAGATAACGGCGTTGCGTCGTCCTTCTCGCCCCAGATCAGCAACGTCGGCACGGAAACAAGCGGCAGTTTATCACGGTAATCGGCAGAAAGCAGCTTCACCATGCTTTGCCGCATGAGCGGCGAAGAGGAGGCATAATCGGCACTTCCGAATTTTTTTTGCAAAGCAGGAAGAGCCTCGGGAAAGCGTTTTTGAACCGGTTTCAGAAGAACAAGCTTTTTTAAGCATTTATAGACGCGTATGCGTGCGCGCTGCGACAAGGTCTTTTTGGCGGCAAGGCCGGCCGCGTCCATTAAAACCAGCTTTTCGACTTTGATCGGAAAGTGTTGTCGAGTCGTTATTTCAAGCAAAACGCGTCCGCCGTGCGAGTGTCCGATAAACGACGCTTTTTCTACGCCCAAGGCACGCAAGAACTCCGCCGTAAAATCGGCATAATCGGCGGTATCATAGGCAAATGACGGCTCGGTGGATGCGCCGAAACCGGGAAAATTCGGCACAATCACACGAAAATGTCCTTCAAGCATACGGATAACCGATTCATACAACGCCGCCGTGGTTCCCCAGCCTTGAAGAATCACAACGGTCTCTCCCGCCCCGCGGTCAATGTAATCGACTGCAAGCGTGTCACCTTTAAAGTTCAAATCCATGCGGCGGAAAGCACTCCTATCTGAACACATATATTAATATTATATTAGTTTTCCCGTCGCTTGTCAACGAAATTTTCTTAATTTGAAAAAGTTTACAACAATATCCAATATCATACAAAAAAGACTTGCCGCTTTTTTCGTAAATGTCAAAAGACCCGTGGACATTTTCAAAAAGCTGTGCTATACTATATGATGAAATAACGGAAAGGACAAACTGTATGATCACCTACGAGCAAATCAAACACAATGCGGACATTCGCACGTATATTACCAAAGCCGACGAATCGCTTGCTTCTTTAGGATACACCGAGCACAGCTTTGCGCACGTCACCAAGGTCGCCGAAACAGCCGGTTACATTTTAACCGAACTCGGCTACGGCGAACATGAGACCGAGCTTGTGAAAATTGCCGGTTTCTTACACGACATCGGCAATCTCGTCAATCGAATCGAGCATTCGCAAAGCGGCGCAGTCATGGCTTTCCGCCTTCTCGACCACATGGATATGTCGCCCGAAGACATTGCAACGATTGTCACAGCCATCGGCAATCACGACGAGGGCACGGGCGTTCCGGTCAATGAGGTGGCAGCCGCCCTGATTCTTGCGGACAAATCCGATGTGCGCCGTTCGCGTGTGCGCAACACCGATCCGGCCGGTTTTGACATTCACGACCGCGTCAACTATTCGGTCAAAAACGCACTTCTTAAAATCAACACCGAGCACACTAAAGTTAAGCTGAAGCTCGACATCGACACGCATTACAGCTCGGTGATGGATTATTTTGAAATCTTTATGGACCGCATGATCCTATGCCGGAAGGCTGCCGATAAGCTCGGTTTGGAATTTAAGCTCATCATCAACGAACAGCAATTGCTGTAATCCGAAAGGTTGTTCTTCATGAAAATACCCTACTATCAAAAATTAACGCTTCTCGATTATCCCGGAAAAACAGCCGCAACGATTTTCACGGACGGCTGCAATTTTCGCTGTCCGTTCTGCCACAATGCCGCCTTGGTTGTGCGGCATCCCGAAGAATATCTTGCACCGGACGAGGTTTTTGCTTTCTTGAAAAAGCGCGCCGGACTTTTGGACGGCATCTGCATTACCGGCGGCGAACCGCTGCTTCAACCCGACTTGGAGGATTTTATACAGCAAATCAAGGCGATGGGCTTTTTGGTCAAACTCGACACAAACGGCTCATTTCCGGAACGTTTGAAAAAGCTTTTGCAAAACGGTCTTATTGATTATGTAGCCATGGATATAAAAAACTCACCCGAAAAATACCCGGAAACAATCGGAATCAATACCGCAAATGCGGGAAAAATACAGGCAGAGGTCGAACGCTCCATGAAGCTTATCGCGCGCCTGTCACCCGATTACGAATTCCGCACGACCGCCGTTGCATCTCTCCACCAACCGAAGGATTTTGAAAGCATTGCGTCATGGATTTCACAAGCCGCCTCGCCCGATGCAAAATACTTTATTCAGTGCTTCAGGGATTCCGGCGATACCATCGAGCAAGGCCTTTCCGCACTTGACGAAAAAACGCTTGAAGCCAGCAAGAATGCTGCTTTGACCCATCTGAAGCACGTCGAACTCCGCGGCATATAACACAATATATAGTATGCAGACGTTTTGTAAACATCAAAATATTGTGTTTTTTCCTCTTGACAAACGCCGCCGTCTGTGATATAGTATTGTCAACATCATCACAAATCTTTGAAAGGACGGCACTCTTCCATGTATCAGGTTATCAAACGCGACGGCAAGATCGTCGATTTTAACTTAGAGAAGATTTCCCAGGCAATATCCCTTGCGTTTGAAGCGTGCGAAACCAATTTCGTACCGCAAATCATCGACTTTTTAGCCTTAAAAGTAACGGCGGAATTTGAACCGAAAATCAAAAACAATCTCGTGCAGGTCGAAGATATTCAAGACAGTGTGGAGTCGGTTCTTGTCAAGGCCGGCTACGCCGATGTGGCGAAGGCCTATATTTTATATCGCCGTCAGCGCGAAAAGTTAAGAAATGTCAAATCCACCATTCTCGACTACAAGGAGCTTGTTGACAGCTATGTCAAAGCTACCGACTGGCGCGTTAAGGAAAATTCCACGGTCACCTATTCGGTCGGCGGTCTTATTTTGAGCAACTCCGGCGCAATCACCGCCAACTATTGGCTCAGTGAAATTTACGACGATGAAATCGCCAACGCTCACAAAAATGCCGACATTCACTTACACGACCTTTCGATGCTCACCGGATACTGTGCCGGTTGGTCGTTAAAGCAGCTGATTAAAGAAGGTCTCGGCGGCGTTACCGGCAAGATCACCTCCGCTCCGGCAAGCCACCTTGCCACGCTGTGCAACCAGATGGTCAACTTCCTTGGCATTATGCAGAACGAATGGGCCGGTGCGCAGGCATTTTCTTCGTTTGACACGTATCTCGCTCCGTTTGTAAAGACTGACAGACTCGATTACGAGCAGGTAAAAAAGTGCCTCGAATCCTTCATTTTCGGTGTCAACACGCCGTCCCGTTGGGGTACGCAGGCTCCCTTTTCAAACATCACGCTCGACTGGACGGTTCCTGCCGACCTTGCCGACCAAAAGGCCATTGTCGGCGGCAAAGAGCGTGACTTCACCTACGGTGACTGCAAAAAAGAAATGGATATGGTCAACAAGGCGTTTATCGAAATTATGATTGAAGGCGATGCCAACGGCCGCGGCTTCCAATATCCGATCCCGACCTACTCCATTACGCGCGACTTCGACTGGTCGGAGACCGAAAACAACAAGCTTCTGTTCGAAATGACCAGCAAATACGGCACGCCGTATTTTTCCAACTATATCAACAGCGATATGGAGCCGAGCGATGTGCGTTCGATGTGCTGCCGTCTGCGCCTTGACCTGCGCGAACTCCGCAAAAAATCCGGCGGCTTCTTCGGAAGCGGCGAAAGCACCGGTTCCATCGGCGTTGTCACCATCAATATGCCGCGTATTGCCTACCTTTCCGAGAATGAAGAAGAGTATTTTGAACGTCTGAACCACATGATGGACATTTCCGCACGTTCCTTAAAGGTAAAACGCACGGTTATAACGAGATTGCTCGACGAAGGTCTTTATCCCTATACCAAGCGTTACCTCGGCACTTTTGAGAACCATTTCTCGACCATCGGTCTTGTCGGTATGAATGAGGCTTGTCTCAACGCCAAGTGGTTGCGCGAGGTCTTAACGCATACCGAAGCCCAAGAATTCACCAAAAAGACCTTGAACCATATGCGTGAACGTCTTTCCGATTATCAGGAAAAGTACGGCGATCTTTACAACCTTGAAGCAACGCCTGCCGAATCCACCGCATACCGTCTTGCAAAGCACGACAAAAAGCGTTATCCCGACATCATCACGGCAGGCGCCTGCGACGGTGCACCGTATTACACCAACTCCTCTCACCTGCCGGTCGGCTACACCGACGATGTGTTCTCGGCACTTGAGATTCAGGACGAGCTTCAGACGCTCTACACCTCCGGAACGGTTTTCCATGCTTTCTTGGGTGAAAAGCTCCCGGATTGGAAAGCAGCCGCAAATCTCGTCCGCAAGATTGCTGAAAACCACAAGCTTCCCTATTACACCCTTTCGCCGACCTATTCGGTTTGCCCTGACCACGGCTACATATCCGGAGAAGTATACACCTGTCCGAAATGCGGCCGCAAGACCGAGGTTTACAGCCGTATCACCGGCTACTACCGTCCGGTTCAAAACTGGAATGCCGGTAAATCGGAAGAATTCAAGGACAGAAAGGTCTACGACGTTACGCACAGCCATCTGCGTGTCACTCCGGATACACTTCACAAGGAGGCGGCAAGCGTGAAAGAAGAAGTAAAAGCCGAAACACCCAAAGCAAAAAACGGTTCGGTTATCCTGTTTACCACCAAGACCTGCCCGAACTGCAAGGTCGCGGCGGCTCTTCTCGAAAAAGCAGGCGTCGTATTTGAAAAGCTATTAGTCGAGGAAAACAGAGAAATGGCACAGAAATACGGCTTTAAGCAGGTTCCGACACTAATCGACGGCGAGCAGCTTTATAGCGGCGTTCCTGCTATCAAGCAATACCTTGCTTAATCAAAGCGGCAAAACCAATACGCCTGTTTGCAGTATCTGCGGACAGGCGTTCTGTTGATAGAGAAAGGATTTTTTATGATTGATATTATCATTATCGGTGCAGGACCGGCCGGTCTTACGGCGGCAATCTATGCACGGCGTGCCGGAAAAAGCGTGCTTGTTCTTGACCGCGAAAGCTTCGGCGGTCAGATAAACTATTCGCCCAAGATCGAAAACTATCCCGGTTTCACCGAAATCAGCGGTGCAGAGCTTGCCGATGCCTTTGTCGCGCAAGCACTTGCCCAAGGAGCGGACATTGATATAGAAGAAGTGACCGGCATTTCTAAAAGCGGCAACGGCTTTATCGTCGCCACTGACAGCGGCACGCACGAATGCCGCGCAGTCATTTTAGCCACCGGTGCCAAGCATCGTCATTTGGGCGTTCCGGGCGAGGAAGAGCTCCTCGGAAACGGGATTTCGTTCTGCGCCACCTGCGACGGGGCCTTTTATGCCGGCGGGCATGTGATTGTTATCGGCGGCGGCAATTCGGCAGCTGCGGAAGCCCTGCAGCTTGCCGAAACAAGTGAAACCGTCACGATTTTACAGGATATGCCCACGCTCACCTGCGAAAAAAGCACAGCCGAAAAAATCTACGGTGCGGATAACATTGAAGTTATTACAAACACCAAAGTGCTTTCATTCTTTTCCGACGGCGAAAAAATCGGCGCGGAAATTGCTGACGGGGTCACCGGTGAGACGCGAAGAATTACGGCAGACGGCATTTTCGAAGCCATCGGTCTTGTGCCGGACAACGAAGCGTTTCAAAATCTCGTTGAACTTGACCGCGGCTACGTTCGTGCCGATGACAGCTGCACCACCTCAACACCCGGAATTTTTACAGCCGGCGACTGCCGCACAAAGGCGTTCCGTCAGATCACAACAGCCTGCGCGGACGGCACGGCGGCAGCGCTTGCGGCGTGTGCGTTTTTGCAATAACCCATGTTTGCCAAGATCTATTTGGAAATCACCAATGTCTGCAATCTCTCTTGCTCTTTTTGTGCCGGAACGACGCGAAAAAAGCATTATATGACGCGCGAAGAATTTGAATTTTTGACCGATCTACTTCGTCCGTACACAGAGTTTCTTTATTTTCACCTCATGGGCGAGCCGACAACGCATCCGCTTATCGGAGACTTTTTGACTATTGCCCACGCACGCGGCTTTCGCGTGATTCTCACCACAAACGGCACGCTTTTGCCCAAGGTTTCCGACACACTGCTTGCCGCACCGGCGCTCTTTAAGGTCAGTCTTTCGCTTCATGCTTTTGAAGCCAACAGCGGTATCGATTTCGAATCGTATTTACAAGGCTGTTTCGACTTTGCCGACCGTGCTTCGCAACAAGGGATCATTTCGGTGTTTCGTTTGTGGAACGACGGCGGCAAAAACGGGCGAAACACTGAAATCTTACACGCCCTGCGCGAACGCTTTTCCGGAGAATGGATGCCGAATACAAAAGGAATCCGCATTCGGAAAAAGCTGTTTATCGAAAGCGGCGAGACCTTTGTTTGGCCGCCGCACGCAAAAGCTTGCGAAAAAATCGCCTGCTATGCGTTAAAAGACCATATCGGCGTGTTATGTGACGGTTCGGTCGTTCCGTGCTGTCTTGACAGCGACGGTTCACTTGTCCTCGGCAATTTATTCGAAACACCGCTTGATATACTTCTTTCCGCACCGCAAGCCGCTCATTTCCGCAAAGCACTCGACCGGAACGAACCGCCGACAGAGTTCTGCCGCAAATGCGGCTTCGCACAGACAAAATTTCATGCAGACCTTAAAAGTAACACAAAAATATAGGAGCACACCTTATGAGTACGTATAAATTTCGCAAAGCTACTGTCGGCGACCTTAACCGAATTGCCGAGATTTACAGCAATATATTGGACCTTGAAGAGGCCGGAAAAGCGACCACCGGCTGGGTACGGGATGTCTATCCGACACAAGAAAGTGCTCTTGAGGGAATCGATGCCGGCGAAATGTTTGTGCTTGAAGATGAAAGCAAAATCGTCGCTGCCGCCAGAATCAATCAAAAACAAGTCCCGGAATATGCAAACGCTTCTTGGAAACATACGGAAGCTCCGGACGATAAAGTCATGGTCCTGCACACATTGGTCGTTGATCCGACGCTTTCAGGTAAGGGCTATGGCAGTTCATTCGTGCGTTTTTATGAGGACTATGCCAAAGAACACGGCTGTCCGTATTTACGTATGGACACCAACGAGCGCAATGCAAACGCCAGACGGCTGTATGCCCATTTGGGTTACAGAGAAGCCGGAATCGTCGCCTGCACGTTTAACGGCATTCGCAGTATCCATTTGGTTTGTTTGGAAAAAACGCTGCAAAATTAGGCTCTTATTTTTGCTCCGACTCCTGTCGGAGCTTTTTTGTGCAAAAAAATTTAGATTTTTTTGAAAAAACTCTTGACAAACAGCAAAATGCGTGCTATTATAATACCAACCTACAAGGTTGGTAGGAAATTAAACAAAGAGGTGCGTTACGATGATGTGTAAAAATTCACGCAATGCTGCCGGAAAACGATGTTGGCGGTCATTGACACACAAATAAAGCCATTCACGTATATTGTCTGAAATTTAAGGAGTTTTTATCATGTCTAAAATTTATACTTCTGCTGACCAGCTTATCGGAAAAACGCCGCTTCTCGAGCTAACGCATTTAGAAAAAAAATACGGCTTAAAAGCCAAAATCCTTGCAAAGCTGGAATACTTCAATCCGGCAGGTTCCGTAAAAGACCGTATTGCAAAAGCTATGATTGATGAAGCCGAAGCTGCCGGAAAGTTAGTTCCCGGCTCGGTCATCATCGAGCCGACCTCCGGCAACACCGGCATCGGCCTTGCCTCTGTCGCTGCCGCGCGCGGTTACCGCATTATCATTGTAATGCCGGAAACCATGTCGGTCGAACGCCGTCAGCTCATGAAAGCCTACGGTGCGGAGCTTGTTCTTTCGGATGGCACCAAGGGCATGAAGGGGGCTATCGCCAAGGCGAATGAGCTTGCCGCCGAGATTCCGAACAGCTTCATTCCAGGCCAATTTATCAACCCGGCAAACCCGGCAGCACACCGTGCAACCACCGGTCCGGAAATTTTTGAAGACACCGACGGCAAGGTAGACATTTTCGTTGCCGGTGTCGGCACGGGCGGAACGATCACCGGTGTCGGCGAATACTTAAAATCCAAGAATCCGAATGTCAAGGTCGTCGCGGTTGAACCGTCCTCCTCGCCTGTTCTTTCGGAAGGCATTGCCGGTCCGCATAAGATCCAGGGCATCGGTGCCGGTTTCGTACCGGATGTTCTCAATACCAAGGTTTACGATGAAATCATCCCGGTCACCAACGAAGATGCCTTCGAAACCGGCAGACTCATCGGCAGAAATGAAGGCGTTTTGGTAGGCATTTCTTCGGGTGCTGCCGTTTATGCAGCCATTGAGCTTGCAAAGCGTCCCGAAAACGAGGGCAAAAACATTGTTGTTTTACTGCCTGATACCGGTGACCGGTATCTGTCAACGCCATTATTCACCGAATAAAATAAACGTTTTTTGCGCCGGCGGCGTTGGCTTCCGGCGCATTTTTCTGCATAAACAGCATTTGAAAGGATGAACTGTATGACACGCGAACAAGCCATCACTCTCTTAAAAGAATACAACACCGAGCCGTTTCACTTAAAGCACGCCCTCACGGTCGAAAGCGTTATGAGATACTTTGCCGATGCCTACGGCTATGGAGACGAACGCGATTTTTGGGGACTTGTCGGGCTGTTGCATGACCTCGACTTTGAAAAATATCCGGAAGAGCACTGTATCAAAGAGCAGGAGCTCTTACGTGCAGCCGGTGCTCCCGAAGAGCTGATACACGCTGTCGCCAGCCACGGCTACGGCTTGACCGTCGATATTAAGCCGGAGCATCGCATGGAAAAAATACTATATGCCGTCGATGAGCTGACCGGTCTTATCGGCGCGGTGGCGCGGATGCATCCGTCCGGAAGCGTCAAGGATTTGGAAACAAAATCGGTCTTGAAAAAATTCAAAACGCCCAAATTTGCTGCCGGCTGTTCGCGTGAAGTCATCCAAAACGGTGCGGATATGCTTGAAATCCCTTTAGAAGAGTTAATCGAAAAAACGATTCTTGCCATGCGTGAATCGGAAGATACGGTAAATGCCGGAATATAGGTGAAAACGATGACAATACATGAAATGCAAAGCGAAATCGTTCGCTTAAAAAAAGAAAACGACATCTGTATCTTAGCACACAGCTACCAGGGCGAGGAAATCTGCGAAGTAGCCGATTTTGTCGGCGATTCCTTCGGGCTTTCCGTCAAAGCGTCCCAAACAACGCAAAAGAACGTTTTGATGTGCGGTGTGCGTTTTATGGCGGAAACGGTAAAAATTCTTTCGCCGGACAAAAAGGTGGTTTTGGTACGAAGCGAAGCCGGATGTCCCATGGCAGAACAGATGGATAAAGACGAAATCGAAGCCGTCAAGCAGTTATATCCCGATTACACGGTGGTTGCTTATATCAACACGACAGCCACATTGAAGACAGTGTGCGATGTCTGCGTCACGTCGTCCAGCGCCGTAAAAATCGTAAAATCGCTGCCGAACGATAAGATTTTGTTCATTCCGGACTGTAATTTAGGCGATTATGTGGCAAAATCCATTCCGGAAAAAGAGATAAAACTGCTGCAGGGAGGCTGTCCGACGCACGCGCGTGTTTCGCGAGAGGAAGCCGAAAAAGCACGTGCTTTGCATCCGAAGGCAAAACTGCTTGTGCATCCCGAATGCAAACCGGCAGTCACCGCGCAAGCCGATTATGTCGGCTCTACAACGGGCATCATCGACTATGTACGTACTCACAAGGATCAGGAAAAGGAATTCATCATCGGCACGGAGTTATCCATTGCCGAGCATTTGTCGTATGAATTTCCGGATCTGTGCTTTTATCCGCTGTCGAAGGATTTGGTATGTCACAACATGAAAATCACGACGCTGCCTGATGTATACCGTGCCGTAAAAGGCCTTGCCGGAGAAGAAATCGTGCTGCCCGAGAAGACATTACGCGCATCGCGTGCCTGTATCGACCGCATGATCGAACTCGGATGATCCGTTTTCCGAAAAGAAGAAAGGAGTGTTTTTGAATGATTTCCACACGCGGACGGTATGCGCTTCGTGTCTTAATCGACCTTGCCGAACACGGCGGCCAACAGTATCTGCCGATGAAGGAGGTCGCCTCACGGCAAGAAATCTCTCTCAAATATCTGGAACGCATACTGCCGCTCTTAACCAAAAGCGGCTATGTGGAGGGACAGCACGGAAAAGGCGGCGGCTATCGCTTAAAAAAAGCACCGCAGGATATTCGTGTCGGTGACGTTTTACGGCTGACCGAAGGTGATTTGGCACCCGTCGCCTGTCTGATTCCCGGAGTCGAGCCCTGCAATTATGCGCACGAGTGCCGCACACTTGAAATGTGGAAGGAATATTTCCGGATGACAAATACGTTTTTTGACGGAATAACGATTGCGAATTTGATGAAAACGGCTTATGACAGCGATTATATTATTTAATCCAATCTTAATTTCTGTTGCGTTTCTGTGTCTTGACATTCCCTTGCCGATATGGTAAAATATTGATATCAAACAAAAATACTGCTATCAGGAGGGCTATGTTCATGAACCGACAACCGAACCAGACCGACACCGAATCTCCGGTCAATCTGCCCTCAAACGACTGGGAAGCGCCACTTGATCCGATCCATTTTGACCGGCGAAAACGCACCGAGGCCATTCGTCAGAACGAAGAAGCCGAGCGTGAAAAGCGTCGCAAGCTCCAAGCCGCACGCAGACGCGCCGAATACCGCCGCCGTGCGCGAATTGCGCGCTTAAAAGCCATGTGCTTATTTGCGGTCATGGTGCTCGGCGTTCTTTGTATCGCCATTGCAGGAATTGTTGCCGCCGTAAAAGCCCTAAACAAGCCAAAGGCTCCTGCCTTACCCGACGGTGCGGTAACGCCGGAAGAAACGGCTCTTGTCGAAGCCTTTAATGCCGATACCGCTGTTATTTATGCTCCCGGAAATACAATTGCCGCCGCGGCAAACGCATTTTTGTCCGATACATCACTCGGCATTCCGCAAAGCACGGCAAAGGTCGGCGAATTCGGCGAACTGGCGCGCCGCTATGCCGGTTTCGGCGCTTCGGACGGCTATTTTGCTTTAAAGAACGCACTGCGCGATGTACCGATGTATGCCAACGGCTATCTTTGGACCGAAACAACCGGTATTCGTTCTTCGGTAACCGACGGCTATTTCTACGACACCGACACAGCCTTTGTTTCGGCGGTGGCAAGCATTTGCTTATGGGAAGGCGACGGTCTGTTTTTATCCGAAGCCGACACGGACAACCAGCCGAAGCTCGATAAATCGGAAGGCTTGACCGTTTTGGAAAAGCTCAATGAAGTGATCGCATATCTGTTTCGCGTCGATACCGAACGCGGCGTAAAATACGATCCTTTATCCGGTCTTGTGTATATTCACACACCCGACAACGACGGCTCCTCCTCCGGCTACGGCTCCAACCGTTGGTTCAATTTCCGCTTCGGGTATTTGGATGCCTACGAAAACATCTCGTTCAGCCGTGCTGTAACAAAGCTCGCAAGCCTTTATACGCTTTTGGGAGAAACCGAAAAAGCCGACGAATACGCGCGTATTGCCGAAAAAAACCGTACCGCATTCAACGAGAAGTTCTGGGACGAGCAAAAAGGCCGCTACATCGGCTGTATCGACAAAAACGGCATGCCCCACGATTACGGCTTTGTATTTCTCAATTTGGAAGCCATTGAAGCAGGCTTTGCCGATGCGGAAAAAACCGAAAAAATCTTCACTTGGCTTGACGGCAGCCGCACCGTTGACGGCGACACCGCCACCGGCACCGACATTTATTTCGGCGCGTTTATCCGCAACACGACCCTTGCAGCCAAAGACAGCTGGTGGGATTATTTGGGCGGCACGCTTCCGCTTTCCGAAAACGGCGGCTGGGGGCGCTATTATCAAAACGGAGGGTATTCCCTTTCGACAACCTATTACGATATAATGGCGCGCTATAAGTCCGGCCGCACCAAAGAAGCTGCCGAACGCCTGAAACAGCTGTTGGACGCCTATGCAGACGGCACCCTCAAATCCTCCGACGGCACGGTGCGCATCTCGGGTGATGCACTCGCCGGACTTGCTCAAACAGCGTTTATACATACAGTTTTCGACCTTGATACCGACGGTTTTCGCCTGTGCATCACACCGGATTATGCCTTTTTATCCGCCTTGGAGTCCTCCAATGAAGCGGACAGTGAAGCAGAAAAAGCAGCCAAATCCGAAAAGAAAGGAAAAAAAGATGCGGAAGCTGAGCCGGCGCATCCGACCATCGGTTTACACAATATCACTTTTTCGCGCAACACTTACGGTGTCTTGTTTGATGCCGCCACCGTCTACGTCACAGCCAAAAACAAACAGCCGGTTCGTCTGCGAATCGGCGGATTTGAAGCCGGTGTATCCTATGATTTAATCATGGTGGAGGACGGTTTTGAAAAAGTTCGCACACCGTATTTTGCCGATGAAAGCGGACATGTGGACATTTCTGCAGACTTCGGCAGTACATCGTATCTGAAAATTGAAAAGACGCCGCTTTCGGAAACGGAAAAGAAATAATTTACAGAGTTTTTTCACAGAATACGAAAACCATAATATAGTATAAGCAGAGGAACGTATATGACGGATGCCTATTACGAAAACGAACGATTTGATCATCTGGTTTATGTCGGCGAAAATTTCGAATCCTGCCGGTTTACCGACTGTGATTTTGTTTCCTGCACGTTTGAAAGCTGTAAGCTTTCCGAATGCTTTTTCTGGGAATGCCGTTTTGAAAACTGCTCGATAAAAGACCTTGATTTTGAAAACTGTGAAGCAAAGTTTTTACAGTTAACCGCCTCGTCACTTATCGGCATCAACTGGGGACTCCTGCAGCCGGTCGGAACAGTTGGAACGGCGATTGACAAAATCACCGACTGCCATCTGAAATACAACACGTTTTCGCAAATGTCCTTAAAAAGAATGGACTTTTCCGACTGTGCGCTTTCCGGTTCGACCTTTGCAGAATGCGTGCTTACCGAAACAAGCTTCCGCAACGCTGACCTTAGCGACACCGAATTTTATAAGTGTGATCTGCGCAAATCCGATTTCCGCAGCGCACGCGGATACCGGATCGACTGCTTAAGCTGTCCGTTAAAGGCGGCACGCTTTTCTATGCCGGACGTTCTCCAGCTGCTTGACTCACTCGAAATCAAAATATCCTAGAACACTAACACAAACAACCATAGCGAAAGGAACACCTTATGAATATTACTGTTTATCTCGGTGCAAACCACGGAAAAGATCCTATGCTGACCCAAGCTGTTCGCGAACTCGGCACATGGATCGGAAAAAGCGGCAATTCGCTTGTCTACGGCGGTTCCAAAGCTGGGCTTATGGGCGAGCTTGCCGAAAGCGTTTTGCAAGCAGACGGAAAGGTTCTCGGAATTGAACCTCAGTTTTTTATCGATATGGGGTTAGAATATCCGGAAATCACTGAGCTTATCATTACAAAGGACATGGCCGAACGCAAAGCAAAGCTCATTGACAACGGCGACGCATTTATCACCTTCCCCGGCGGCACGGGAACGCTTGAAGAAATTTCCGAAGTCCTATCCAAGCTTTGTCTCGGTCACTTGGATGCTCCGTGTCTTATCTACAACTTAAACGGCTATTACAACCATCTTAAGGCACAGCTTGAACATATGATCGATATGGGACTTCTGGATGCGGCTAAGATGAAAAACGTTCGTTTTATCAAAAATCTGGATGAAATCAAAGAGATTCTCGCATAATAAACTTTTTCTGAATGCATAAGCTCCGGAGCTGCAAAACTCCGGAGCTTTCGTTTATTGTTTTACAGCAGGCGTTCGGCTAACATCAACATAAGCGGCATGGTAACAAGAGAATATAAGGTCGTAATCCCGACAAGCTTTGCCGCAAGCGGTGCGTTGCCGCCATACACCTCCGCCACCACCGCCGTGTTGGACGCTGTCGGCGCGGCGCACATGGTCACGCACACAAGTGACACCGTAAGGCTCGGATTGCCGCCGCATACAACAAACAGAGCTAACACAACAAGCGGCACCGCCACAAGCTTCAGGACAGAGAATAAAAACAGCTTCACATCGGAAACAAGCGATAACAGGTTGATGTCGGAAAGCAGACCGCCGATAATGAGCATGGAAAGCGGAAAGGTCATATCACCGACCATGGAAACACCTTCGGTGATAATCACCGGGAAGCGGATTCCGGTGATAAACAGCACCGACGCAAGCACCGTGCTGAGAAGTCCCGGGTTCAAAAAGACCTGTCTCCAGTCGATCTTCTTTTTTCCGTCTTCCGTTTGCTGCAACGAGCTCATGACCGCAACACCATGCGTCCACACGAAAAGATTAAACGGAATGGTATAGATAACGCCGTATAAAAGACCGTTTTCGGGAAACATAGCCTGCATGATCGGATATCCCATAAAGCCGCAGTTCATATACATAAGACCGAACGCATAAACGGCGCGTTCGTCTGCCTTTTTCACCTTTTTGAAAATTAGACCCGAAAACAGCGCCATAACGCCATGAATGACAAACGACAAAAGTAAAATCCAGCCGCCTGTCACCAAAATTTCCGGTTTACAGTCCTTTTGCAAAGACGCGACGATAAGGCACGGATTTGTAATGAATGCAAGTAATGCGGACATGGTTTTGATGCCGGCACCGTCGATGCATTTGGTTTTTTTTGCAATATATCCTGCAAGCATGGCAATAAATAAAACAATTATCTTTCCGCAAACGCGTGCTCCGTACTCTCCCATGTATAACAATCCATCTTCCTATACAGCAAATATGCTGTAGTATAGCATAAAATGCCGCGTTATGCAAGACTTTTGGCAGATATTGCAAAATTTTTCTTGCCCAAAGCAAGTAATTTTATAAATCCGCCGGGAAAAAGTTAAGAGTTTTGACTTGACAACCATGCGAATTGTTTTATAATATAAGTGGATTTATGTAAAATGTCCGCCGTTTTTCAGGCGGACGGCACATTTACTTGGAGCGATTCTGCTCCATACCCTTTTCGGACTTAATTTCCGGCTTATCGTTCTTTACGTCACGGAAATCACCGCCGTTTTTCTTGTTTTCTGCTTCGTTTCTCATGTTCTGTTCGTTTTTGCTGTTCTTGTTATGCTTAGACATACAAAACACCAATCCTTTCGAAAGTTGTTAGATTTCTTGCCCGGAGCTTTCTTCTCCGTCAGCACGGATAGTTTTGGCATATATTTGGAATTTTATACATATTTTTACTTAAAAACCGGAGTGAATGATTTTATGAAACTTTATCCTCTAAAGCTTACACCCGTTCTCAAAAATGCCGTTTGGGGAGGTAAAAAGATTTCCGAACGCTTCGGTATCGGCGAAATCGGCAAAAGCTGCGCCGAGGCTTGGATGTTAACGCTGCGTCCGGATGGAGTAAATCTCATCGAAAACGGTCCGGCAATCGGTATGACCTTGGAGGAATATCGCTCCTCCGTCGGTACACAAGCACTTTACGGAAAAGATGACGGCTGTTTTCCGCTTCTTATCAAAATCATCGACGCAAGCGACCGTCTGTCGGTGCAGGTGCATCCCGATGATGTCTATGCCGCTTCTCACGGTCTCGACGCCGGAAAAACCGAAATGTGGTATGTTTTGGAGGCAGAACCGGGTGCAACGCTCGTCAATGGCTTAAAGCCGGGTGTGACGCCGGAGGAAATCAAGAAAGCCGCACTCATCGGCGCTTGTGAACCGCTCTTAAATTCCGTCAAGGTCAAAAAAGGCGACTGCTTTTACATTCCGGCGGGTCTGGTTCACGCCATCGGCAAAGGAATCCTCATTGCCGAGATTCAACAGAATTCCAACACGACCTATCGGCTTTACGACTATGACCGCGTCGGCACGGACGGTAAAAAACGCGAGCTGCACACCGACAAAGCAGCCGAAGTCATCAAAACCGCGTTTGATCTTACCGGTGTGACAGTAAACAAAACGCTCTCCGACAAGGACGGCGTAACTGAAAAGATCTTATGCTCTTCCCCGTTCTTTTCGGCTCAATCGCTCACGGTCGGTTACGAGAAAACAGCCACCCTGCCGGGCGGCAAAATGTTACACATACTATGTGTACGCGGCGAAGGACAGCTTGTGTATAACGATTGCCGTTACCGCATCGGCAAGGGCGATTCCTATTTGATTCCCGCTGCTCTTGGCGGCGGAAAAATGATTGCCTCAGCCGAAACCGAGCTCATTCTCTCTCAAGGCGAATAATCAACTGTTTTTCGATAAACCTCCGACACCACATTCGTTTGAAAGAAGGTCTCAAATGTCTCAAACCACTAAACGCGCATTGGAAGCCTCCTTAAAGAGTCTGTTGCTCAAGAAGCCGCTCGATAAGATCACTATCAGCGATATTGCCGAGGACTGCGGCATCAGCCGCATGACCTTTTACTATCATTTCAAAGATATTTATGACCTTGTGGAATGGGTTTGCGTCGAAGATGCGGCACGCGCACTTGACGGCAAAAAAACCTGCGACACGTGGGAGGAAGGACTTCTCAACATCTTTGACGCGGTTCTTGAAAACAAGCCGTTTATTCTCAATGTTTACCGTTCCGCCAACCGTGAGCAGGTCGAAACCTATTTATATAAAGTCATTCACCCCTTAATTATCGGCGTCATTGAAGAAAAAGCACAGGGCATTCCGCTGCGTGATACCGATAAGGATTTTATCGCCAACTTCTACAAATACGCGTTTGTCGGCTTTTTGCTTGCATGGATCAAAAACGGCTTAAAGGAAGATCCGAAGCAGCTTGTCGATCGGCTGTCGCTTCTCATTCACGGGAGCATTTCCACAGCAGTGGAGCGATTCCGAACCGACAAGCCCTAAACCTATATCAAGTTTATCAAATTGCGCTGTATGATTAAATTTTTATCATACGGCGCTTTTTGTTGATTGCATTTTCTGCACATGGTTTGTATAATAAGGTCAAAGAAAGCGGAAAATAAAAACCGTAAAAAATAACGCTAAGGAGGCAATGAATATGTATTATTCAAGCGGTAACTATGAAGCTTTTGCACGTCCGGAAAAACCGGAGGGTGTTGACCAAAAAAGTGCCTATATCATAGGCAGCGGTCTTGCGGCACTTTCCGCCGCGTGTTTTTTGGTGCGTGACGGTCAGATGAGCGGCAAGCGCGTGCACATTCTCGAAAAAGAACCGATTGCCGGCGGTGCGTGCGACGGCTACAAATACGAAGGGCTTGGCTATGTCATGCGCGGCGGCAGAGAAATGGACAATCACTTCGAATGCATGTGGGATCTGTTCCGCTCAATTCCGTCGATTGAAACCGAAGGCGTAAGCGTGCTTGACGAATACTACTGGCTCAACAAAAAAGACCCGAACTATTCGCTCTGCCGCGCAACCGTAAACCGCGGTGAAGACGCACATACAGACGGCAAATTCTCCATTTCCGACAAAGGCTGCATGGAGATCATGAAGCTGTTCTTCACGCCGGACGAAGACTTATACGACAAACGCATCACCGATGTATTTGACGACGAGGTGTTAAGCTCCAACTTCTGGCTGTACTGGCGTACCATGTTCGCGTTTGAAAACTGGCACAGTGCGCTCGAAATGAAGCTTTATATCAAGCGGTATATCCACCACATCGGCGGTCTGCCCGACTTCACAGCGTTGCGCTTTACCAAATACAATCAGTATGAATCCATGATTCTTCCGATGATTAAATATCTTGAGGGCTTTGGCGTAGAATTCCATTACGGCGTCAAGGTCACCAACGTGGAATTTGCTGTCTCCGACGGCAAAAAACAGGCAACCCGCATTGACGTTATCGCCGACGGCGCAGAAAACCATATTGATTTGACCGAAAACGACCTTGTTTTCATTACAAATGGCGGCTGTGTGGAAAACTCCACGCTCGGCAGCCAAGACAAGCCGGCTGAGTTCCGTCCGGAAATCAAAGAGGGCGGCGGTTGGGATATGTGGCGCAAGATTGCCGCGCAGGACCCCTCATTCGGTCATCCCGACAAGTTCTGTTATGATCCCGAACAGTCCAATTGGATGAGTGCAACGGTCAACACATTAGACGGCAAAATCGTGCCGTATATTCAGAAAATATGCAAGCGCGACCCGTTCTCCGGCAAAGTGGTCACCGGCGGCATTGTCACGGTCAAGGATTCCTCATGGTTACTCAGCTGGACCATAAACCGTCAGCCGCAGTTCCGCGACCAACCCAAAGGACAGCTTCTTGTCTGGGTATACGGTCTGTTTTCCGACAAACCGGGCGACTATGTGAAAAAGCCGATGCGCGAATGCACCGGCAAGGAAATCTGTATGGAATGGTTATACCATTTGGGCGTTCCGGAGGATCAGATCGAAGAATTAGCATCGAACAGTGCAAACACCGTCCCCTGCATGATGCCGTATATTACGGCGTTCTTCATGCCGCGTGCCAAAGGCGACCGTCCGGAGGTCGTGCCGGAGGGAGCTGTCAACTTTGCTTTCTTAGGTCAATTTGCCGAAACCGCACGCGACACCATTTTTACGACAGAATATTCGATCCGTACCGGCATGGAAGCTGTGTATACGCTTTTGAACATCGACCGCGGCGTGCCGGAGGTCTGGGGAAGCACCTACGATGTGCGGGACCTTTTGAATGCGACCGTAAAACTGCGTGACGGACAAAAGATCACCACCATGGATTTCGGCCTTATGGAACGTCTTGTGATACGCGAAGGGCTTCGCAAGATCGCCGGAACGGACATTGAAAAGCTCTTAAAGGAGTATGGCGTCATCTGATGGCGTAAAGACATCGGCAAACAGCAAGACTGCGCTTTCGGCGGCAAGCACAATGCTGCCGTCGGAAAGCGTTTCACTTACGCCGTACAGCGGCTTGTATATACCGTTTTTGATGAAGCTTTCATCAAAAACGGTTTCTTTTTTTGCGGCATTGCAGAGAACAAGCAGCGCACCGTCCGATGCTCTGTCGGAATACCGCACAAAGCCGAGCTTTGCGCCGTTATGCACGACAAAGGCAATATGCGGCGTATGCAGCACCGCAAGATTTCGTTTCAGCCGTCCGAGCTCCGCATAATGCGCGCGCAAAGATACCGCCTCTCTTCCCCACGGATACGGGCGGCGGCAGAAAGGGTCTCCAAAGCCCTCCATGCCGGCTTCGTCGCCGTAAAACACCGAAGGCATTCCCGGGAGCGTGAATTGAAGCGTTGAGGCGAGTTTTAACAGCTGTTCGGCGTGTTCGCGCTTTTCCGGTGACAAGCGAAACGATGCTTTTTGTTCGTTGGAACGTGAAAAATCTGCCGGATCCGCGCCGAGAGCCGTTAAGATCCGCTCGGTATCATGTGTGCCGAGCAGATTCATAAGCACCGCCGCCGTTTGCGGCGGATAAAGTGAGACAATCTCCGTAACGGTATTGTAAAACGATGTGCAATCACCGCTGCGCACATAATCCAAAATTGCATTCTTAAACGGGTAATTCATCACACTGTCGAGCTGAAAGCCCAAAAGATACGAGCGGCGTGCACCGTAAGCGATTTTTACAGCGGCATTTTCCCAAACCTCGCCGAGGATCAGCGCATCGGGATTCTCTTGTTTGACGGCACCTCGCAAATCGGTGAGAAACGCATCCGGCAATTCATCGGCGACATCCAACCGCCAACCGGAAGTGCCTTTCGCAACATAGCGGCGCAGGATTCCGTTTTCACCCAAAAAATAGTCGCGTGTGGTCGGATTCGTGTTATTGAGCTTCGGTAAGATCTTTATGCCCCACCAACACTCATAATCCTCAGGAAAATGCCGAAAATAATACCACTCGTGATACGGTGAATCGGGCGACTGATATGCGCCGATGGTGTCATAATGCCCATAGCGGTTAAAATAGCGACTGTCGTCGCCCGTGTGGTTGAAAACGCCGTCGAGAATAATGTGCATTCCGCGCTTTTTTGCTTCACAAAGTAGCTCATCAAATGCTTCTTTTTCTCCGAACATTTCATCGATTTCGGCATAGTCGCCGGTATCGTATTTGTGGTTGGAATAGGCTTTGAAAATCGGGCTTAAATAGAGAACATTTACGCCAAGAGATACCAAATAATCCAGCTTTTCGATAATACCGTACAAGCTGCCGCCAAAAAACTCATTATTTTGAATGTTCGCTCCCGGATACGGCGCATATTCGGGAATGCCGTTGTCCCAATCAGGATTGATATGCGCATCGGCGCGAACCGGAAGAGTGTGTTTTTCGGATTTTGCAAACCGGTCAACAAAGATGTGATACATAACGGCGTTTTTTGCCCATGCAGGCGTTTGATAGCCATCGGCATACACAAGAAGTGCGAACGGCGTCTCCGGTTCGGTTGCGGACAAGGTGAAATCGATGTTGTTGACCGGATTCAAATACAATTTTTCATCGCCGCGGCAAAGAAGGATATCAAAGAAAAACAGTCCGTGCGGCATATCGCCGCAAAGAGCGGCAAAATTCAGCGAAACGGAATATAAATCAGTGTCTTTCTCGGTTTCGCAAAGTTCCAACGGTATTTCGGTAACCTGTCCGGTTTTATCGTTTTTAAGCGAAAGCACGGCAACACACACGCCTAAAACACGCGAAACCCGGAGGGTCAGCTCCATTGTCTCGCTTTTGGAAAAGGCACTTCTGCGGCTGACATCGGTATTTTTGACAGTTCGGCAAACACGGACGTACTTTTCCGGGTCATCAAGAGAAAAACGGGCGAGCATAGAAAGCTCCTTTCGGAAAAATCGATACGGAAAACACGCCGGTATGTTTTTGCACACCGGCGTGTTGGGTGTTTGACGGTTTATTTCGAAGTGATCTTCTTCAGATGCCAAATGTTGTGTGCATATTCTTCAATACTGCGGTCGGCGGCAAACTTTCCGGCTGACGCGATATTCATAAGGGACATTCTGTTCCAGCGTTTTTTATCGGCATACGCTTCGAGCGCATGATCGTGTGCAAGCATATAGGAATCGAAATCGGCAAGGCACATAAACGGGTCGGAAATGCCTCTGCGACTGGCGACAAGATAATCGTACATATTCGTGAAGCTTTCGCCGTTGAAACCGGTATTCAGCGCGTCTACCACGCGCTTTAAGCGCGGTGAATTATGATAGTAGTTCGCCGCGTTATAGCCGCGCGTCCAAAGATCATTCACTTCGTTGGTGGTAAGACCGAAAATGAACATGTTTTCCGGTCCGCATTCTTCGAGCATTTCAACATTGGCACCGTCAAGCGTACCGACCGTGACCGCGCCGTTGATCATAAGCTTCATGTTGCCCGTGCCGCTGGCTTCTTTGCCGGCAAGAGAAATCTGTTCGCTGATCTCACTTGCCGGAATGAGTGCTTCGGCAAGGCTGACGCAATAGTTTTCCAAGAACACAACTTTAAGCTTTGAAGCAATTTTCGGATTCTTATCGATATCAGCGGCAATGAGGCAAATTAACTTGATAATCTGTTTTGCCATGTCATAGCCCGGTGCGGCCTTAGCACCGAACAAGAACGTCTGCGGCTGAATATCCAGATCCGGGTTTTCTTTTAAGTCCATATAGAGCGAGATAATACGAAGTGCGTTGAGAAGCTGACGTTTGTATTCATGAAGACGTTTGATCTGCACATCATATAACGATTCCGGATCGACTAACACGCCGGTTTTCTTATAGAGAAGGTCAGAAAAGCTCTTTTTATTGGCGCGCTTAATGGCGCCGATTTGTTCGAGCACAGCCTTATCATCGGCAAATTTCTTAAAATCGGCAAGCTTTTCAGGCTGTTTGCGGTACGACGTGCCGATGCATTCGTCGAGCAATGCGGCAAGCGCCGGGTTGGAATAGCAAAGCCAGCGTCTGTGTGCGATGCCGTTGGTGACATTGGTGAACTTTTCCGGTGTAAGCTTATAGAAATCCTTAAAACAGGATTTTTTCAAGATTTCCGAATGCAATTTTGAAACACCGTTGACGGTATGCGAACCGATGACGCTGAGGTTTGCCATGCGGATCTGTCCGTAAGCGACAATCGCCATGCCGCTGATCTGATTCCAGCCGCCCGGAAAACGCGTCCAAGCCGTGTCGCAGAAACGGCGGTTAATTTCGCAGATGATTTGATACATACGCGGAAGCTTTAGCTTGAACAGATCCTCATTCCATGTTTCGAGTGCTTCCGGCATAACGGTATGGTTGGTATAGGAAACCGTATGGATTACGATATCCCACGCTTTTTCCCACGACATGTGATAATCGTCCATAAAGATGCGCATAAGCTCGGGAATACAGAGAGCCGGGTGTGTATCGTTGATGTGGATCGCCACTTTTTCGGCAAAATTGTCAAGTGTGCCGTAGACTGCCATGTGGTCGCGGATAATGCTTTGGCAGGACGCAGACGAGAGAAAATACTGTTGAGCCAGGCGCAGCGACTTGCCTTCGGCGTGGTTGTCCGACGGATACAAAACCTTGGAAATGGCTTCGGCGTTTGTATTCTTTTCGACGGCCTTCATATATTGGCCTTGTGTAAACAGGCTCATATCGAAAGCAGCGATATCCTGCGCTTTCCAAAGCCGAAGCAGGCTGACTGCTTCGCTGTCAGCACCGGAAATCATCATATCGTTTGCAACCGCTTCCACCTCTTCGGCATCTTCGTATTCGATGCGGCAATGGCCTTCTTCCCAGATTTCTTTCACATGGCCGCCGAAGCGCACCTTGAACACACGGTCGGTACGCGGCACGATCCACACTTCACCGCCCGGGAGCCAGATGTCCGGCAGCTCCACCTGCAAGCCGTCCACAAGTTTCTGCTTAAATAACCCGTATTCGTAAAGAATGGAAAAGCCGGTTGCCGGATAGTCGAGGGACGACAGTGAATCCATGAAGCAAGCAGCCAGTCTGCCAAGGCCTCCGTTGCCAAGACCGGCATCCGGTTCTTGCTCATACAAATCATCAAGCTTAAAGCCCATTTCGTCCAGTACCGCACGGTAGCTTTTTTCGAGTCCCAAATTATTTAAATTTGTTTTTAACGACCGGCCGAGAAGAAACTCCATGCACATATAATACACGCGCTTGCCGCCCTGTTTATTGACTGTTCTTTTATAATCCTTGCGGCGTGTGGCGAGAATGTCCCGAATGGTCATGGCGCACGCCTTATACATCTGTTCAGCAGTCGCTTCCACCGGCGAAACGCCGAAATAACGCGATAGCTTGGATTCGAGGTTTTGTTTTACTTCACTGGTTCCCATATTCATTTGAATCACCTTTCATCGTGGGTAGAATTTTTGCAAACATGGGCGGCGCACGCCCTTACAGACGTACGCCGCTCGGTTATCGTTTCTATTTTAACACAAATCGCGATACATTGCAAGATATTTTTGTGCGGAGGAATCCCAACTGAAATCGGTCGTCATAACTTTACCGACTAACCGCTTCCATTTTTCGGGATCATGATACAGCGTGAGTGCCGCAAAAATGCGGTCTTTTAACTCATACATATTGTAATTGCGGAACGTAAAGCCGTTTCCGTAGATCTCGCCGTCGAATTCATAATAGCCTTTGATGGAATCGTATAATCCGCCGGTTTCGCGCGTGACCGGAACGGCACCGTAGCGTGAGGCGATCATCTGCGAAAGACCGCACGGTTCGCTGTACGAGGGCATGAGGAAAATATCGGCGGCTGCATAGATTTTCTTGGCAAGCTCTTTGTTATACATCATAAGCGCCTTGACTTGTTTGGGGCGGTTGTTGCCGAGTCTTGAGAAGAATTCTTCGTACCGGTATTCGCCTTTTCCGAGGACAACAAGCTCAGCATCGCTGTAATTGAGAACATCCTCGATAATACCGGCAATGAGATCGATGCCCTTTTGGTCGGCAAGGCGCGAAATTACGGCGATAAGGGGCTTTTCTTCTCCGATGGTAAGCCCCAACTCCTCTTGCAGTGCCGTTTTGTTCTTAACCTTATCCGCCGGCTTTTTTGCAGAATAGCGGAACGGAATCGACATATCCTTGGACGGGTCGTAGTAGGTATAATCGATACCGTTTAAGATTCCGAAGAATTTATAGGCGTTGCGGTTGAGAATATAGTGCATTCCATAAGAAAATTCGGGATATTTCAATTCCTCTGCATACGTCGGGCTGACAGTCGTCACCTTATCGGCAACAGCAATGGCGCCCTTCATCAGATTGATACAACCATCATTTTCGACGATCGAATAGAACTTCTTGTCGAGTCCGAATACATCTCCTAAAATTGCCGGGTCATATTTTCCCTGATAGGCAACATTATGAATGGTAAAGACGGTGCGAATGTGGTTATATTCGGGATTATCGGCAAACACCGTTTTCAGGTAGATGACCGAAAGCGCGCTTTGCCAATCGTGTGCATGGAGAATATCCGGAATGAAATCGATATGCGGCAAAACGTGCAGCACGGCACTGCCGAAAAATGCAAAGCGTTCGCCGTCATCGTAGCTTCCGTACAAATCGGGACGCTTAAAATAATACTCATTATCGAGAAAATAGACGGTCACACCGTTTTTTTCGAGCTTGAAGATGCCGCAATAGAGCTTTCGCCAGGCAAGCGGCACGGTAATGTCGCCTAAAAACGTCATCTGTGAGCGGTATTCTTCGCCGATCGAGCCGTATAACGGCATGATTACCCGTATATCAAACTCTTTCTTTTTGCCCTTCATACACGCCTCCGGCAGTGATCCGAGCACATCGCCGAGACCTCCCGTCGCCGCATACGGAACCATTTCCGATCCAACCATGAGTACTTTCTTTGCCATAATTATTTTCCTTTCAGACGAGCCGGCATATTCCGCTATTGTCGGCAAAATCAGATAATGGTCCCTTTGCTGACCGTGAACGGATGCGTTTCGTGACCGGAAAGGCAGCGTCCGTTTTTGATAACGGCGTTTTTGTCACAGATAACGCAGTTTAGCGTCACATTATCGCCGACAAAGGTATCCTGCATAATAATCGAATTTTTGATGACGGTATTCTTTCCGACCTTTACGCCGCGGAACAAAATGGAGTTTTCCACGGTTCCTTCAATCACGCAGCCATCGGCTACGAGCGAATTTCCGACCTTGCTGTCGCCCACGTAGCGAGCCGGCGCGGTATTCTTGACTTTGGTATAAATCGGACGGTTCTTAACGCCGAACAGGTTTTCCTTGACGTTTTTATCAAGCAAATCCATGCTCGAACGGTAGTACGTGTCAATGGAGCTGATCGACGCATAGTAGCCTTCGAATTTGCTGTACATACGGAAGTTTGCCTTATCGATATTGCGCGCTATAATATCTTTTGTAAAGCTCTTATAGCCGCGCGCAAGAGAATCAAGAACAATGCTTTCGAGGTATTCACGCTTGAGAACGAAAATGTTTAAGCTTTGATTTAAGCTTCCCGAAAGTCCGGTAGGATTATGCAGCAAATTCAGAATGCGGTCGTGCCCGTCAGTTTCCACGATGGTGGAATTGGCCGCTTCGCTTGCTTCAAGATAGGTGTTCTTGGCGACAAGCGTAATGTCGGCATGGGTATCAATGTGGTAATCCACAACATCGCGCAGGTCGATGTTGCAGACGGTATCGCAGTCGGAAAGAACAAAATAATCCTCGGTACAGCGCGAGATGAAATTATATGCACCCATGAGCGCCTCCAAGCGGCTGGAATACGGCTGCATGGAATGCGTGGTGTTGTCGTAGGCGGTGATAAACGGAGGCAAAATTTTGATACCGCCGCTTGACCGGGACAAATCCCAGTCTTTGCCCGAGCCGATATGATCCATAAGCGATTGATAGTTATAATGCGTGATGATGCCGATTTTGGTAATGTCGGCGTTTACCATGTTGGAGAGCGTAAAATCGATCAGGCGATATCTGCCGCCGAACGGCACGGAAGCCATGGTGCGCTTTTGCGTCAGCTCCGGTATGTTTTTATCGTGGATATTGGAAAAGATTAACCCGGCTACGTTCATTTGTTGCTGCCTCCCTTGCCGTTTTTGGCACTGTAGATAGTACCCGGTTCGATTTCCGTGCCTGCTTTGAGAACGGCTGTCGCACCGATAACGGTTACTTCTTTGGTGGTTTGTTTATCTGCGCCGACACGGCAATCTGCGCCGAGTATGACATTTTCGTCCAAGATAGCATAACTCACGCACGAGCCTTCGCCGACGGTCGTTTCGCTCATAATCACCGAATCCTTGACGATAGCCCCCTTTTCAACCGTAACACCGTTGGACAGGACAGAATTGATGACCGTGCCCTCAATCACGCAGCCCTCGGTGATAATCGAATTGCAAACCTCTGCCTCCGCACCGATATACTGCGGCGGTTCGGCGGCTGTACGCGAGCGGATACGCCATTCGTCATCGTTAAGATCGAACACGGGATGTTCGCCAAGCAAATCCATGTTGGCCTCCCAAAGGCTCGAAAGTGTTCCGACATCCTTCCAATAACCCGAAAATGAGTAGGCATACATTTTTTCACCGGCAGCAAGCATTTTCGGAATGATATTCTTGCCAAAGTCATTGACCGAGTCCGGATCGTCGTTGTCGGCGGTCAGATATTCCACAAGCTTCTTGCGGTTGAAAATGTAAATGCCCATAGACGCTTTGGTGCTGGTCGGATTTTTGGGTTTTTCTTCGAACTTGGTGATTTTTCCGTCCTCATCGGCTGACATGATGCCAAAGCGGCTTGCTTCTTCGAGCGGCACTTCAATGACGCTGATGGTGCAGTCGGCGTTCTTTTTCTTATGGAACGCAAGCATAGCGGCGTAATCCATTTTATAGATATGATCGCCCGAAAGAATCAGTACATAATCCGGATCATACCGTTCGATAAAAGTGAGATTCTGATAGATGGCATTCGCCGTTCCGCGGTACCAATCCGCGCCGTTTTTGCCCTGATACGGCGGCAGGATCTTAACGCCTCCCATGTTGCGGTCAAGGTCCCACGGCTGTCCGTTGCCGATGTATTCGTTTAGGACGAGCGGCTGGTATTGCGTAAGCACACCGACGGTGTCGATGCCGGAGTGGATACAGTTTGTAAGCGGAAAATCGATGATACGGTACTTTGCGCCAAAGGTTACTGCCGGTTTTGCCGTACTTTCGGTAAGCGCATAAAGCCGGCTTCCCTGTCCGCCTGCAAGAAGCATGGCGACACATTCTTTTTTTCTGAACATAAGTTTATCAAAACCATCCTTTCGCTTGGTACAATCTCTCTTTATTTTTTATTTCAAGCAATATCCGCATACGGATATGCTTTGAAGGCTATTTGCTGCTTTTTCCGGCCGTTTTGTTCGGCTTCTTTCCGGCAGCTTTCGGCGAAGCCGGACGTGTTCGTTTGAGAATCAAAGCTCCGAACGGCGGAATATTCGGACGGATCACATAGGAATAATCGCCGCGTTTTTCTTTTTCCGCTTTGAGAAGCCCGTCGTTTAACGCACCGCTGCCGCCGAAGCTTTTATCGTCACTGTTAAAGAGCTCGGTATAAACGCCTGCTCCTTTTACGCCGATCGGATAGCACGGACGTGCGACCGGTGTGAAGTTAAGCACAACAATCAGTTCTTTGCCTTTTTTGTTGCGGCGAACATAGCTGATAAGGCTCTCGTCCTTGTTATCGCAGTCAATCCATGTAAAGCCCTCCCACGAATAGTCGTTCTGCCACAGTTCATCATGTTCCAGATAAAAATGATTGAGAGCAGCCACATAACGTTGGGTCGCGGCGTGCATATCGTAATCGAGCAAGAACCACTCGACGCTGTCTTTATAGTTCCATTCGGTAAACTGGCCGATCTCACAGCCCATAAACAAGAGTTTTTTCCCCGGATGCGTCATCATATAGGCAAGAAACGCACGAAGTCCGGCAAATTTCTGCTCATATTCACCCGGCATACGGTCAAGAAGCGACTTTTTGCCGTGCACCACTTCATCATGCGAAATCGGCAGGATAAAGGTCTCCGAAAAGGCATACATCATCGAAAAAGTCAATTTATCGTGCTTGTATTTGCGGAACAGCGGATCGGTGGAAAAATAATCGAGCGAGTCGTTCATCCAACCCATATTCCACTTGAAGTTGAAGCCGAGGCCGTCTTCACTTGACGGTTTGGATACCTTCGGCCAAGAGGTGGACTCTTCGGCAATAAACAACGAATCGGGAAATTCCGAACGGATCACATCGCCGAGCTTGCGGAAGAAGCAAACCGTTTCCAAGCATTCGTTTCCGCCGTGTTCGTTCGGGAACCACGTTCCGGGCTCACGGTCATAATCGAGATACAGCATGGACGCGACCGCATCCACGCGAAGTCCGTCCACATGGTATTCGCGCAGCCAAAACATGGCGTTGGAAATCAGAAAGCTTTCGACTTCATTGCGGCCGACATCAAAGCAGCGCGTGCCCCAGCCTCGGTTTTCCATGCGGTCTTTGCCTTGGTATTCGTACAGCGGACCGCCGTCAAATTCATAGAGTCCATGCTCGTCCTTCGGGAAATGCGCCGGAACCCAATCGAGAATCACACCGATGCCGCTGCGGTGCATGTAATCGACAAAATACATGAAATCGTGCGGTGTGCCGAACCGTGAGGTCGGCGCATAATATCCGCACACCTGATAGCCCCACGAGCCTTCAAACGGATATTCGGCAATCGGCATCAGTTCAATGTGCGTATACCCCATCTGCTTGACATACGGCGCAAGCTCGTGTGCAAGCTCGCGATACGTCAGATGTGTACCGTCGGGATGGCGTTTCCACGAACCGACATGAAGCTCATAAATATTGAGCGGTGTCTCATATGTCGGTTCAACCATTTTTTTCCTGCGCGCTTCCAACCATTTTTCATCTGACCACGAATAGCCGGAAATATCGTAACAGACCGATGCGGTTGCCGGCGCTTTTTCGGCATAAAATGCATACGGATCGGCTTTGTACACCTCGCCTGCCGCACTTTGGATGATAAATTTATATTTTGAATCTTCCCCAAAGCGGGACGCCTCCGCAACTGCCTCCCATACGCCTTCTTTGCTGATACGCGTCATGGGATTGTCTTTGGACCAGCCGTTGAAATCGCCGGTAACAAACACCTCTTCGGCGTTGGGTGCCCAGGTGCGAAACACCATACCGTTTTTCGTTTTGTGTGCGCCGAGATAATCGTATGCTTGAAAATTGGTGCCTTGGTGGAAGAGATACACCGCCATATTGTCGGTTTTTTTTGCCGTCATGATTTATTTCCTTTCGCCGGGAATTATGGATTTTTTATTATATTTAGTATAGCACGATTTCAGAATCATTTCAACTGCCTAACGAAAAAAAGAATGAATTTTTTGTGCAACAATCTTAAATTTTTGATTTGTCATGTAAATTATATGTGTAATCCTGACAAAAAACAGCAAAAGCTTTTGCTGTTTTCCGACAATTCAACAAAAACCGCGCTTGACATCGTCATTTATTTGGTTTATACTGATAAAGAAATCCGTGAAGGAGGTGCATTTTTTGTACGTCTACACAAACGATTTGCTTATCAGCCGCATGAACGACTACGATCTGTTTTTCGGCGAAAGCGGCTATGTTCACACCGACGACACCTGGCACAGCGAAAAGGTCTGTTCGCCATATTCGCGCATCTATTTTGTTGAAAGCGGCCGGGCGCATCTCAAAACCGCGTGCGGCGACGTGTTTTTAGAGCCGGGAAACGTCTATTTGATTCCGACCGGCTTATTATACGATTTTGAAGGGTCGCCGTCGGTACAAAAGCTGTTTTTTCACATCAATTTATTCAAACCGGATGGGTTTGATTTGATGCTGTCCTGCAAGCAGATTGCAAGTCTTCCCTATTCCGAAAAGCAGACCGAAGAGCTGCACAAGCTCTACGAATCCGACCGCTTTGCAGACATGGTGCTGTTAAAAGGACGCATTGCCGGAGTCCTTTCCGACATGATCGAAGCCTATAAAATCGGCTTTGACGACAACGATCACTATACGCCGCTTGTGCAGAACGCCATGAAATACATTCGTGCGAATCTGTCGGTAAAGTTAAACATTTCGCAGGTTGCGGAAAATGGGTTTGTTTCTGTCAGCACGCTTACCAAAGCGTTTAAGGAACAGACCGGACGGACGGTGGGACAGTATATTGACGATCTTATCATGTATTCCGCCCAACGCAAGCTGCTCTGCACGGATTTATCCGTCAACGAGATCAGCGAAGCATTCGGTTTTTGCGACCAATTTTATTTTTCGCGCTACTTCAAGCGGCGGTGCGGCGAGTCGCCGCTTCGCTACCGAAAGCGTATGCAGACGGTCGATTTCGGCGCGGAACCGAATATTACAAAGGTGAAAATCTAAGCGCAATACAGCAACACAAAAGAGGCCGACCGGGATTTGTTCCCGCGTCAGCCTCTTTGCTGCATTCTAAAAAACTCAGTCATTCAAATGTGCTTTGAAATATTTCATATACTCGTTCCAATCGCGTCTCGACAGGAAATGATCGCCGTCCTTGATATGATACCCGATATGCCCTTCATGGAAGCTTTCCGGCAGATCCGGGAAGCGGTCGGGATGGACAAAGCCGGTTACGCCGCGTTTTTCGAAATAATCGCTTACGGCAGCACAGGTCAGATACTGGGTCTTAGGATCTGCCCACGAATCGAGGCTGCTGGACGCAACGTACACAAAGCGCGGTGCGATCGACGCAAGCAGAAAATGCTGGTCAAACGGCATGGCCTCATGATGTCCGGCATATTTTTTTAGGTTTTCACAGAACCAGAACGGGAAAGCACGTGTGATATCGGCAATCTGTTCGCCCTTCTTTCCGCGCACAAAGGCATCGCCGCAGCAGCCGGCATTGTTTGAAAATGCGAATTTGAAGCGCGTATCCATCATGGCCGTTACAAGCGCGGTCTTTCCGAGTCTGGAATGGCCGATGACAGCACCGTTTTCATGGTCGAGATTCGGGCAGGTCATGGCATAATCCATCACGCGCATAGCCGCCCACGCCCACAGCATGATCTTTCCGCAGGTGTTCGGTTTCCGCGGTTCGCTGCCGATGAAAATATCGGCAAGGCCGGTCGTAAAATCGCCGTCGTCGGAGGAAACATCGGTATAGCAGAGCGACAGCAGGTCGAAACCGTTATCGAGAATTTCTTCGACCGGCATATAGATATCCGGTGTATTCGGGCGGAAATTATTATGGATAAAGAACGGACGCTTTTTCCCGTCGGTATGGAACGCTGTATAAAACGGAATATTGAAGATCCGTTCGCCGATACGCACGTGTGCATACATTCTGCGAAGCACGGCGCGCGCCGGAAAACGCGTATCAATGACTTTATCCTCGGTGAAGGACATTTCATCGGGCGCAGGCGGCAGAAAGCCGTAGATCTCCTCTTGCAGGATTTGTTTGATTTGTTCGCGGTCTTTCGGAATTTCAGGCAGGTTGCGCTCTTCGACAAGCTTCATGATTTCAGTCATTGTCGTTTCCTCCGTTCGGTTTTTATTGGATTTTCAATCGGAAATTTCGGTGAATTCGGTAAGATCGCCGGTTTCGGCATGGAGAAATTCCATAAGCGTTTTCGGATCAAGATAAAGTTGGATTCCGCGCACGCCGGCACTGACGATTATCTTATCAAACAGCAGTGCTGTTTCGTCGATATAGGTCGGGAAGCTCTTTTTCATGCCGATCGGCGAACAGCCGCCGCGGATATAGCCGGTAAGGTTTAGCAGTTCCTTAACGGCCACCAACTCAATCCGCTTATTGCCGGTAATCTTAGCACATTTTTTCAAGTCAAGCTCATAGGCACACGGAATGCAGAATACAATATACGGCGTTTTATCGCCGCGGGCGACAAGAGTTTTGAACACGATATCCGGGTCAAGGCCGATGCTTTTGGCGATATGCAGTCCCGACAGGTCGTTTTCGTCGTATTCATATTCTTTGGCCTCATACGGAATGCCGGCAGCATCCAGCTGCCGCATGGCGTTGGTTTTCTGAATTTTGTGCATAGCTTTGATTTTGCCTTTCTAAAAAATACGCCTTGATTGTATCACACATTTCCGGAAATTGCAAGCCGTTTTCGCGAAACTTCGCATTTTATGCAAAAATACGGTTGTTTATTCTTGACATTACACAAAGAATTGATTATAATGTCGATGAAAGATATGTTCAAATTCCTTTTGAAGGAGCTATATTTATGTTAAAAAACAAGCATTGGATTAAAGCGGATTTTGCCGCAGGCGGAAACGGAATTTGTCCGCTGTTCCGCAAAGAATTTGAATCGGTGCAAAAGCCGGAAAAGGCACTTCTCGAAATCACGGGCAAAGGCGTATACTATGCCGAAATCGACGGCAAGCGTGTCGGCGATTATATCTTGGCACCCGGCTGGACAACCTACAAAAAACGTTTGCAGGTGCAGACATACGATGTGACGGAGTTTATCCAAAACGGCAAAAACACGCTTGACGTGACGCTTGCCGAGGGCTGGTATCATGGCCGCATTATCCGGCAGCACGACGCTGCCGTGCGCGATTCGGCTTGGGACGCAGAGATCATCGCGTGCTTAACGCTCACCTATGCAGACGGAAAAACCGAAGAAATCGAGACCGACGGAAGCTGGATGTGCGGTAAAAGTGCCGTGGAATTCTCCGACATCTACGACGGCGAGATTTATGACGCGCGCATCGAGCCGAACGAATTCGTTCCGGTCACGGTGGACACGGAAGCCGGAACCGAAACGCTGATTCCCCAAGAGGGCGAAAAAATCGTCGAGCATGAGCACCTTGCGCCGATTGCGGTCATCACCACGCCTAAAGGCGAAACCGTGCTCGATTTCGGACAGAATCTGACCGGCTATCCGGCAATTTCCTTTCCTGATGCAAAAGCCGGTGAAAAACTGTCGCTGTCGTTTGCCGAAATTCTTGACAAGGACGGCAATTTCTATAACGAAAACTACCGCAGTGCCAAGTGTCAGTATATCTATACCTGCAAGGACGGCGCACAGTCTTATAAGCCGCATCTGACCTTCTACGGATTCCGCTACATCCGCATTGACGAATTTCCGGCGTCTGTCCCCTTCTCGTCAGATTGCTTTACGGCCATTGCCGTGTATTCGGACATCAAAAAAACCGGAACACTTATCAGCTCGGATAAAAACTTAAATCAGCTCTTTTCCAACATTTTCTGGGGACAGAAATGCAACTTTCTTGATGTGCCGACCGATTGTCCGCAGAGAGATGAACGGCTCGGCTGGACCGGCGATGCGGAGGTTTTTGCAAAAACCGCGACCTACAACTTCGACACCGAACGCTTTTACAAAAAATGGATGGGCGACATTGCCGCCGAAATCGACATGAACGGCAAAATCGGCATGATTGTTCCCAACTGCTTCGGCGGAACGACCAGTGCCGAAGCGTGGTCGGATGCGGCCATTATCGTTCCGTGGCAGGTGTATATGACCTACGGCGACAAGGCTCTTCTTGAGCGGCAGCTTGCTTCCATGACAACTTTTATGGAAACCGTTCTGAAAGAGGGCTACAATCACCATTTCGGAGACTGGCTCGGCATTGATGCGCCGGCAGGCAGCTATACCGGTTCGACGCGCACGGAATTGATTGCAGAGGCTTTTCTCGCCTATGACTTAGAGCTTCTTGCCAAGGCTTACGAAGTACTTGGACGTGACGGCAGCCGCTACCGTGTGCTGCATGAAGAGGCAAAGAACAAATTTCATGCCGATTTTTCCGACGAATATCGCACGCAAACCGAACACGTGCTTGCATTATATTTCGGTCTTGCCGAAAATCCGGTGAAAACGGCAAAAGGTCTTGCGGATATGATCCATGAAAGCGGCGACCACCTGACCACCGGCTTTGTGGGAACACCGTTTCTGCTTCATGCGCTCAGTGACAACGGCTATACGGAGCTCGCCTACACGCTTTTACTGCAGACAAGCTATCCGTCGTGGTTATTCTCGGTGAGTCTCGGTGCCACCACCATGTGGGAGCATTGGGACGGCATCAATGAACAAGGCAAGGTTTGGAGCAAAGACATGAACTCCTTCAATCACTATGCCTACGGTGCGGTAGGCGATTGGATATACGGCAAAGCCTGCGGCATTCAGATTCCCGAAGACGGAGCCGGTTTTTCCAAGGTGTGTGTGGCACCGCTGGCGGACAAGCGTATCGGTTCGCTGTTTGCCTCGATCGACACGCGCCACGGCACGGTTTCCTCCAAATGGTATCACAAAGACGGAAAGACACGCTATGAGATCACGGTTCCCGTAGAGGCGGAGCTTGTCATTGACGGGAAAACGCATACGGTTCCTGCCGGAACATATTGGTTTTAAGTGCCATGAAAAAAGCTCGTTTCGGCGACATGAAAGTGCTTGCCAAAGAAACCATCGAAAAGCATGAGCTTTCCTCCGTAACGCCTGATACGCTCAAAGGCGTTCTCAATACAGAAGGCTACATGGTCATCCGCTACAGCGCCGTCTCCATGTCCGCCCAGACCAAACACTTAATGGAGGTTCTTGGGGTCGAGCAGCTTGCGCACACGGTCGATTCTTTCACCTTCACCGACCGCGAACACCGTATTGTATTTGTCCGCGCGGATATTTCCGACGAGGAATTTATCAAGCTGCTTGCCTTGGAGCTTGGCAGAATTTACTGCGTCAAAAACCGCACCGAAAAAGTCCTTCACGGCTCACCGAACGAAGAATTTGCTGCGGCAGAGTTTGCCTATCATTTGATTGACATCAACCGGCGCGGTCTGCTATACAATTTTTTCAAGTTTCATGCGCTTTTTGCCATTGCAGCAACCTTCCTGTTCCAGTTTTTGCTTTGCGTTCTCATCTTCAAGTTTTTGGTCATCCCCGGTTTCGGCTTTGTCCGAATCGGCTCGGTTACGATTGATCCCGGTATGTTGCCAAACGATCAAAAACAAACCGCTGTTGCTGCCGGCGCGCTAAACTCTGACACAAAATCCGTCGACGAAGCAGCGTCCGACAAAACCGTTCCAGCCCAAACACCATCCGACAAAATCGTTTCCGAAACAGTGCCCGACAATTCACCGGCTCAAGCCGAAGCTTCCGCCGAGAACGCACCCAAGACGCCGGAAACACCGTCTTCCGCAAACGCTGTGCCGCAAACGGAACAGCCGCCGAAAGCCTCTTCAGACGACGATTTTGTGATACCGCCCGACAAGCGCGTCTATTATGCAACCGCAAACGGCAAAAAATACCATCTTGCCGGATGCAGCTATCTGAAAGGCAAGGATCTCGTCGAGGTTTCACAAGCAGATGTTGACAGCGGTAAATACGAACCGTGTTCGCGCTGCTTCAAAAACAAATAAAAATATAAAGCACGGCAGAAGCCGAATCGAACGGTTTCTGCCGTGCTCTGTTTCTGTCTTGCGTTCCGCTTTAACCTCTAAAAGGTAAATTTCCCGCGCGAATCGCAATAAATGCAGCGATAAACGCGCTTTTTCCGATCCACCAAACGGAAGACGTGTGCAAGATCCTGTTCGGACGTCGTAATGCAGCGCGGATTGCAGCACTTGATAACATCGGTAAGCTTTTCAGGAAGCTCCGGCGATTTCTTTTCCGCCAATACGCCGTCTTTGATGATATTGACGGTTACATCCGGGTCAACATAACCGAGGACATTCATATCAATATCGAACAGTGCGTCGATTTTGATGATATCCTTTTTTCCCATTTTGCTGCTGGACACGTTTTTGATGAGTGCCACCGAATAATCGGTCGCATCAAGATCTAACAGACGATAGATTTCCATGCCTTTTCCGGCCGTGATGTGATCGATCACAATGCCGTTTATAATCGAGTCGATTTTCATATCCGTTCTCCTTGGCTTATTCAATGCCCAAAAGCTTTAATATCAATGCCATGCGCATATACTTTCCGTTTGCAGCTTGCTTGAAATAGCACGCACGCGGATCATTATCCACCGCAACGCTTATCTCATTGACGCGCGGCAGCGGATGCAGGATGGTAAGGTCGCTTTTGGCATCTTCGAGTTTATCCGGTGTTAAAATATAGCTGTCCTTTAAGCGCAAATAATCCTCTTCGTTGAAAAAGCGCTCTTTCTGCACACGCGTCATGTACAGAATATCCAAATCCGGCAATACCGACATCAAATCGCCTGTCTCAAGGCAGCTGACGTTGTTTTTGCCGATAACGTCGGTTTTGATATAGGCAGGAATACGCAACTCATCCGGCGAAATCAAAATGAAATCGATACCGGAATACCGACAAAGTGCGGAAATGAGCGAATGGACGGTACGGCCGAATTTGAGGTCGCCGCAGAAGCCGACGGTCAGGTTGTCAAAATGTCCCTTTTCGCGGTAAATGGTGAGAAGATCAGCCAGCGTTTGCGTCGGATGGTTGTGGCCGCCGTCGCCGGCATTGATCACCGGAACGGAGGCGTTCATCGAAGCAACAAGCGGTGCGCCTTCTTTCGGGTGGCGCATGGCGATGATATCGGCATACAGAGAAACGACTTTTGCCGTGTCGGCTACGCTTTCGCCTTTGGAGGCCGAAGAGCTGGAGGCTTCCGAAAAGCCGAGGACGTTGCCGCCGAGTTCATACATGGCTGCTTCAAAGCTGAGACGGGTTCTGGTGGATGGTTCATAAAACAGCGTAGCAAGCTTCTTTCCGCGGCACTTTTCGCTGTATGCAGCCGGATTTGCGATGATATCGCAGGCTTTTTCAATCAACTCCTCCAATTCCCCCTCAGAAAGGTCAAGAATATCGATTAAATGTTTGATCATGGCACAATTCCTTTCTCATGTGTCTATGCGTGAATCCACGATTCATCGGTGGGATTATTGCGGAAGGCGGTCAGACGTTCCACATCCTCATGTTTGATATACTTTTGTTCTGCTGCCACGCGGATCACACAATCGAAATCGGTAAGACTTACGTTTTCGACATTTGCTTCGGCAAGTCTTTCAAGGCCTTTTTTCATGCCGTAAGTGAAAATTGAAACGATGCCGAGCACGTCCGCTCCGGCTTCTCTTAGCACATTCACCACTTCGATCACGCTGCCGCCGGTCGAAATGAGATCCTCCACCACAACGACCTTCTGCCCTTTCTCGAGCTTGCCCTCGATTTGGTTCTGTCGGCCGTGGTCCTTAGCTCCGCTGCGGACATATCCCATCGGCAGATTCAAAATGTGTGCGGTAATGGCGGCATGGGCAATACCGGCAGTCGAGGTTCCCATGAGAACTTCGGCGTCCGGATATTTTTCGCGGATGAGACCGGCAAGCGCATTTTCCACATCGGTTCGGACTTCGGGCGCGGTAAGTGTTAAGCGGTTATCGCAATAAATCGGGCTTTTGATGCCGCTTGCCCAGGTGAACGGTTCTTCGGGACGGAGAAAGACAGCTTTGATTTTCAACAGGTCGGAGGCGATGAGCGTTTTTGTTTCCATATTGATTTCCTTTCTGATTTCTGACGGTTCGGTTTTGTATTTGGTATTTATAGGCAGAATTCTTCTACGCAGCGCTCATAGGCGGCTGCCGGGTCGTCTGATGCCGTAATGGGACGGCCGACCACAATATAGTCGCTTCCGGCGATTTTCGCCTGTGCCGGAGTCATAACGCGCTTTTGATCGCCAAGCTCTCCGTCGGCAAAACGAACACCGGGTGTGACGGTAAGAAAGTTTTTGCCGCACACGCCGTGAACCTTGGCTGCTTCAAGCGGTGAGCAGACGACGCCGTCAAGTCCTGCCTTTGCAGCGTTTTGCGCGTAGTGCATGACGACTTTATCCATCGGCTCGCGAATGAGCAGGTCTTTTTCCAGATGTTCCGCATCGGTAGAGGTCAGCTGCGTCACGGCGATAAGCAGCGGCCGTGTGCCGTCCGGTCTTGTTAAGCCTTCAAGAGCTGCCTGCATCATGGGAATCGTTCCGGCAGCATGAAGGTTGCACATGTCTACGTCAAGGCGCGAGAGAACAGCCATGCTCTTTTTGACGGTGTTTGGAATATCATGCAGCTTCAAATCCAAAAAAATCTTATGGCCGCGTTTTTTGATTTCCCGCACAATTTCCGGTCCCTCCGCGTAAAATAATTCCATGCCGATTTTAACAAACGGCTTGCGTGAACCGAATAAATCCAAAAAAGCAAAGGTCTGTGCGGCACTTGCAAAATCGCAGGCGATAATTACGTCTTTTCCCATGTTAATGTGCTCCTCCTATGATATCCGAAAGTTTGTTTATCCCATATTTTTCCATAACAAGCGGCAAGTTTTCCACAATTTTCTTGCACGCGAACGGATCGATCAAGTTTGCCGCTCCCACCTCGACGGCCGTTGCACCGGCAAGCATGAATTCAAGCACGTCCTCAGCACTCGAAACACCGCCCATGCCGATAATCGGAATGTTAACCGCCTCATACACCTGATAGACCATACGCAAGGCTATCGGCTTGATGGCAGGTCCGGAAAAGCCGCCCATTTTATTGGCAATAACCGGCTTTTTCGTTTTTAAGTCAATCCGCATACCGAGAAGCGTGTTGATGAGCGAGATTCCGTCCGCACCGGCGTCTTCGCAGGCTTTGGCAATAGACACAATATCGGTCACATTGGGCGAAAGCTTGATGTAGACCGGCTTTTTTGTCACTTCTTTGACAGCTCGTGTGACTGTTGCCGCGCTTTCAGGCGATGTCCCGAAGCTCATTCCGCCGCCATGCACGTTCGGGCAGCTGACATTGACCTCGAGAAGCCCGACCTGTTCTTCTTTGTCTAATTTCGCGCAGGTATACCGGTACTCCTCCACCGAAAAGCCGCTGACGTTGGCAATCACCGGTTTGGAAAAGCATTTCGCAAGCTTTGGCAATTCCTCGGAAATCACCTTTTCCACGCCGGGATTCTGAAGCCCGACAGCATTGATAAGACCGTTTTCACATTCGGCAATGCGCGGTGTTGGATTGCCGAAGCGCGGCTCTTTGGTTGTTCCTTTGAAGGAAAACGAGCCGAGAAGATTGATATCATACCATTCGGCAAACTCATAGCCATAGCCGAAGGTGCCGCTTGCCGGAATGACGGGATTTGAGAGGGCAAGTCCCGACAAAGTTACGCTTGTGTCCATACGATCTCCTTTCGTTCGAGGACAGGACCGTCCTTGCAGATGCGCTTATAGCCGCCGGTCAAGACCTTGCAGGAGCAGCCCATGCACGCGCCAAAGCCGCAGCCCATGCGTTCTTCAAAGGAATACTCACCGTCAGTCACGGCAATTTTTTCGATCGCCCGGAACATCGGCATCGGGCCGCAGGTATAGAAATAATCATAGTTCATGTGCTTCATCACATCCGTGACAAAGCCCTTTTCGCCATGTGAGCCATCGGCGGTTGCGATATGTACCTCTGCACCGAGCGCACGGAATTCGTCTTCATAAAAGACTTCGTCCGCCGTGTTGAAGCCGAGAATGACTGACGGTTTCACGCCGGCTTCAAGAAAGCATCTTGCAAGATGGAACATGGGCGGCACGCCGGCGCCGCCGCCGATAAGAAGCGGTGTTCCTTTACATTTGGAAATATCAAAGCCGTTGCCAAGACCGGTGAGAATATCGAGCTTTGCGCCTTTTGCAAGTTTGCTCATGGCTTCCGTTCCGTGACCGACGGTTTTATAGATGATGGTGATCGTTTTGTCGGTATAATCGCATACCGAAATCGGGCGGCGCAGGAAAAAACCGTCCAATTTGATATTCAGAAACTGTCCGGGACGTGTAAAGGCACTTGTGTCGCCAGAAAGAATCATTTCATAGGTGTTTTTGGCGATGCTGCGCTGGGAGAGTATTGTATAAATTCCTTGTTTCATGCTTCCTCCGTCATGTTTGTCTGATTATGCAACAGTTTACCGAACACCTGCATTCCGGCAAAGGGTGTTGCTTTTCCTTTGCTTTGGAAATCGTTCGGATCAATGCTGTACAGCGCGTCCAAGTCCCACAAGCAAAACTCATTTTTCGGTTCGGGAAGTCCGAAGCGTTTGCGCGGTGAAACGCTTAAAAGCTCGACCAGCTTTTCAAGCGACAGAATGCCGATTTTTACAAGGCCGGTATACAAAACCGGAAAGGCGGTTTCAAGACCGACCACGCCCATCAGACTGTCTTTTAAGCCTTTTCCCTTCTCTTCTGCCGAATGCGGCGCATGATCGGTGGCAATCATATCGATTGTTCCGTCGCAGAGTCCCTCTAGCAAAGCTTCTTCATCGCGTTGAGAGCGAAGCGGCGGGTTCATCTTGAAGCGTCCGTCCTCCTCCAACTCGTTTTCGGTAAGAAGCAGATAATGAGGCGCGGTTTCGCACGTAACATCGATTCCGGCCTTTTTGGCTTCGCGGATGAGCGCAACGCTTTCGGCGCAGGAGATGTGGCACACATGGTACGATGCGCCCGTTTTGGCGGCAAGAGCAAGGTCGCGTTTGATCGGTCTCCATTCGCTTTCCGAACAGATACCGCGATGGCCGTGACAAGCGGCATACACACCGTCGTGAATGTAGCCGCCGCGAAGAAGCGCATTGTCCTCGCAATGGGCGACAACGAGTTTCCCGAGCGCTTTGGCACGTCGCATGGCACTCTCCATCAATTCCTCCGCCTGCACGCCGCGTCCGTCGTCCGAAAACGCCACGGCATACGGTGCAAGTGCTTCCATATCCGAAAGCGTTTCGCCTTTTTCGCCGACCGTTATGGCGGCATACGGATGAACGCGCACAGAAGCATCTCGACGGATGATTTCAAGCTGCTCCATCATATGCGGCACACTGTCCGGAACCGGGTCAAGATTCGGCATGGAGCAGACATCGCTGTAGCCGCCGGAACGAGCGGCAAGAGTTCCGGTTTTTATGGTCTCTTTATAAGAAAAGCCCGGTTCGCGCAAATGGACATGTACGTCGCAAAAACCGGGCAAGACAGCAAGTTTTTTTGCTGTCGGAAACTTGATTTCTTGTGTTTCGGCAAAACTCCGTAAGGCCGCAAGATACGTTTCGCCGCCGGGCGAAAGAACGGTTTGGGCATGGAATTGATTGCGTTTTACGGTCATCGGGATACTCCTTTTGGCATACTGCGCTTCGGTAAAGAAAAAATCCTGCCGATTCGACAAGATTTCAAACATACAGAAAAACACCTTTGCACGATTCGCAGCAAAAGACACCTTATATTCGATTCAAAGCAATCTTGTCGATATCACGGTATCGCTCTTAAAGATTTTTTACAGTATACCATGCATTTTTGAAAATATATGCTTAAAAGTGCGAAACATATGTGAATTTTAAGCTTTCGGCAGAACGTTTCTGCCATACGCGGCATATACTTGCAAGGACAGAGCTTTCTGTCAACAAACATCCGGGGAGGAGTGTGCGATATGGTTTCCTGTTTCAAAGGAACTTTTCGCGTAACCAGCGTTTACGGAATGCGGACACTGAACGGCGTAACGCGCTTTCACCACGGACTTGACCTTGTGGGGTTAGATGATATCATCGTTTATGCCATAAGTGCCGGCACGGTGCGCACGGGATTTCAGGCCAACGAAGCCGGAAATTTCGTCGTTGTCACCATGAAAGACGGCAGACGCGTCTATTATATGCACTTAAAGAGCTTTCTTGTTCCGAACGGTGCGTTTGTCGCAAAAGGACAGGCAATCGGCATTATGGGCAACACCGGTCACAGCTACGGGGCACACACCCATCTCGAGCTTCGCCCGAAAGGCACGTCATACGAAAGTCTTGACATTGCCGCGTTTACCGGCATTCCAAACAAGCTTGGTGTTTATTATTACAATCCGAACGAACAGGAGGAGTCTGCTGTGACCCAAGAAAAATTCGACGAAATGATGGAGGATTATCTGCGCCGCTTGGCTGAAAAGCCGCCCGAGGAATGGTCGAAGGAGGAACGCGATTTTTGTGAAAAGCGCGGGATACTGCGCGGTGACAACGACGGACAAATGCGCTATCGGAGCTATGTCACGCGCGAAGAAGCCGCCGCCATTGCCTACCGCATTGTCAAAGGGCTTACCGAGTTCGGCCGTTAATGCGGATTCCGGCGTTAAAATATCGAAAAAATCGTAAACTTGTTCCGTGCAGACTTGACAAACCGCAAAAAACGTAGTATAATGCACGTATCAACTGTGATCGGGACACGGCAAAGCTCATTTAGCAGAGAGTGCGTCAGCGGCTGAAAGCGCACAAAGACGCTTTGTTACCACCCGTGAGTTCCGCAGAATCCAATTTGCGGCGCGTGTCGGCGTTATGACAAATGAAGGACGTTCGGTTAATTTTCCGGGCGTTAAAACGGGTGGAACCGCGGCTATCTGTCGCCCCGTACAGGAGAAATCGTGTACGGGGCGTTTTGTTGTTTTCCGGAAAACCTATATCCCCTATCAAAAAATAACTTATATTAAAATACCGGAGGTATGCTACATCATGCTGGAATTTATCTTAAAGGACGGCAGCAAGCTCGAAATGCCCGAAGGCTGCAAAATTGAAGAGGTTGCACAAAAAATCAGCGCCGGCCTTGCACGCGCATCTCTTGCTGCTCGTCTTGACGGCGAAATTGTCGAAATGAACCATGTGGCCGACAAGGGCGGCAAAATCGAATTTTTAACGTTTGAGGATGAGGACGGCCGCAAGGTTTACCGCCACACGGCATCCCACGTGCTGGCACAAGCCGTCAAGCGTCTGTATCCGAACACAAAGCTTGCCATCGGCCCTGCCATTGACAACGGTTTTTACTACGATTTTGATACGGAAATTCCCTTTACGACAGATGTACTCGAAAAATTGGAAGCCGAGATGAAGAAGATCATCAAGGAAGATTTGCCGCTTGTCCGCTCGGTAAAACCGCGTGAAGAAGCGGTCAAGTACATGGAAGGAAAAGATGAGCCTTACAAGGTTGAGCTTATCAACGACCTGCCCGAAGGCAGCATTGTCTCGTTCTACACGCAAGGAGACTTTACCGATTTATGCGCCGGTCCGCACCTTGCCTCCACCGGCAAATTGAAGGCCATCAAGCTCACCTCCTGCACCGGTGCATACTGGCGCGGCAACGAAAAGAACAAAATGCTGTCCCGTGTTTACGGCACGGCGTTCCCAAAGCAGAGCGAGCTTGACGAGCATTTGGCACGCATTGAAGAAGCCAAAAAGCGCGATCATCGCCGCCTCGGCAAGGAACTCGGAATTTTTGCGCTTCTCGAAGAAGGTCCGGGCTTTCCGTTCTTCCTTCCGAAAGGCATGATTGTCAAAAACACGCTTATCGATTACTGGCGCAGAATTCACACACGTGAGGGCTACCAGGAAATCAGCACGCCGATCATGCTTCGCCGTGAACTGTGGGAAACCTCCGGCCACTGGGATCACTACAAAAATAATATGTACACCACCACCATTGACGACAACGAATTTGCCGTCAAGCCGATGAACTGTCCGGGCGGTATGCTTGTGTACAAGCTTGAGCCGCGCTCCTACAAGGATCTGCCGATGCGTCTCGGCGAACTCGGCATTGTTCACCGTCATGAAAAGAGCGGCGAAATGCACGGCCTTATGCGTGTGCGCTGCTTTACGCAGGACGATGCACACATCTTTATGACGCCGGAACAGATTACCGGTGAAATCAAGGGCGTTGTCCGTCTGATCAATGAAGTTTACAACGTTTTCGGCTTCAAATATCATGTGGAGCTTTCCACCATGCCGGAGGATCATCTCGGTTCTTTGGAGGATTGGGAGGCAGCTACCAATGGCCTTCGTGCAGCTCTGGACGAAATGCATATGCCGTATGTTGTCAACGAAGGCGACGGCGCGTTCTACGGTCCGAAGATCGATTTCCACTTAGAGGACTCACTCGGCAGAACCTGGCAGTGCGGCACCATTCAGCTCGACTTCCAGCTTCCGATGCGCTTTGAAGCGGAATACACCGGCTCGGACGGTGAAAAGCATCGTCCGATCATGATCCACCGCGTATGCTTCGGTTCGATTGAACGCTTCATCGGCATTTTAATCGAACACTTTGCCGGTGCGTTTCCGACGTGGCTTGCGCCGGTTCAGGTAAAGCTTCTTCCCATCAGCGACCGTCAGCACAACTATGCCGCCGAGGTGGCAAAGAAGTTAACGTCTGCCGGAATCCGCGTTGAGACCGACACGAGAAACGAAAAGATCGGCTACAAGATCCGCGAAGCGCAGCTTGAAAAAGTTCCGTATATGCTCGTTATCGGCGACAAGGAATGCGAAAGCGGAACGGTTGCTGTTCGTTCGAGAAAGAACGGCGATATGGGCACCGAATCACTTGACACATTCATTGCCGATGTCCGTAAGGAAATCGACGAGCTTGCAAGATAACCCATTCAGAATTGATTCTCTCGGTCTGACGCGCTCTGCGTCAGACCGTTAAGGTGTTTTTACGGACATAATATTTTGAAAAGGAGCGAAAGCAATGGATTGCATTTTCTGCAAAATCGCAAACGGTGAAATTCCGTCGAACAAGGTTTATGAAGACGACGATATGCTCGCCTTTTATGATATCAATCCCATGGCAAAGGTGCATGTACTGGTCATTCCGAAAGCACACATCCAAAATGTGGATGCCGTCAACGAGGATAATGCCGCAGTCGTTGCCAAAATTTTTGCAAAAATCGGCGACATTGCAAAAGCAGCCGGCATTACAAACGGCTATCGCGTGATTTCCAACTGCGGCGCAGACGCCAAGCAGTCGGTCATGCACTTGCATTTTCACATTTTGGGCGGTCAAGAATTGCCCGAAAAAATGGCATAAACCGAATACAAACAGAAAGAGTGAATACAATGAGCAACGAAAAACAAGAATATTACAGAATCAAGGTAGCCGGCCTTGAACGCGACCTGCCGATCTGCGCACTCAACGACAAGCTTTCGATTGCCGGCTTTGTCATGCTCGGAGACTATGAACTGACAGAAGCCTGTGCAAGAGAATTAAACAAAATTCTTCCGCCGCACGATTATTTGATCGCACCCGAAGCCAAGGCCATCGGTCTTGTCAATGAAATGGCACGTCAGGCCGGTGAAAAGAAGCATTTCGTCGCACGCAAGGGCATTAAGGCTTACATGACCGATCCGATCAGCGTAGAGGTGCATTCCATCACCACCGCCAAGGTGCAGACACTGTATCTCGACAGCAAAGATGCTGCGCTCATCAAGGGCAAGCGCATTGTCATCGTGGACGACGTTATCAGCACAGGCGAATCGCTGACGGCTGTTGAAGAGCTGATTCATAAGGCCGGCGGTGTTGTTGTCGGCCGCGCAGCCGTTCTTGCCGAAGGCGAAGCAGCCGACCGCAAGGATATCCTCTACCTTGAAAAGCTGCCGCTGTTCTTTCATTAAGCCGCCGATGCAGCACAATACCTATTCCGTTGCGTTCTATACGCTCGGCTGTCGGGTCAATCAATATGAAACACGCGCCGTTGAAGAGGCATTTATCGCCAAAGGCTTTACGATCGGTTCTTTCGATGAGCCGTGCGATGTTTACGTTATCAACACCTGTACCGTGACGGCGGAAAGTGACCGCAAAAGCCGCCAGATCATCCGCCGCGCCCGCAAGATCGGCGGCGAAAAGGCACTGGTGCTTGCCATGGGCTGCATGATCGAAGTCGACCCCGAACAGGCAGCAGCCGTTCACGGTCTGGATCTTGCCATCGGCAACCGCGACAAAACCGCTCTTGCCGATGCCGCCGTAAAGCTGCTTGCCGAACGCCGCGGTCTTGCACCGAAAGTTGTTGCCGATTCGCCTGCTTCCGCCTGCACACCGGGCTATATGCACGTGACCGGCTCGGATAAGGTTCGCGCGTATGTCAAAATTGCAGACGGCTGCGAAAACCATTGCTCGTACTGTATCATTCCAAAAGCGCGCGGCAAAGTGCGTTCCAAGCCGGAAAACGAAGTTTGTGCGGAAATTGCCGTCCTGGTAAAGCACGGCTATAAAGAAATTGTCTTGACCGGCATCGAAACGGCTGCTTATGGAAAGGATTTGCCGGACAGCGACCTTATTTCGCTTGTCGAGAAGGTAGACAAAACGGAGCCGGCGCCGGAACGCATCCGCATGGGATCTCTCGAGCCGACCGTCATCAAAAAAGACAGTGCCGCACGGCTCGCCGCCTGCAAGCACGTTTGTCCGCACTTTCATCTGTCGCTTCAAAGCGGCTGTGACGCCGTGCTTGCCACCATGCGCCGCAAATACAACACGCGTATGTTTACCGCTGTTTTGGACACGCTTCGCGCCGCTATTCCCGATGTCACCTTTACAACAGATATCATTGTCGGTTTTCCGGGTGAAACCGAGGAAATGTTCCGCCAAACCGAAGAATTTGTCCGCAAAAGCCGCTTTTTATATGTGCATATCTTCCCCTACTCCGACCGTGCCGGAACCGAAGCCTCAAAACGCTCAGACAAAATCGGCGAAACTGTCAAGAAAGACCGTGCCGCACGCTTAAAGGCCGTCATGCTTGACGTTCGAAAGGACGTTCTTACAGCCATGCTTGGCTGCGTTCATACAGTTCTTGTCGAGAAAATCGAAAACGGAACGGCTGTCGGGCATACGAAAAATTATATTGAAACACACATTGCGGCAGACGCCGTTCCGGGTATTGCCGAAAACAGTCTTGTTCCGGTAACACTTACCGGAATTTCCGACGACTTATCGTATATGGATGCAGCCTTTGCTTCACTCGTCAGGGAGGATTCTTTTTCTTGAAAAACAACGACATCATCTTAAAGGCACTTGACGTAACCTATGCTTATCCCGAAGAGGACGGTGCGGCAGACGAAGCGCATGCCGCCTTGAACGGACTTTCCGCAGACGTCTTCCGCGGCCGTTTTACCGCCATCATCGGCCACAACGGTTCCGGAAAATCAACGCTTGCCAAGCTTCTTTCCGCTATGCTTTTACCGGACAAAGGCTCTGTCACCGTATACAAAGCCGCCTTTTCGCAAGGCCTGGACACCAAAGAAGAGTCCCAAAATTTTGAAATCCGCAAAACCATCGGCATGGTCTTCCAAAACCCCGACAACCAGCTTGTAGCCACCATTGTGGAGGATGATGTAGCCTTTGCACCCGAAAATCTCGGGTTGGAGCCAAAGGAGATTCGCCGCCGTGTGGACAACGCTCTCGCGACTGTCGGTTTAAGTGCGTATGCCACGCATGACACGCACAAGCTTTCCGGCGGTCAAAAGCAGCGGGTTGCCATTGCCGGAATGCTTGCCATGGAGCCGGAATGCATCATCTTCGACGAATCCACAGCCATGCTTGACCCGAAAGGGCGCAAGGATATCCTGGACACCATCCTGAAATTGCGCGATAAAGGCATTACTGTTGTATTAATCACCCACTACATGAACGAAGCCGCCTTGGCAGACAATGTGATGGTCGTCGACCACGGCAAGGTCGTTCTCACCGGCACACCGGAGGAGGTATTCGAAAAAGGCGATTTTCTTGCCGCACACCGCTTAGAGCCGCCGCAGGCCGCTTTGCTCGTTCAACAGCTGAAAAAAAGCGGCATCGATATCCGTACCAAAGGCGTTTTGACAGCTGCCGATGCGGCAGACGCCATTTTGGAAGCCCTGAAGAAAAAGAACAAAAAGGAACTGTGACGCACCATGTTGGAATTTAAGGATGTAAGCTATGTATACGGCAAAAACACACCGTTTGAAATGACAGCGGTGGATCATGTTTCCTTTACGATCAAAGACAATGCGGTGACAGGCCTTATCGGTCACACCGGTTCCGGAAAATCCACGCTTGCCCAGATGACCAATGCTCTCCTGAAGCCGACCTCCGGGACAGTGCTTTTGGACGGCAAGGACATCAACGCCAAAGACTATGACACCCCTTCGGTTCGCTTTAAGGTCGGTCTTGTGTTCCAATACCCGGAATATCAGTTGTTCGAAGAAACCGTTTATAAGGATATTGCCTTCGGCCCGCACAACATGGGACTATCCGATGAGGAGATCGATGTGCGCGTTAAAGATGCCGCCCATTTTACCGGTCTTACGCCGGATATGCTCGAAAAAAGCCCGTTCGATCTTTCGGGCGGTCAAAAGCGGCGCGTTGCCATTGCCGGTGTTGTCGCCATGGATCCCGAAATTCTTGTGCTTGACGAACCGGCCGCCGGGCTTGACCCTTCCGGCAGAAACGAAATTCTGTCCGGACTTGTGGCATACCGCAAAAAACGCGGCAACAGCCTGGTGATTATTTCGCACAGCATGGAGGATATCGCCGTCTATTCGGACGAGATTATCGCCATGAACCACGGAAAGATCTTGGTTTCCGGAACGCCGAAGGAGGTTTTCTCGCAAAATGCCTTGCTCACGGAATCCGGCTTGGATATTCCGCAGGTGACCGAAGTGTTGGTTCGATTAAAGAATGAGGGCCTGCCGATAAACGACGATATATACACCGTTGAGGACGCATTAAATGAGTTAAAACGGCTGTTTTGAGAGCAATATTGACATGAACGGCTTTGTCGAAAACATTGTCGAAAAATAATCTTGATTTTTTCTGAAAAATCTATTGACAAAGCCGCCGAAAGGTGATATAATAAAGCACGTCGCAGGGAAAGAGCGAGCGCCGAAGAGAAAGCGCACAGCGCGTCAGGCACTTGAACGACTCCGTTCAAAGCGACCCATTCGCTGGTGTGGCTCAATGGCAGAGCAGCTGATTTGTAATCAGCAGGTTGGGGGTTCGACTCCCTTCACCAGCTCCAACTTGTGTATCATAATTTTATATATGGGGGAATTCCCGAGTGGCCAAAGGGGGCAGACTGTAAATCTGTTGTCAGTGACTTCGGTGGTCCGAATCCACCTTCCCCCACCAAGTTTTGCGGTATAAATAGTACCGTATCGAAAAACCTTGAGAAATCAAGGTTTTTCTCATTTTCACCCTTAAATTTCATAATTGATCTTATCTTAACAGAAGTTCCGTGTGGTCTTTTGTGTTGTTCCCGTTTTGCTCTACGGCCGTAAGCCTTGGCAATTTTCCTGTTGCAGCATGTCCGGTCAAAGTCCTGTATCGCATCCGGCTCACTCATTCAATAACGCGTAAACGCCGTGATGAGAATCACGGCGTTTAACATACAATATTCGGTTGTTGAAAAAGACTTACTTAACAGCGTCTTTGAGTGCCTTGCCGGCCTTGAATGCCGGAACCTTGGATGCAGCGATCTTAATTTTTTCACCGGTCTGCGGGTTCTTGCCTTCTCTGGCAGCTCTTTCTCTGACTTCAAAATTGCCGAAGCCGACCAGAGAAACTTTATCGCCATCTGCCATAGCGGCCGTGATTACATCAAACGTTGCGTTAACAACCTTTTCAGCATCTTTTTTGGATACGCCTGCCTTTTCGGCAATTGCTGCGATGAGTTCTGTCTTGTTCATTTCTATACTTCCTCCATAAAAAAATATTGGTGCAAGTAACTCAAGCATATGCTTGTCCTTGATTGACTTTATTATAACATGGGTTCTTACAAAAATCAAGTACCATTTTTGCTATTTTTACGCTTTTTTACAATTATTACTCAAAATCAGCGGTTTATTTTGTTAATTTTTTTTGAAAATCACAATTTTTATTTAAATAGCACCACAAAAACGTTTTTAACTGACTATTTTACGGTATTTTTACAACCGATTCACCGGATTTGTAATATGGCAGTTTATAATTTTTAACCGGTATACAATACACCGTTTTTTTAACGGATAAAGAGGTAGCACTATCATGATCAAAGATTTAACCGAAGGAAATCCTCGCCGCGTTCTGTGGCTCTTTTCCCTCCCCTTGCTCGGCAGTATCATCTTTCAACAGCTGTATAACATTGCCGACAGCTTTGTTGCCGGTAAATTCATCGGAGACAATGCGCTTGCCGCCGTCGGAAACGCCTATGAAGTAACGCTCATTTATCTTGCCTTTACATTCGGCTGCAATGTGGGTACGTCGGTCATTGTTTCACAGTTGTTCGGCGGAAAACGATACAGAGAATTAAAAACCGCTGTCAGCACGTGTTTTCTTTCCTCCGGAGCGATTTGCTTAGTGCTGATGGTTGTCGGTTTTTTCTTTTCACCGACGCTGTTGCACATCATTAAAGTTCCGGAGCATATTTTTTCCGATGTTATCGATTACTTATACATTTATACGCTCGGCTTGTTTTTTCAGTTTTTTTACAATATTTCCACCGGCATTTTTACAGCTTTGGGAGATTCCAAAACACCGTTTTTGTTTTTGGCATTTTCATCGGTCAGCAACATTTTTGTTGACATCCTGTTTGTCAAGCTCGGCTGGGGCGTCAAGGGTGTTGCCTGGGCAACCTTCCTTTGTCAGGGCATCAGTTGTGTACTTGCCTTGTTTGCCGTGTTGAAACGCTTAAAGGCCATCACGTGTGAAGAAAAGCCGGAACTGTTCTCGGTGCCGCTTCTCGGAAAATTCTTAAAAATTGCCGTTCCCTCCACCTTACAGCAAAGCTTTGTTTCGGTTGGCAATATGTTTATTCAAAGCCTTGTCAACAAATGCGGCATGTCGGTTATAGCCAGCTACTCAGCGTTTATCAAGCTTCAGAATCTTGCGATCACCTGCATTTCGACGCTTGGAACGGCTATGTCCAATTACACGGCGCAAAATATGGGTGCCGGAAAGATCGACCGCGTCAAAAAAGGCTTCCGTGCCGGTCTTGTGATGGGCTGGACACTGGCGCTTGCCTTGACTGCGCTGTATTTGTTGTGCGGACCGTGGCTCATTGATATTTTCCGTAGTGCGGACAGCGCCGAAGGCGTTGTGGAGGTCGGCATGGGCTTCTTCCGGATCGTTGCACCGTTCTATGCCGTCGTGACGGTCAAGCTGATTGCCGACGGCGTGCTGCGCGGTGCCGGAGCTATGACGCAATACACCGTTGCCACTTTTACCGATTTGATTCTGCGTGTGGTTTTGGCGTTCGTATTTTTTGAACGCTTTTTCGAGATCGGCATTTGGATGGCGTGGCCGGTCGGCTGGACAATCGCCACCATTATGTCCTTAATGTTCTACTTATGCGGCGCATGGAAAAAGAAAATGATTTAGCAAGCATAAACGGATGACCGCACGTCATCCGTTTTCTGTTTGTGTCAACCGGTATTCCGACGGCGTCATGCCGGTCGTTTTTTTGAAAAAGCGGCAAAAATAACTCTCATCGTCAAATCCGGAAAAGCGTGCCGTTTCCTCCACAGAATACTGTTCGAACAGAATCAGCTCTTTTGCACGCGAAAGGCGCAAGTTGTTGATATACTTCACCGGCGGCATACCGTATTTTGCAGCAAACAGCCGCCTGAAATACACCGAGCTGATACCGCACATTTCGGCAAGCACTTCAACCGACAGTTTTTCTTCGCTGAAATGATCGTGTATATACTCAACCGCCGGAAACAGCAGATGCTCCTCTCTCTTGGTAAAATATGCCTTTTCACGTTCCCGTTTAAGGTCATACAGAATTGCATAGGTCTCCGCCATGACCTTCCATTCGTAGCCGGACTTTTTGGCAGTATAGGTGCGCTCGGCACTCTTAAAGTGCTCCAAAAACGCGGAAGCATTTTGAATATGCTGCACAAACGGCTCATATATACCGACATCGGCTATGCGGAAATTGATGGCATAACACGCCCCGCTTTCCACCGTTTCAACAATATAATCGGAATGCTCCGGCAGAAAAATCAAATCATTTTTCTTTACCGTGAGTTCTGCGGAATCTGCAAATCGATAGCGGCGCACCCCACTTATATGAAGTGCCACCCCATGTGATTTACGGTCTTTATGAATAGCCTCGCCCGAATTTGGCGCCACATAACAGGCAAGCACGATTTTTTGAAGGGTTTCGCATTGCTGTAAAAAATTCATTGTCCATCACCGCTTACAGTATAAACTCTTGTTTCGAAAAAGTCAATAGGTATCGTTTTATCCCTTGATTTTCAGGCTGTATTCCGTTATAATCGTTTTGAAAAATTACAAGGATGGTGCCTATCATGTTTGCTTGCGACAGAAACTATCTCGAAAACAAATATCATAAAACCGACGAACCGTTTAATCCGTTTGACCGCATGGCATATCATGGCTATGCTTTTGACGAAAGCACCGGACTTGACGACGAAGGAATCCGGCAGGGCCTGCATGACCTTGAACCGGAAATTGCTTCTCTTGCGCACCCGGTCGCCAAGGCAAAAGCGGTTTCTTATGTTCTTGCAAATACCCGTATCGACGTCAACGAACACGATTATTTTGTCGCTTTGTACAGCCTAAACCGCCTTGCCTGCCCGTTCACGCAGTATAAGTGGAACAACGAGGTGTTTTCCAAAACGCTGCCGGATGTCTGTCCGGTCATGCAAAAAATGTGCGACAGCGGTGCGGCGACCATATGGCCGGATTTTGATCACGTCGTGCCGGATTGGGAGGCGGTTCTTTCGCTCGGCTTTCCGGGACTTCTCGAACGGGTACGACTTTATCGTCAAAAGTATACGCAAAACGGATCTCTTGACACGGAAAAAGCCGCCTTTTTCGACGGCATGATTTTAACCTATTCAGCAATTATCGATCTCATTGACCGTTTATACCGCTATGCAAAAACCAAAACGTTTGCAAAAGCCACGCAAATTGCCGACTGTCTTCTCCACATTCGTGACGGTGCGCCGCAGAACATTTACGAAGCCATGCAGGTAATTTTTCTTTATTTTCTGTTGTCCGAATGCTTTGACGCATATCAGGTGCGCTCACTCGGCAACGGGCTTGACTCGACGCTGTGGCATTTTTATCAAAACGATATTCAAAACGGCGTTTATACAAAAGAAGAAATCAAAGAATTCTTCCGCTACTTTCTCATGCAGTGGTCGGCCATCGGCAACTATTGGGGACAACCGTTTTATATGGGCGGAACCCATGCGGACGGCAGCAGCAAATACAACGAGCTTTCCGCACTGATTCTCGATGTATACGATGAGCTTGGCATCTACAATCCAAAAATTCAGATCAAAGTGAACCAAAACACACCGGACAACATTCTTTTCAAAGTGTTCGATATGATCCGCCGCGGTCATAGCAGCTTGGTGTTCTGCTGCGAACCCGGCATGATCCGTGCGGTCATGAGCTATGGCGCGACCTACGACCAAGCGCGCGAAATGGACATCCGCGGCTGCTACGAAACCGGCGTGCGTGCTGCTGAAGTTTCTACCTCAACCGCGTATATCAACGCCGCAAAACCGGTCGAATATGTTTTTTCAAACGGATACGATAAGATTTTGGGTGAAACGTTCGGCGTGCAAACCGGAAGCCTTTCGGACATGAAAATGTTTGACGATTTCTATGCAGCCGTAATCGCCCAATGGAGTCATTTGATCGAACTTTCCATTCGGATTTCTCTTGCGTATGAGCCGTATTTAGGCACCATCAACCCGTCCAACATGTACTCCGCCACCATTTTGACCGCACTTGAAAAAGGCGCGGATGCCTATCAGAACGGCGTGAAATTCAACAATTCCGCGCTGCTAAACTGCGGCTTTGCCACGCTTGTCGATTCGGTCATGGCGGTCAAAGAATTTGTTTACGACAAGAAAGAAATCTCCTTGGAAGAATTCAAAACCGCCCTTGACAACAACTGGAACGGTTATGAAATGCTTCACGCAAAGGTCTTGAACAGCACACACAAATATGGCTGCGGCGATGCCGAAACCGATCGCTATGCGTCCGCTCTTGCCGCTTATTTTTCGAACAAAGTCAACAACCGTCCCAATGCGCGCGGCGGCGTATACAAAGCCATTATGCATTCGGCGCGGATGTTTATCGAGCAAGGACACAAGACCTCTGCCACACCGGACGGACGGTCTGCCGGAGCGGAATGCTCCAAAAACGCTTCGCCGTCGGTCGGCATGGACAAAAACGGCGTTACCGCGCTTATCGAATCCGCTCTTGCCTTACGGCCGTATACCTATCCCGAAAGCTTTTGCCTTGACATTATGCTGCATCCGACCGCTGTCGGCGGCGACGAAGGCTTGCAGATTCTGAAAGCGCTTTTGATGACCTATGTCAACGGCGGCGGTATGAGCATTCAGTTTAACGTTTTCAACACGGATACGTTAAGAGATGCGCAAAAGCATCCGGAAAACTACAAAAACCTGCAAGTGCGCGTTTGCGGCTGGAACGTACTGTGGAACAATATGTGCGTCGCTGAGCAAAACGCTTATATCAAACGCGCGGAAAATATTTTGTGAGGTGCCTATGACCGCAACGATTTTTGATATCAAGCGGTTTGCCGTTCACGACGGAGACGGCATCCGCACCACCGTGTTTTTCAAGGGCTGTCCGCTGCGCTGTGTGTGGTGCCATAATCCGGAAGGGTTAACGGGAATGCCGCAGCTCGCCTTTTATGCGCACAAATGCACAAACTGCGGCTTATGTGCCGCCAACTGCCCGAGCGGCGCGCACAAGATAGCCGACGGTGTTCACCGGTTTGAGCGGACAGCCTGCCGCGCCTGCGGCAAATGCGAAACGCTTTGCATAAACGGTGCTTTGAAGCTTTACGGTCAAACGGTCACCGTCGAAAAGCTGTTGCCTGTGCTGATGCAGGACAAAGCGTTTTACGACAATTCGGGCGGCGGTGTTACCCTTTCCGGCGGCGAATGCCTGTTGCAGGCATCGTTTTGCAGCGAACTGCTAAAGGCATTAAAGCAAAACGGCATACACACAGCCGTCGATACCTGCGGCGATGTGCCGCGCGAAGCCATCGATGCTGTGTTGGCATATACAGATATTTTTCTTTATGACATCAAGGCTCTTGACGAGCGGCTTCACCTCCGCTGCACCGGACATTCCAACCGCCAGATTCTTGAAAATCTCCACTATTTGGCCGACAAGAATGTACCCGTCGAAATCCGTTATCCGTTCGTTCCGGGCTATAACGACGGCGAAGCCGAAGAGATCGCGGCGTTTTTAGCGCAATTTTCCAACATCACAAAAGTCCGCGTGCTTCCCTATCACAATTACGCAGGGAGCAGATATGCGGCTCTTGGCTTAGAGAACAAGTCGCCTGCAGTATTACCGGAGGAAACGGCGTTAAATGCAGCAAGAGCGTGTTTTTCTAAGCGCGGTATTAAGGTGAGCTAAAGCCGCTAATAAAAAGCATCCCGATTTTTCAAAACCGGGATGCTTTTTATGTATACCCATTTCTCTCTTCAGAGCGGTATTTTGCCGGGGACACGCCCATATGCTTTTTGAACATACGGCTGAAATAGAAAATATCGCAAAAGCCAACGCTTTCGGCAATTTCCGAAACCAGCCGATCGGAATACTTCAGCATATCGCACGCCTTGACAATGCGGAGATTGATGATATAATCCATGATGGACGTACCGGTGCTCTCCTTAAACAGTGCCGAGCTGTACGACGGGCTGAGATGCGCGGAGGCGGCAATTTCCTCCAAAGTCAGCTTTTTGTTCCAGTTGCAGGAAATGTAATTCTTGATATCCGCCACATATTTGTTTTCTTCGGAGCCGGTGACGTTTTCAAGAAGCGAAAAGGCCACAAGCGCCATAAGCGCATCGCATTTGGCTTTTTCGTATTCGCCGCCGTGTTCATAAAGCTCCACGATTTTATTCAAATAGAACCGCATATCATACGAATCGGTCTCATAGAGATGGTACGGCAACGGCAGGCGGCTTTCGGGAGCACATCGAAAGTTTAGCGAGGTATAAACAGCGTTTTCCGTACCTTTGACGCGGTAGCGCGAACCGCCCTGCGGACAATACATGGCCTGACCGGGTCCGATGGTCACAGCGGTTCCGTCGAGAATATACGAGAGCTGTCCCTCATGGACAAAAGTAAGATCGTTAAAGCCGAGCTGCGGCTCTTGGAGCTTAAACGGAATCGTGTTGCGTTTTGTCGCATAGACAAGCTTGAATTTGAACTTCAAAGAGTCACCTCCCGTTACAAAAAAGTTGTTTTGTGCAAATAAAACAGCTGAAATCGCAAAATTGTGCATTGCAAATCTTTTATATATCCATTATAATACGATTACCGGAAAATGTCAACACAAAACTTTATGTAAAGGAGCTTTTATTATGAAAATCGGTGCTCAGTTATATACCTTACACACTTTAACACAAACCTTAGACGGATTTTCCGATGCTCTCAAACGAGTCGCTGATATCGGTTATACCTCTGTGCAGGTATCCGGGACCTGCGATTATGAGCCTGAATGGCTTGCAGAACAGTTAAAAACAAACGGCCTTTCCTGTGATCTTACACATTACGATTACGGAAAAATTCTGGCCGACCCGGAAAAACTGGTTGCAGACCACAAAATTTTCGGCTGTAAATACATCGGTATCGGCTGTTTGCCCGGCGTGTTTTCACCGGATGCCAACGCAACCACCTTTACGGATTTTATCGAAAAAGCAGTTCCTGCCGCAAAACGCATTGCAGCCGCCGGCGGATACTTCATGTACCACAATCATGCAGTCGAATTCAAGAAGTTTGACGGCAAGCTCGGCATGGATTATCTGACGGAAGCTTTTTCACCGAGTGAAATGGGCTTTACGCTTGATACACACTGGGTGAAGGTCGGCGGATACGACCCGGTCGAATGGCTGAACAAGCTTGCCGGACGCACGCCTTGCGTTCACTATAAAGACTTAATCGTCAAGGACGGCAAAAGCTACTATGCACCCGTCGGCAGCGGTGTATTGGATTTCGATGCCATTATCCAAACGTCTATCCGCAACGGCGTGGAATATGCGTTTGTCGAACAGGACGACTGCTACGGCGAAGATCCGTATGCCTGCCTGAAAAAGAGCTACGATTATTTGAAATCCATGGGTTTGAACTAAACAATAAGCAAAACGAAAAGCGGCAACCGAAAAGGATGCCGCTTTTTTGCATTTTGGATGTACGTTTTGAAGAAAAAGGCTTGTGCGGATTTTAGCTTAAATAATCGGACAAACCGCTTGTAAAATTGTTGAGTTCCTTTTCGCAATCGCCGCAAATGGCGATTTCCTGTCCCAAAATTTTTTCTGTTTTGCAAATTTTGGTTTTGCCGCAAAAGTCGCATTCTTTGAGAGGCCCGCAGGAAGCAAGAATAGTAAGTGCCGAAACGGAAACGAGGATTGCTGCTAAAATTTTTGTTTTCATCGTGTTTTTTCCTTTCAAAATTTAATTGGCAAATCGTTTTGATTCGCCTTTTTCTTAACAGTAAACGTGGAAATCTATTAAGTTAATTTATTATACAGTAAATTGTAAAGAATTGCAATATTAAATTTGTAAATTTTTGTTGTGTTTTGTCGTTTTTGAAATTAACGTGTTGTTTTCATCAACACATAATAAAATATTTATCAAAGCTCCCAAATCTGCGGATACTTGGAGCAAAAGAAAGCTAAACCTTGTTTCCGTTCTTGCCAATCCGGCAGAAAGTACGATAAGCGGCGATAAAAGGCCTCCGAATGGTTTTGAACAAAGAAATGCGAAAATTCATGACATACCACATATTCCATCAAGCTTTCCGGCATATGGTACAACACGGTATTAAAAGTCACGGCACATTTTGACGCATTGCAGCTCCCATAGCGAGAGGTCATGCGGCGCACGGTAATTTTCGGAAATACCAAATCAGGCTTCACAGCGGCAAAGCGCGGAAATTCCCGGCGGCAGACTGCCGTGATTTTGGCAGTACATTCGCGTTTCAGATAGCTTTCGAGAAGAAATACGGCGTGTTCGGGTTTGGCATTCGGGCGCACAGCGATTGCAAGCGTATCCCTCGCTATGCTCACCGATTCATATAAAACGGTTGTAAAAAGCGACACGGTTTTCGGTTCGCCCAATATCGGAATGACCGTGCCGTTCGTGAGAAACGGCTCGTTCTCTTTGATCGCCGGAAAAGCTGCAAATTTCGCCTGTGCCGCGCGGATAAACGCTTCTTTTTGGCAGATAAAGGCTTCGGCTTCGTTCTTTGTCACAGTGCGCGGAACAGAAACATGCACCGAACCGTCGCTTTTGATGCGAAGATTGATGTTTTTGATATTTTTTCGCACAAACTCATAGGTCAAAATTCCGCTGTCAAGAAAAATGGTTTCTTTCAAGATAATCACCGGAACCATTGTAGCAGATATCAGCGTTTATTTCAAGAGACTTTTCAATTTTTTCGACAATGTCGAACGGCTCTTGACATTTTTGCAAAAAAACGGTATAATACGTCTGTACCGTACCGGACAGCTGCGCGTCATGCATCGAAAGGGATTGATGTGAGGAAAGTCCGGGCTTCACAGGGCAAGGATAACAGATAACGTCTGCCGAGGGTGACCTTAGGGAAAGTGCAACAGAAAATTACCGCCGTATTTTACGGTAAGGATGAAAAGGCGAGGTAAAAGCTCACCGGCGCAATGGAAACTTTGCGGCCGTGTAAACCCTATCCGAAGCAACACCGCACGTGAACGCCGTTTGGTCGGCAGCGCGCCCTGCGCTTCACAGGTGGCACAGAGCTTTGCGGCGACGCAAAGACAAGATAGATAGCTGTCAGGGATGTGATAAGTCACATCTTCACAGAACCCGGCTTATAGGTACGGTACCGTTTTGATCAATTACGGAAATGGAAATAGAACATCATGAGAATTCTTGGAATTGATTACGGCGACGTACGTGTCGGACTTGCACTCAGTGATCCGACCGAATTGCTTGCCGGCGGCATCGGCACGATAACAATCACCGGTATGAACAACGCCGTTTCACAGATTGCCGTGTTAATCGCCGAAAAAGACGTAAAAAAAGCCGTTATCGGACTGCCGCTCAATATGAACGGCACTGCCGGCGCTTCCGCGGATAAGATCCATGTGTTCGGCGATAAACTGGCTGCGGCTTGTCCCGGCCTTGCGGTCGAATATTTGGATGAACGCCGTTCGTCGATCCTCGCTGCCGGATTTATGGATGAAACCGGCACGTTCGGCAAAAAACGAAAGCAAGCGGTTGATACGCTTTCGGCGCAGATCATCTTGCAAACGTATCTTGACCGGCAAAAAAATAAAGCCTAATACACATTATAAGGAGTCCTTATGTCCTATACCTCCGAACACATCCTTGCATTCTGCAAGCAAAACGATATTGCTTGCACCGAAGAAACAGCGGAAAAATTTGATAGTCTCTTTCAAATGCTTTCGGAATTTAATGCACACACGAATGTAACGGCCCTCAAAACCGAAAGCGATATCTGTTCACGGCACTTTTTGGATTCTCTGTATCCGTTAAAATATGCCCTTTTGCCGCAAAACGCCACCGTCATCGATATCGGCTGCGGCGCCGGTTTTCCGGGACTGCCGCTCAAGCTGCTAAGATCGGACATTGATATTTCTTTTGTGGACAGCACCGAAAAAAAGCTGCGATTCACCTCGAGCGTTTCGGAGCGTTTTTCACTTGATGCGCACGTGTTCTCTGCCCGTGCCGAAGAGCTTGTCGCAAAAGGTCACCGGGAAAAATACGACATTGTCGTTTCCCGTGCGGTTGCTGCGCTTCCGGTTCTATGTGAGCTGTGCCTGCCGTTTGTCAAAGTCGGCGGTGCATTTATTGCTTATAAGAGCCTGAAGGAATGCGACGCGGCAAATCCGGAAAGTGAGCTTTCGCTTGCCGCAAAAGCCATTCCGGCGCTATCCGGCAAGTTGGAAAAGATTTACCCTGCTCCACTTTCCGAAGCAGACGGTACAATAAGCGAACATGCGCTTCTTATGATTCGCAAAATCAAACCGACCAATCCCATCTATCCGAGACGTTACGCGGCAATCGTGAAAAAGCCGCTATGACCAAAAAAGACTTGCTCTGGCAAGTCTTTTTTGGCTTTTTTCACAAATTGCTTGACAAAAAAAGGCTAAAAATATATAATAAGTACAAGAAAGAAGTTTATAAACAAAGGAGTAAAACACATGTACACCGATGAAAAAATCATGGAGCTCGAAAAACGGATCGAACTTCTTGAAAAAGCGCTGAATCTGGTTGCCGCACCCAATAGAAACGCAGCTCTTCGCGAAATGCTTTCGGGAGAAACGCCGCTTGCTGTCTTTGAGTTTTCAAATCCTTTCAAAACTTTTGAGGACGGTTGGGAACTGATCCATGCGGCAATTCTGCCGGAAAGCAAAACCAGCCTTGTCCTTTCCGCACTGCCGGTCATGCGTGATGGAGGAGCCGTATACTATGACCCGATTCTCTTAAACAATTCCGTGCGTCTTGATCTATCACGTGCACGTTATGTCCATCTGCGCTTTACCGGCTATCCGGACACCCCCAATCGCTCCTATGCGCAGGTCTATTTCAAAACATCGGTCGAAGATACTTATACACAAAATAAGTGTGTACGTTCCGATACATACACGGCCGGAGAAAAGCTGGATATCTATTTGGATATGGCTGAAAATCCGCAATGGAAAGGGATATTGACCGGCTTTCGCGTTGATTTTATGGAATGCGGCGGCAAGGCAGAATTAGAACTCATCGAAATTTATAACGCAACGCCGGCTACCGATATTGGCAGCGTTTTTGTACACATAGCAAACGAAATAGATGACCTGCAAGATCAGGTAGATAACCTGCAAGATCAAGTAGATGACTTGGAATGTCAGATAGATGACATAAGCGGCGAGGACTAAAACAATTCTGAATGACAAAAGGAGTGTTGAAACATGAAACTCGGTGCGTATTACTACGACGGCTGGTACGAATACCGCGGCAATTGGACACGGCGGCTTCTCGAAGAATTCGACTGCCGTCAACCTGTTTGGGGTTGGCTCGGCAACAGCGTCGAAAACATTGAAAAGCAGATCGATTATGCGCATAACGGCGGCCTTGCCTTTTGGGCATTCGACTGGTATTATCCTGAGGGCGGCGGCGAAGAACGCGGCAACAACCGTGCTATCGACCGGTATCTTGCCAGCCGCAATGCATCGCTTCTCGAATTCTGTCTGCTTGTCTGCAACCACCACGGCGCGCAGATCTATTATGAGACATGGAAAGACGCATGCAGCCGCTGGATGCGCTTTTTAACAAATGAACACGCTTTGAAAATCGACGGAAAACCGGTCATTATCTTTTTCTCGGCAAGCGGTATCGTTGATTACTTAGGCGGCAGAGAAAAAACACATGAATGCTTTGACTATTTGCGTGAAGAATGCGTCAAAGCCGGACTTCCCGGATGCTTTATCATGGGCTGTCAGGGCGGACTACGCGATGCGACAGGCGCGATGAGCCTTGAACGGGAAAATATTTGGACGGATTTGGGCGAAAAGCTGTATCTTGACGGTTTTGACGGCATTACCGGCTACAACTATCACCGCGGCAAAACCACATCTGCTGACGGCACGGTAAGTTATCTATTGCCGTTCGACGACCTTGCCCATGACCATGAAGTCGTGTGGGAGGGACATACAAAATTCGGCAAGCTCCCGTATATGCCCTGCCTTTCCGGCGGCTGGGACAACCGGCCCAACGAAAAGCCTGAAAAACCGGAGGCTTATTCCTGCTATTCGCCGGACATCACGCCGATTTCCCTTTACAACCATATCATGCGCTGCGGCGAATTCCAGAAAAAATATGCCGGAAAGACGCTTAACGACCTTGCCATTATCTACGCTTGGAATGAAAACGGCGAAGGCGGCTTCATCTGCCCGACCAAAGGCTTCCACAACGACGGCTTGCTCATGGCTTGCGCAAGAGCCGTTCGCGACCTGAATTCATAACAGTCTTATTCCTCAAATTGCAATTCCACCGGCACGGCAATGTTTTCAAGACACAAAAATTCAAACGTGAAAACATACGCCGTGTCCGTTTCCGAAAAGGTTTCCGTGCGTTTCAGAATTTCCGCGCGCTCAAAATCGTTTTCGATTCGTTTTGCCATTTCAGCCGCCGCTTTTTCGGCGGCTGTTTCCTTTGTTACGGTCTTTTCACGCTCCACATAGGCAGCCGAACGTTCCGTTTGGATGGAAAAAGGCAGCCGGATGCATCCGAAAAGCGTAAACGGTTTTACCGTATAGGTTTTTGTATAGCGTTCCGCAGCGTTCGCAAGCGGCAGATACAGCGGAAGCTTCTTTCCGAGGATACACAGGGTTCGTGCCGTTTTGGTCTTGCCGGAATAGTTTTTTACGGTAATCGTTTTCGGCACGGATATTTCATAGCTATGAACCGTGGACGCCCAAACAAAGCCGCGTGCCGTGCGTAAAACCGTTCCCGTTTCGCGCGTTTCCATAAAGGCCGATACAAGCAGCTCGCCTTTTCGGACCGTATCGCCCGGCACCACGGCAGCACTTCCGTCCAACGCGTCCACACGCCGCACGACTCCGTCCGTCGATGCCACAAGATTGGTAATTTTGCTTTTATCGATCTGCTTTTCGGGCTTTTCGGCTTCTTTTACTTCAACATGGGCAATCATGCCATCGTAGTTGATCGCGATCCACGATATACGCTTTTCATTTAACAAAAACGAGTTGTACAGATATTCCAAATCGTTTGTCTGTTTCGGCTGCCCTTCGGCAATGCCGAGCGACCGCAATTGCCGGCGTATCTGTACGCTTTCTACATTTTGGTTGCCTTCGACCGAAACAAGCCATATCATTTTGGAGGACGCAAACGCCAAAAGCAATGCCAACACACCGCCGACATACAGCCCGGCGCGCTTTTTCAACCGCCGTGCAAGAACCGGAAGTCCGATTTCTTTTTCGACAGTAACGTCGGAAGTCGGACATATCGCGCGAATACACGCTAAAACGGGCAGTTTATCCCTGCACGCAATTTCAAAATGCAGTCCGTTTTCCCCGGTCTTGACAAGCGAGCGCAGCGGAAAACGTAAACGCAGACGGTTAATGAGTGTTTCCGGCTTGATTCCCTCGACCTTCAACACCACCGTCCCGGAAAGAAACGGGAAAATATGCCTCACACCTTCACGCGAGCCTTTCAAGATCGATATGCTCGATTTGTCCGGACACACTGATATTTTGATTTGCCAAGCATTTTATTACGAGCCTTGCACCCGTGATTTCAATTAACATACAAACCGTTCGTATACGTGCATAGCCTTCGTCATAGTATTCCAAACAGCGAACTCCCTCCAAAATCATTTCTCTGTCGGAAAACAGCTGAAAAACCGCTTCTTTTCCGAGGACATCCACCGGGAGTCCGGTTTTATCGGCAATGCGCGTGCGAATTTCGTTTGTCATCTTATGTTTACTCATAGCTCCTCCGAGATATGCCGCTTGCGGCAAAATAATCGTCAAACTTCCGAAATCTGTCAATATGCCGCTTGATGCGGAATACACTGTATCAATCAAAAAGTCTATAAGGACAGGTCGGTTGCTTATGAAAAAAATCACCGGGATCGCCGGTTCCGTTTTCTTTTGCGGATTGTGTTTTCTTTGCTGTATGAGAGCAGCGGTATTTGCGCCGCTTGTGAAGAACGCGCTTCACCTTTGTGTTACGGTTTTGATCCCTTCCTTGTTTCCGTTTTTGTTTATAACCCAGATCACCGCAAGAACCGGTCTTGCAGAGTCTGCCGGTAATACACTTTCTTTTGTGCTGTCGCCTCTTTTCGGCGTTCCGCCCGCCTTATGCGGCGCACTGCTAACCGGTTTTTTCGGCGGATTTCCGAACGGTGCCTCGTCTGCCGGCATTGCCTATGAAAACGGACGCTGCACAAAGCAGGCGGCAGAACGGGTGGTTGCCCTTGCCGATAACGTTTCACCGGCTTTTTTAATGGGCGTTGCCGGCACTTATGCACTCGGCAGTCCCAAAGCCGGTTTTATGCTTTTGGCTGCCTCAGGTTTAACAATTATAACCAATGCGTTTCTTTTGCGGTTTTGCTTTCCGATCGAAAAAGCCAAAGACATACAGCTATTAACACCGCCGCATCAAACGCTTGCCTCATCGTTCTGCAAAAGCATACAGGCCGCCGTGACCGGAATGCTCATGATTTGCGGCTATGTCACGCTGTTTAGCGTACTTTCCGGCGTGCTTTGCCGCATAATGCCTTGCAACGCGCTGCAGGCATTCGGTATACGGGCTTTTTCGGAATTGTCCGCAGCAGTTTTGTCGCTTATGACTGCCGCGTTTCCCTTAAACTATCTTCTGTGCACTTCCGCATGCGGCTTTTCGGGTTTATGTGTTTGGGCGCAGGTATGCGATATTTGCGGCAAATACGGTTTATCGGTGCGGCCGTTTTTATTCACCCGAATTACCGGCGCCGTGCTGTTTCCGATATATACGGTTGTTCTGCTGTTGCTTCTGCCGCGTGAGACAATTGCCGTGTTTTCACGTACCGTTACACCGATACTTATTGACGCAAACCAACTCTATGGGATCATTGCAGTATATGTTTTGTTTAGCTTTGCCGCCATTGGCGCTTTGCTTTGTTTGCAAGGCGTTTTTGCCCTTTTTGAGAGAATAACCGGAGAAAAATGTCAAAAGTGAAAAAAAGCGTGAAAAAATGCGCAACACGCCTTGATTTTTATGAAAAAAGTGATATAATATAAACTGTATTATTTTTGATTGCCAAACATGACACACAAAATGACGAAGCAAGGAGGTTTTCACTTGAAAAAACACGGTCTCCCGGAGGAGCTTGAACCGAGCTGTGAATTATGCGAGCATTTTCTTCGCATGGAAGCCACCGGTGAAACTTTTTGCAATTATAAAAACCGTCTGTCGCGCGTCGAAGAATCCGGCTTTTGCCGTAAGTTTTCGTTTAACATTTTCGCCTGCAAGCCGCTTGCGCCGACATTGCCCAAAGCCTTTGATTTTACAAAAATATAACCACAGATAAAAAAAGGAGAAATAATGTCATGAAAACCATTTATGACCGCATTTACGAAACCGGTATCATCCCGGTAATAAAAATTGAGGATGCCGCCAACGCCGTACCGCTTGCCAAAGCGCTTATCGACGGCGGCCTTCCGGCTGCTGAGATCACCTTCCGTACAGCCGCCGCCGCAGATGCCATCAAAGCCATCACCGAAGCGTTTCCGGATATGGTTGTCGGTGCCGGAACGGTTTTGAACGCCGAACAGGCAGATGCCGCAAAAGCTGCCGGTGCGCAGTTTATCGTCAGCCCCGGTTTGAACCCGAACACGGTAAAGCACTGCCAGAAAATCGGTGTGCCGATTCTTCCGGGCTGCTCCAATCCGTCGGACATTGAAACAGCCATCGAGTTGGGCTTAGATATCGTGAAATTCTTCCCGGCGGAAGCAGCCGGCGGACTTCCCATGTTAAAGGCCATGGCTGCTCCGTATGGCGCGATTCGCTTTATGCCGACCGGTGGCTTAAACGAAAACAACATTCTGAATTACTTATCGTTTAACAAGATTCTTGCCTGCGGCGGAAGCTTCATGGTCAAGGACGAATACATCAAAAACAAGGAGTTCGACAAGATCAAGGCACTTACCGAAAACGCCGTCAAGCTCATGCTCGGCTTCAAAATCAAGCACGTCGGCATCAACGCGGAAAACGCTGATCAAGCGATGGCTATCGCCAAGACCTTTGCGCCGTTCGGCTTAGACTTAAAAGACGGCAACAGCTCGATTTTTGTCGGCAGCGACATTGAAGTCATGAAAGCCAAGGGCTATGGCAAGCTCGGTCACATTGCCATTGAAACCAACTTTATCAAGCGCGCCGAAGCCTACTTAAAGAACAAGGGCTTGAAATTTATCGAAGAATCCAAAAAAATCGATGCCAAAGGCGACTACAAAGCCGTTTATATCGACGCCGATTTCGGCGGCTTTGCCGTGCATCTTTTGCAGAAATAAAAGTATGACGGAATGCGTGCCTGTTTTCAAGCTATACGACATGGCATACCGGCTGCTCGACGATGTCACGCCGCGCCGCTATAACTGCGGAGATCTGTGCGGTTCGGCATGCTGCAAGAATCTGTCGCAGAACTCGGATTCGTCCGCTATTCCGACCGGAATGCTTCTATTACCGTACGAAAAGGACTATTTGCAGCATTTCGGTGCAAACGGCTTTGCTTATCTGTGCGACTCCTCGCACACCGATGCGGATATGGTACTCTGTCATGGCCGTTGCGACAGACGCTTTCGCCCATTTGCCTGCCGTATTTTTCCTTACTATGTGTCGTTCGACACCCAAAATGCTTCAATGCGGTTGCGTCCGGATTCGCGGGCAGTGCAGATTTGTCCGCTCGTATCGCAAAGAGCCGTCAAACGCTGTGCGCCGCGCTTTATCCGCCACGTCAAAGAAGCGGTACGCTTATTGTCCTATGAGCCGCTTATACGGGAGGATTTCCTTAAAACGGCTGAGTTTTTAGACGCTATGTATGATTTTTACGGAAAGATCGTACAATAATCGGGAATAATCGGATTGTGTGAGCCTCGGAGGTGTGCTGCTTGCGTTTTTTCAAAAACAAGGACTCGTTTTTATACCGCTGCGTCCGCTTGTTTTTCCAAAACGACCTGACCTCTGCTGCCGCTGAAATGGCCTACTTTTTGGTGTTTGCCTTTTTCCCGCTTTTGATGGTGGTACATGCGTCATTATCCTTGGCAATTCAAGACTTTGACATTCAAAACACGTTTTTCTACACTCTTTTGCCGAACGCCTTGGAGGAGCTTGTTGACACATACTTGCAGCACATCGGCAACCACAGCAATTTCTCCTATTTGGTCATCGGTATTATATTGACGGTCTACACGCTGTCACGTTTCATGAAATCCGCCAAACGCACGGTGCGGCGCATCTTCCGTTCGCATGGATATGCTCTGCCGATTGCCGAATGGATCATCTCGATCATTCTTTCGGTTTTGATTATCGTTGCGTTTTACGTATCCCTGTTTTTGGTGATTTTAGGCGGTCAGATAATCCATTTTCTGAACACCTATCTTCCCTTCTTCTCACAGCTTCATATTCAAAGCATTTCAAGAATACTGTTTACCGGTGCGATGATATACATGATTGTCACGCTGTTTTACCTGTGGATACCGAATATCCATCAAACCTTTTGGAATGTTTTGCCGGGCACGGTGTTTACCTCGGTCTGCTGGGTATTCGTTTCAACCGTATTCTCGTTTTATATGAACCACTTTTCCAAATATTCGCTGATTTACGGTTCCATCGGCGCATTTATCATGCTGCTCTTATGGATTTATATGTCTTGCTTGATTCTCTTGCTCGGAGCCGTTATCAATGCTTCGCTTTATGACGGAAAACAGCAGCAATAGCTATGTATTGCCGTTCCGTTTCTTTTTACCGAAAGGATGAGCACTATGTCAGAAAAATCAATTCGCTGTCAAATTTTCGATGCCGTAAATGAGCTGTTTGCTGCCGCACCGACCAAACCGGGACAAATTTTGGTTGTCGGCTGCTCAACCAGCGAGGTGCTCGGCCAAAAAATCGGCACAAGCGGCGATATTCATCCGGCAAAGGATTTGTTCGAGGTTTTGTTTGCGGAGACCAACAAACGCGGCATGTTTCTTGCCTGCCAATGCTGTGAACATCTCAACCGAGCCATCGTGACTGAACGCGCCTGCGCCGAAAAATACGGGCTTACCGAAGTAATGGCCGTGCCGCATGAACACGCCGGCGGCAGCTTTGCCACCGCTGCCTATGCAGGATTTGACGAACCGTGTCTTGTCGAAGAAATCAGCGCCGATTGGGGCATCGATATCGGGCAGACACTCATCGGTATGCACTTAAAGCGTGTTGCCGTACCGGTACGCCTTTCTGTCAAAACCATCGGCGAAGCAACGGTAACCTTTGCACGCACACGTCCCAAGTACATTGGCGGTCCCCGTGCAAAATATGAATAATCCGGTTTTTTCCGGAATTTCCCACCCAAATATCACACTTTAAGGAGAATAACCATGGCAAACAAACTTAGAGCCGGCATCATCGGCGCCACCGGAATGGTCGGTCAGCGTTTTATCACACTTCTTGCCGAACACCCGATGTTCGAAATTTCCGTACTTGCGGCAAGCAGCCGCTCTGCCGGCAAGCCCTATGAGGAAGCCGTGTCCGGAAAATGGAAAATGAACGCCGAAATCCCCGAAAAAGTTAAAAACATGAAAGTCTATGACGCTTCGAACGTGCAGACGGTTTCTTCTCTGTGCGATTTCACCTTCTGCGCCGTTGATATGAAAAAAGATGAGATCCGCGCTTTGGAGGAGGCTTATGCCAAAGCCGAAACGCCGGTCGTTTCCAACAACTCCGCTCATCGCGGAACAAAGGATGTTCCGATGGTTATTCCCGAAATCAACCCGGAGCATATCGCCGTCATCAACGCCCAACGTGCTCGCCTCGGCACTACGCGCGGCTTTATCGCCGTCAAGCCGAACTGCTCCATCCAAAGCTATGTTCCGCTTTTGACGCCGCTGCGCAAATTCGGCATTAAAGAAGTCGTCGTTACAACCTATCAAGCCATTTCCGGCGCCGGAAAAACCTTTAAGGAATGGCCGGAAATGATCGATAATATCATTCCGTTCATCGGCGGAGAAGAAGAAAAGAGCGAAAACGAACCGTTAAAAATATGGGGCGAATTAAAGGACGGCGCCATTGTGCCGACGGATTCGCCGGTTATTACAACGCAATGCATTCGCGTGCCTGTCAGCGACGGTCACACGGCTGCCGTGTTTGTGAAATTCGAAAGCAAACCGACCAAAGAAGAAATCCTAAGTGAATGGGATACCTTTGGAAACGGCTTGAATCTCCCCTCCTCGCCCGAAAAATTTTTGCATTACTGCGAAGAAGACAACCGGCCGCAAGCCAAGCTTGACCGTGAAAGCGATAAGGGCATGGCGATTTGGGCAGGTCGTTTGCGTGAGGATAAGCTGTACGACTACAAATTTGTGGGGCTTTCTCACAACACACTTCGCGGCGCCGCCGGCGGTGCAGTGTTAATTGCCGAGTTTTTAGCTTCCAAAGGGTATATCACGGCAAAATAATTGCACATCCTTCTGCCACGCCGTCATTTTTTGCAGCGTGGCAGCTTTCTGCTCTTTTATCAGCAGCTGCTTATTCTGCAAACTAAAATCAACATGTAAGTAGGTTATAACTCTATGATTATTGCCCTGATCGGGAATCAGAACTGCGGAAAAACGACCTTGTTTAACGCTTTGACCGGCAGCAATCAGCACGTCGGCAATTTTCCTGGTGTAACGGTTGAAAAAAAAGAAGGTTCTATCAAAGGAAATGCCGACATGATTTTGGTGGATCTGCCCGGCTTGTATTCTTTGTCTACATATACTTCTGAAGAAACGGTTGCACGCGATTTTCTTTTACTGGAAAAACCGGATTGCGTTATCAACATCGTCGATGCCACGGGCATCGAACGCAGCTTATATTTAACTCTCCAGCTGTTTGAAGCGCAGATTCCGACGGTATTGGCCTTAAACCGCATGGACGCTGCCAAATCCGCCGGCATTGAAATAGACGTAAATGCCCTTTCGCAAGCACTCGGCGTTCCGGTAGTCCCGGTAACCGCCTCGCAAAATGAAGGCACATCGGCTTTGATATCTTCGGTAAGAGACACCGTACAAAAGCACCACCTGCCGATCGTGCCGCACTTTGATAGCCCGGTGCAAAAAGCATTGGAAGGTATTGCCGATATTGTCAAAACAGAAGCACAAAACAGCGGCCTGCCGCTTCAATTTTGTGCTTCCAAGCTGTTTGACAACGATCCGTCCATGGTTTTTCCGTTCACCCTGACCCAAAAGCAGACGGATGCCATCGCACAAACCGTCCAAGCAGCGTCCAAAACAAGTGACGGCGATTCGTATGCGGCGCTTGCTGATGCACGTTATCAGTTTATTGAACGCTTGTGTGCCAAATGTGTAAAAAAATCGAAAACGATCTCAAAAGAAGAGCTGATTTCCGAACGGATCGACCGTCTTTTGACCGGAAAGCACACCGCTTTCCCGATGTTTTTCGTTATTATGGCGTTGGTCTTTTTCTTCACATTCGTTTTTCCCGGCGGAACACTGTCTGCGCTGTTCACCGCCGCCATCGACGCCTTCATTGCATTTTCCGATCGCCTGCTTACATCGATTCACGTGGCACCAACGCTGCATTCACTGATCATTGGCGGCATCTTTACAGGCATCGGCAGCATTCTCTCCTTCTTGCCGACCATTGTTACACTGTTTTTCTTTCTCTCGCTGTTAGAGGACACCGGCTACATGGCACGCGTAGCTTTCATTATGGATAAACCCATGCGCAAGCTCGGCCTTTCCGGCAAAACGTTTGTGCCGTTACTCATCGGGTTCGGATGTTCTGTTCCGGCTGTCATGGCTGCGAGAACAGTTGGAAGCGAAAACGAACGCCGAAAAGCCATCGCATTGGTTCCTTTTATTTCCTGCAGTGCCAAGCTGCCGATCTATGTCTTGTTTACCGGTGTATTCTTCCCGAAATATCCGCTTCCGGTCATTCTTTCGCTGTATTTCGGCGGAATTACTGTCGGTATTTTGGTCATGCTTCTCTTAAAGGGCAAAGCGGCTAAGCCGGAATCCTTTGTCATGGAGCTGCCGACCTACCGCCTGCCTACAGCCCGCAACACACTCACGCTGATGGCGGAAAAAGCCAAGGATTTTATCATTAAGGCGTTTACCGTCATCTTTTTATCCACTGTCATTCTTTGGTTTTTACAAAACTTCAGTTTTTCGATGACACTCGTTTCAGACAGCTCCGACAGCATTTTAGCGCATATCGGACGATTTGTCGCACCGTTATTCGCACCGCTCGGCTTTGGCAACTGGAAAACCGTTACTGCGCTGATTACAGGACTGACGGCAAAGGAAGCTGTTATCAGCTCGCTCAAAATCTTGACCGAATCGGCTCTGCCTTTCGAAGAAGCCCTGCAAGCTGAGTTTTCTTCTCTCGCGTCGGTTTTGTCGTTCTTGACGTTCGCACTGTTATATATGCCCTGCGTGGCAGCTGCCGCAGCCATCGGACGAGAGCTTGCCTCGTTTTGGGCAACAGCTAAGCGTATGCTGTTTCAAACGGCTGTCGCCTGGGTATGTGCTTGGATTGTCTACCGTATTGCTTGTCTTTTTATCGCCTAAATTACTCGTACAAAAAGGATTATCTTATGAACAAGATCAAACAAAAACTCGGTTATTATATCGGAGACCGCGCCTTCTACAAAAAAGCTCTTTCGGTTGCTGTTCCGATCATGATTCAAAACGGAATTACAAACTTTGTCAATTTGCTTGACAATGTAATGGTCGGCGCGGTCGGCACAGAACAAATGACGGCTGTCTCGATCGTCAACAAGTTGATTTTTGTCTACAACCTCTGCCTGTTCGGCGGCTGTGCCGGTGTCGGCATTTTTACCGCACAGTTTTACGGAAAAGGCGATTATGAAGGTGTCAAAAAAAGCTTTCGCTTAAAAGTGTATTGCAATCTCGCCGTGCTTATTTTGGCATTAACGGCGCTCATAACAGCCGGGCCGACGTTAATACAGCTTTTCTTGCACGAAAGCGAAACCAACCGCGATCTTGACCTTACCCGTACACTTTCCTACGCCACGCAGTATCTGTCTGTCATCATTTTCGGAATCATTCCGCAGGCAGTGAACGAAGCCTATTCCAGCACGCTTCGTGAAACAGAACATACCAAGCTTCCCATGGTTTCCGGAATTGCCGCCATTATCACGAATCTAACGCTCAATTACATCTTGATTTTCGGACATTTCGGTGCTCCGGCTCTTGGTGTTCGAGGCGCAGCCATCGCCACAGTGATTGCAAAATTTGTGGAGCTTACGATCACCGCCGTTACGGTACGCGTGCGTGATATTTATGCATTTCTGCACGGTGTTTGCAAAACGCTGCGTGTACCGCTTGAGTTTGTCAAAACCGTTCTGCCCAAAAGCATTCCGCTTCTTGTCAACGAAACCTTATGGGCCATCGGCGTGGCTTCCCTTACCTATTGCTATTCGCTTCGCGGTTTGGATGTGGTTGCAGGGTATAATATTTCAACGACCATCACCGACATTTTCAATGTAATTACCATTGCTTTCGGAAATGCCATCGCCATTATCGTCGGAAATCTGCTCGGTGCCAACAAAATGGAAGAAGCCAAACGTGCCGATGCCCGGCTCATCGTCTTTTCATTTCTTATCTGCCTCGGCACAAGCTTTATTCTCTTCAATTTAGCTCCGTTTTTGCCGAATCTCTATCAGGGGACGTCCGCACATGAAAAGCAGCTTGCCACCTCGTTCTTACGGGTCTATTCGGGCTACATCCTCATCAATACCATTTCCAACAACTGCTATTTCACCTTACGCTCCGGCGGAAAGACCGTTTTAACCTTTTTGTTTGACAGCGTGTTCATGTTATGCATTGATTTTCCGGTGGCGTTTTTACTTGCAAAATTTACCGCCATGTCAATCGTGCCTTTATATGCCTGCACACTCTCCGTGGAAATCATCAAGGATATTGTCGGCATCGTTTTGGTGAAAAGCGGAAAATGGATGCAGAATATCGTTAACAACGAATAGTCGCAAAAATTTATGGCAGAAACGGTTAAGCCGTTTCTGCCGTCTCTATTTACGCAAAAACAGAGCCGGGAAAAATTCCCGACTCTGTTTATCGTTTATTCGGTTTCTGTTTCGATCAAGCCATATTCGTTGTTCTTTTTCTTATATACAACACAGGCCTTGTCATTTTCGATACTGGTGAAGAGGAAAAAATCGTGGTCAAGCAAATTCATTTGAAGCACAGCCTCTTCAGGCGTCATCGGCTTCATAACAAACTTCTTTGTTTTTGTTATGCGAATTTCATCTTCTTCAATGTCCTCCCATTGGTTATCCGCCAAAACGGTTTTGTCAAATGCACCGATTTTCAAGCGTCTCTCCAAGCGCGTCTTGTTCTTTCGAATCTGGCGTTCGATAATATCGACCGCACGGTCAAGCGCATTTAACGCCGTTTCATCTTCTACTTCGGCACGGAACATGATGCCCTTACTGTATATGGTTATTTCAATAATTTCTGCATTTTTTCTGGAACGAAGCACCACCGTGCCGGTTGCTTCGTCATCAAAATACTTGTCGAATTTGGCAAGCTTTTCCGTGATTCGTTCGGTGAGACGGTCGGTAACGGTAAACTTTCTTCCTGTAATTGTCAGTTTCATACAACTTCCTCCTGTGGTTAGTTTGAAAGGTTTCCCTTTCATTGTCTATAGTATAACACATTATAGAAGAAAAGGCAAGAGGAATTTGTTGAATTTATCAAAAAAACCGTGTGAAGCTTGTCTGAAATTGTAGAAAATGCAGTTGTTTGACAAAATTACAAAACAGTCTCGCGGTGACGGGTCACATGGCAGCCGATATTGACCGCGCACGGCAAGCCGGCAATGTGCGTCGGAAAGTATTCGATATTCACGCCAAGCGCTGTCGTATCGCCGCCGAAGCCCTGCGGTCCGATGTCAAGTGCATTGATTTTTTCGAGCATCTCTGTTTCAAGAGCAGCATAACGCGCATCGGCATTGCGAACGGAAACATCCCGCGCCAATGCCGTTTTGGCAAGAAGTGCTGCCTTTTCGAAGGTCCCGCCGATGCCGACGCCCACAACAATGGGCGGACACGGATTTCCGCCTGCAAGCCGGACGGTATCCAACACAAATCCGATGATATCATCTTTACCGGCAGACGGCGTAAACATTTTTATGCGGCTCATGTTTTCACTGCCAAAGCCCTTGGGTGCCGCCACAATATGTACCCGATCGCCGGGAACGATTCGTGTATGAATCACAGCCGGTGTATTATCGCCGGTGTTCACACGGTCAAACAACGGATCGTTTACGACCGATTTCCGTAGGTATCCTTCGTCATATGCCTGCGCCGTACCTCGGTTCACAGCCGCCTCAAGCGGTTCACCCTCCAAAAAAACCTCTTGCCCGATTTCCAAAAAGATCACCGCCATGCCGGTATCCTGACAGATCGGAACATTGATTTTTTCGGCTGCTTTCAGATTGTCACCGAGTTTTGAAAGAAGCGACGCGGCAAGCGGATTGCTCTCATTTTTTTCGCTTTCTTTAATACGGTCGGACAAGCTTTTCGGCAGCACATAGTTTGCTTCAATCAGTAACCGGCGCACTTCTTCACGAATGCGGCTTGTATGCAGAATTCTCATTTTTTCATATCCTTTCAAATAAAAAGCACGGTTCAGCCGCTGAAATCGTTGTAGTAATATTGCGCATTCGGATCCTTATAGCCGAGACTGCCGGCTTCCTTTTCCATACGATCTTCAAGCGGCGTATCAAGTTCGTTTTGCTTTTTATCGTTCTCATATTTTAAGGCTTCATTCTGCTGTTCCAATGAAGCGATGGTTTTATCCAGCTCATTTATTTTCAATTGTTGATGAATGCCGAGTGCCAAAAGCAAAATGATGATAAGGATCATAGCGATATTTTTTGCAAGGCTCATGGTTTCACATCCTTTCCGTTTTTTCTCATTCCAATAAGGGACGATTGTTTTTCAACCGTCTTTTCAGCCGGTGTACCGCGGCATTACACCGAAGCCGCCGAAGCAAAGCCAAAATAACGGCAACGCCTTTGCATAACAGCCGCAAAAACGGTTTAAGCAAGCGTTTCAAAAGCTTTTTTACAAGATCGATCACGCCAAAAAAGACAAAGAGCACAAAACGCGACAGCGTCAAGCGATACACGGTAAATCCGGCAAGCATAAACGGCACTTCATACCACTTGAAATTCCCGTCATTGAACGCAAATGCATCAAATATAAGCAGTATCCCGCAAAATAGCATAAAAATCAAATCATCGATAAACAGTACAGCGCTTGGTGCGCCGAACAGATGTCGTTTGACTTTCAGCGCATCAAAACCGATTCCGGCCAAAACGCCGCACACCAAAAACGACAGAAATACCGCAAATTGATTTCGCCCGAACAGAATATCCATGCTACGACCGATTGCCGAACAAGCGTGCCAAAAAGCCGGTGTTTTTTTCGCCTGTAAGACCGGTATAGTAAACGGCGTTAATGAGTCCGTCGGCAATCACACGGCCTTTTTCGAGATCCAATCCGTTAATCTTGAGGTTTTCGCCTTCGATGAGCAGTTTGCCGCAGGACACGTTTAGCGTGATGGCAGCTTCGTCAAAGCTGTCCACCGACAAAACACCGGTAAGCTCAATGGACGCGCGATCGGTGATGGTAACACTTCCGCAGGATTCAAACGACATATCCAGATACTCCCTTTCCGATATCCGACAGGCTTCTCGTGTCGGGCTTTATCTGTACAGATTATGCACGAACGGGTCTTGTTATTCCAATACCCGATATAAGGTGGCGGCCAGATCCTTACCAACCGTTTCTTTTACATCGGTTACTTCAACCCGTAACAATTTTTCGCCGAAGGTGATGGCGATAATATCGCCGACTTTGACGTCATACGACGCCTTTGCCGGACGGCCGTTGACCATCACATGTGCCGCGTCACAGGCGTTGTTGGCAACCGTGCGGCGTTTGATGATGCGTGTAACCTTCAAATATTTATCAAGTCTCATTGCTTTTCCTCTGTGTTTACGTGATTTTTCACCGTTTCTTCGATAAAACGGTTGTTCGTTTCGTATAACGCTTGTTCCGCGTTGATTTTCAAGGCATACGTTAAATTGATGATGGCAAACAAAAGGTCGCCGATCTGCGTGCTGTCAGCCTCCGGCGTCAATTTCTGTGCTTTTTCCGCAATGCGCGAAATCAACACCGATGCGTCACGCTCTACGGGGATGTCCTCTTTTTTGCAGCGCGACAGCAATTTCTCGGCGCGAATGAGAGACGGCAATGCCGAAGAAACGCTTTCTAACTGCTTTTCCAAGGTGTCACGGCTCTTTTCAGCCTTTTTGATGGTTTCCCAGTTTTGCAGCACTTCGCCGGAATTCTTCACGGACACATCACCGAAAACGTGCGGATGGCGCAAGACCATCTTCTTGCAGACTTCATCTGCGATATCATCCATCGAAAAATTACCGCTTTCCTCCGCAATGCGTGCATGAAAAAATACCTGAAACAAAACGTCGCCGAGTTCTTCCTTCATCAAGGTCCTGTCGTCTTTATCCAACCCTTCGATAAATTCATAGGTTTCTTCGATCATGGCGTTGCGCACGCTTTTATGCGTCTGTTCCCTGTCCCAAGCACATCCGTCCGGACTGCGAAGGATTTCGACAAGCTCGCGGATATCCTCCGTATTGTAGGTTTTCTTTTCTTTGAATGCTTTGATTTGCTCTTTCATAGTATCCATCCTTTTTATAAGCTGCATTTACAAAAGCAGTCCCCATTTATCTAACACGCGGCACAGCTTTTCGCCTTTCGGCAGCATCAAGAGGTCTTCTCTTGCAACACCGCGAAGCATAAACAACATCGTGCCATATACAAAAGCTGCAAGCAGAATCGCCGCAAGTGTCACAAGCTTTTCGGGTATATGACCGTCAAGCAGCTTTACTGCTATGACAGCAGCCGCGCCGCAAAGAAGTCCGGCTACTGCCGGTTTCAGAAAAACATCCCGGATACGCGGTATAAAGTGCGTATATCTTATCACAAAATATAAATTCAATGCAAAAACGGTAAAATAGCACGCCGCCGTTCCCAAGGCTGCGCCGTTGATGCCTAAATCCGGCAGAGCTGACAGCCAATAGGTAAGCAGGATTTTCACAGCAATTCCGGCCGTTGTGGAAATAATGGTCTTGCGTTCTTGGCGATAGGCCTGCAATACCGCATTGGTAATGGCGATCATACCGAGAAAGAAAACTGCAGGTGCTAAGATCCGCAATGCCGCAGCAGCAAGTGCAGTCGTTGTAACAGTCGTTTCGCCGAAAGCGATTTCCCGGCGGCTTCCCGAAAACAAAAACGAAATAATATTGCCCGAAAGCACGCACATACCGACCGCACACGGAACAGCAACAATCGCCGCCAATCGAAAGGCTGAGGTCGTTTGTGAGCCGCAAGCTTTGGAATCCCCTTTGGAAATTGATGCGGACAGTGCCGGAATGATGCCGATGGCAAACGGATAAATGAGCGGCGGAATCATGTTGAATAACGGTACCGTCATCGCCGAATAGGTGCCGTAGAAAGAGGTAGCAGCAGACACCGGCAGCCCTGCCGCCGCAAGCCGCCGCGCAATAAGAAAGGTATCCGCCGTATTGGTAAGCCCCATCACGGAGGACGCAAGCACGATCGGAACGGCTGTTACCACAAGCTCTCGCAAGATGCTTTTTCGCGGCGATTGCACAAGTGCTTCGCTGTCAATTAAGCGTTTTACAAAATCTTCCGAGCGACAAAAACGCGCTTTTTCGATATAAATATACACCGTCGCGGCAAAAACACCGACGGTTACGCCGGAAATGACAAAAGCGGCAACCTGCGGCAGCGGATATTGCCTGACTAAACAAAAATACCACGCCGCAGCTAAGCCGATTCCAAGCTTTCCGAACGCTTCAATGATATTGGAAACCGCCGTCGGCACCATATTCTGCAAGCCCTGAAAATACCCGCGGCAGGCAGAAGAAAGGCAGATAAAAAAGAGTGTCGGCGCAACGACCATCGTGGCGAGCTTTGCCTGTGCAATTCCGCAAAAAGCTGCAAAGCGGTCAGCAAAAAGAGTCATGATGAGCGTTCCGGCAAGGCCGATGAAAAAGAACAGCCGAAATGCAACCGAAAAAATCCGATTTGCGGCTTTGAGGTTGTTTCCGGCATTTTCAGCGGCAACCATACGCGAAATGGCAACCGGAAGCCCGGAGGTAGAAACATTGTACAGCGTCACATAAATGCTGTAAGCGGCATTGAAATACGCCATGCCGTCCACGCCGATGATGTTGGTCAGCGGAATCTTGAAAACAGCACCGATTATCTTGACCAGAATGTTGGAAACCATGAGAATGACCGCGCCGAAAACAAATGTCTGACTGCCCTGTTTTGCCAAATCAATCACCCTTTATTTGCCGTTATTTTTCATATACCGATTGATAGAAATGCTCGGCAAACGCGCGATCAAAGCCTGGATATTTTTGGGGATCCAAGTATTCATACGGATATTTCACGCAAAATGTCCTTTCGATCCGTTCACGGTCGCGCGAAACGTATTTTGTGACGGCACCGGCGCCGGCGGCAAACACCGTATGATATTCGCCCATCATATAGATATTGTACAGGCATTCGTAACCGGGTAAGGAAAATCCCGTGTTATCGAGATTTCCGACGGTGTTCTTCTGCCGGTACATATAATACGGCTCATAGTGCCTATTCGTCAGAAACGTGCCGGCAGACGAAATCATCTCGAAAGCCGTTCGAGAGGCACTGTCAATATGCGCCGTGTGCGCCGTCTTATACTCCGAAGAGCGTTTGAGCGTAAACGCGTGAACCGTCACATTTTCAGGCGACAGCTGACACACCTTACGGACGCTCTCACAAAAGCTTTTCGCTGTTTCGCCGGGCAATCCGGCAATCAAATCGGTATTGATACAGCTTATGCCAACCTTTCGCGCGTCATTCATGCATTTTTCATAATCTTCAAAGGTATGCTTGCGACCGACGGCAGCCAAAACATCGTTGTTTGCAGTTTGGGTGTTTATGCTGATACGTGTGACACTGCCGTCCTTGAGTGCCTGTAACTTTTCGATGGTAATGCAGTCCGGCCGACCGGCTTCAAAGGTGAATTCAACGCCGGTCATATCGAACAACTGATGGATTTTTTCGGTTAATACGGCGATTTGATCTGCACTTAACACCGCCGGTGTTCCGCCGCCGACATAGACACTGCAAAGCTTTAAGCCGAGTGCTCGGATCGTTTCGGAGATCGATGCGATTTCATCAAGCAGCTTTTCAAAATACGCCGGAATCAGTGCCAACAAGCGCGGTGTGGTTGCCGAAACAAATGAGCAATACCGGCATTTGGACGGGCAAAACGGGATGGAAATATACAAACTGCACGTTTTTTCGAAGGGCTTTTCAAAAAGCGGTGCGACCAAACGTTTTTCGTTTGCAGCGGTACGGATGCAAAGGTCGGCGCGATTCGGGTGTACGAAATACTTCTCGCATAGAATCCGTTTTGTCTCTTGGTCACCGTACTTGTTCAAATAATCAGCCGCGAGCTTGGCCGGCCGGATACCGGTCACGATGCCCCATGGCGGAAGATAACCGAACAGTTCTTTTGCAGCTTCCAAAAACAAGCCGCCGACAAGCAGTTTCACCTGTAGGCGAAACGGTTCTTCGGGCGTGTCGGCTAGCGTTTCGAACCGATGTGCGCAAGCCGTTTTGTCATAATACTTGAAAGAAAGCTCCGCCGTCAAACCTCCGTCCGAGACACTTACTGAAACCGATAAAAGCTTGTCCTCTTCTTCGGTCGGCGAAAACGTTTCACACGGCAAATACAGAAGAGCAAGCGACTGAAGATAGTTTTCCTTGATGGTATCGGTTGTATCCTTTAAGATTAAACGCATAAAATCACAGCTTTTCCGTGTCTAAAATAATGGTTACCGGACCGTTATTGACAAGCGAAACCTGCATATGCGCGGCGAATTCGCCCGTTCCGACCGTAAACCCGTAAACATTTCGCAGCTCTTCAACAAACTCTTCGTACAGCTTGTTCGCTTTATCCGGCGCGGCAGCCGCCATAAACGACGGGCGGTTTTGTCCCTTGCACGCAGCACACAGCGTAAACTGGGACACAACCAACATTTCGCAGCTTTCACCGCGCTCAAGAAGCATAGACGGCGAAAGATTCATTTTATCGTTTTCATCGGTGAAAATGCGTAAATTGGCTGTTTTTTTTGCAAGCAGGCGCATTTCGTTTTCCGTATCGCCTTCAAAAACGCCCAAGAGAACTAAAAAGCCGCGGCCAATTTGAGAGATTTGGTTGTCCTCCACCGTAACGGCGGCATTGGCAACACGTTGTATCAAAGCAATCATGCAAGAAAATCCTTTCGAAAAATATTAGGAAAACCCTCGTGTGACATCGACAACGTCCTTGATCTTTTTCAGGCGCGAAACGATGTTATTGACGTGTGCCGTATTGCGGCAGGTAATGGTTAAATTGATGATCATGCCGCCGGCTGAGGTCTCCTTGGAATTCATGGAATGCACCGGCACGCGCATTTCGGCGAAAATTGCTGAAATCTCGGCAAAAATGCTAAGCGAGCTGTTGGCATATATCTGCAAGAGCGTTTCGAAGGCGCCTGTCGTATTTTCGCCTTGTTCAAGCGACACGCGCGACCAACGCACGGTGACCCAACGATCCTTTTCATCTTCTTTTTTGAGGCCTGCCACAGCATTCGGGCAATCGTATTTATGCACCGAAACGCCAAAGCCGCGCGTAACAAACCCGATAATACTGTCGCCCGGCAGCGGATTGCAGCATTTCGCAAAGCGCACTTGGCAGTTATCGATGCTGTCGACAATGACGCTTTGTATCGCGCCGGTCGCTTTTTCCTTCTGACGCTTGCTCTCTTGATTCGGATCTTTATCGGTCGTGACAATGGCATCCATGGGATTGGCAGGCTTTTCTTCCTCAACACAGACGACCCTGTCAAATTCATCGCGCAAGCGTGCCGCAAATTTTGTCACAGACATTCCGCCGTAGCCGAGATTATTGTAAAAATCGTCCACATCGACAAAGCCGGAGCGTTTGGCGACATTCTCGACAATCTCGTTCTTCTGTGCTTCGGTATAGCTTTTGCCGTAACGCTTAAATTCGCGGTCGATCTCGTTTTTGCCTTCGACGATGTTTTCGTCGCGTTTTTCCTTTTTGAACCACTGGCGGATTTTGTTTTTTGCTTCACTGGTTTTGACGATTTTTAACCAATCACGGCTCGGGCCTTTGGAGGAAGCAGAGGTCACAATTTCACAAATCTGTCCGGTTTGAAGCACCGTATCGATCGGAACGATAACGCCGTTGACCTTGGCACCCACCATTTTGTTGCCGACCTGGGAGTGGATCGAATAGGCAAAGTCAATGGTGTTCGACCCATACGGCAGACTGATAACATCGCCTTTCGGCGTAAAAATGAAGGTTTCATCCTCAAACAAATCGATTTTTAACGGGCGCAGAAATTCGTCCGCGTCGCCTGCCGTGTTTTCGTTTTCAATGAGTGTTTTGATCCATTTCAGCTTTTCGGAAATGTTCTCTTTATCCACATCACCCGATTTATATTTCCAGTGCGCCGCGATACCGTATTCGGCAATTTCGTGCATTTCCCAGGTTCGGATCTGAACCTCAATCGGGATGCCTTGCTTGCCGATGACGGTTGTGTGCAGCGAACGGTACATATTCGGCTTCGGCGTGGAGATATAGTCCTTAAACCGGCCGGGCATGAGATTGAACATTTCGTGGATAACGCCTAAGACCGTGTAGCATTCAAGCTCGGTATCGACGATCACGCGGATGGCGTAGAAATCGTATATCTCATCAAAGCTTTTGTTTTGATTGTACATCTTCTTGTAGATGCTGTAGATCGACTTCACACGTCCCTCTAACGTGAACTTAATGCCCATTTCCTTTAGCTTGTCCGTCACCTGGTTTTTAGCAGTTTCAAGGAAATCCTTGCTTTGGCCGTAACGGTATTCGATATCCTTGCGGACCTCATTATACCCGATCGGGTCGAGGTATTTGAGTGCTAAATTTTCAAGCTCGTTTTTGATACGCTGGATACCGAGACGGTGTGCAAGCGGCGCATAGACGTGCATGGTTTCCAGTGCAATGGAACGCTGCCGTCCTTCGCTTTTTGCGGAAAGCGTGCGCATATTGTGCAGGCGATCGGCAAGCTTGATGAAAATCACGCGAATGTCCTTGGACATGGCAAGAAACATTTTGCGCAAATTTTCAATGCTTTCATCCTCTTTGTTCTCAAAGTGGATATCGGTAAGCTTTGTTAAGCCGTCCACCAGCTCGGCGACCTCATCGCCGAATTTTTTCTTTAGCAGCTCCAAATTGGTTTTATCTTTACAGTCTTCAATGGTATCATGTAACAGTGCCGCACAGATGGAATCGGTATCCAAGGCAAGCTCTGCCACGATGATTGCCACCGAAATCGGATGCGTAATATACGGTTCGCCGGACTTGCGGAACTGTCCGTCGTGCATCGCAGCGGCATATTCGTATGCCGCGCGGATCTTTTCCATATTATACGGACGCTTGGCAGCGACAAGCTGCTTTTCAAGCTCCTCATAGGTTACTGACATAGACTTTGCTCCTCAGATTTTGCTTTGATACGTTTCAAAAAGGCGGAATTATTCAAATCGACTTTTCCCGTTGTAGGCACGAGCGTGATTTTCACCGTATCCGGATCACTTTTGCGCTCAAGCTCGATAAGCTTCATTTCAGCGAAGACTTCCAAGGCAATGTTGAACATGCACGGCGTTACAACGGTTTTATAGTCAGTCGAAACACGCGCAGCCGAACGGAAGACTAACAGTTCAAGCGGCTTTCCGTATTCGCGCAAGGTTGCTTTGAGATACAGAAAAACCGTGCGGAACTGGATAAGCTCCGGAATCTGTTCCTTCGGGCATGCAACAAGTCCCGTTTTTACCGCCGCAAACAGTGTTTCCGAACGGTGCTTTGCGGCATAGGCCTTGCTTTCCGGACGAACATCACGCACGAACATCTGCACCGTTCGGCAGCCGCGAAAGTCGTTATATCCCATGTTAAAAAGAAAATCCGCGTGCATTCCTTCAAAAAACGGGAACTCCTCTTTCGGCATTCCAAAATATACCGCTGTTATGATAACGCCGTCTTTTTCCAAAATCAACTTTATATGTTTTCCTTCGCCGATCGAAATAATCTCACGGATGCTCACATCCGCCATATAAAATAACGGTTCTTCGTTATGTAAGCCAAACGGTTCAAGCTTCAATAAATCCAAAGCGTTTTCAAGTGAAAATTCCTCGGCTTGCAGCTCCATATCGGCATGAAGCTCTGTGGAAACATTATCGAAATCGAATGTTTCGGCGGCGTAGGCATTGATTTTTTCGCGGAACGCATCCACCTTATCACGCGCGATTGTAAGACCGGCAGCAAGCTCATGTCCGCCGTATTTGATCAAATATTCCTTGCACCGTGAAATGGCCTCATTGATATTGAAGCCTTTTACGCTTCTTCCCGAACCTTTGCCGACATCCCCATCACAAGAGATGAGAATTGACGGAAGTCCATAGCGGTCGGTCAGCTTTGATGCAACAATCCCGATAACACCCAAGTGCCAATGATCCGATGTAAGCACGATAACCTTGTCGTTTTCATATTCCTTCGTGTTCTCAAGCTTTTCAACGGCTTGTTCGAAAATCTGATTTTCGATCAGCTGCCTTTCGCGATTGACTGAACAAAGATAATCCGCAATATTGGTCGCTTCTTGCTTGTTTTCTGTGATAAGCAGTTTGACGGCGCGGTTGACATCGCCGATACGTCCGGCAGCATTGATGCGCGGCGCAAGACCGAACCCGATGGAGGCCGTGTTCAGCTTGCGGTTTTTTGCGGAATGCTTTTCGGAAAACGCCGCATGAATCAGTGCATATAGCCCCTCGTTGGACGTTTTTTCCAAACGCTCTAAGCCAAGCTTGACGATTACGCGGTTTTCACCGACAATCGGCATAACGTCCGCCACCGTTCCAAGGGATGCGATATCCGCATATTTGGAACAGATTCGGGCGATGTTTTTGTTGCCCTCCAACGCACAAACGAGCTTAAAAACAACGCCGACGCCGGCAAGCTCGGCAAACGGATAGAGGCTATCCGGACGGTGCGGATTGATGACTGCCACCGCTTTCGGAAGCTCTTCGCGGCATTCATGGTGATCGGTCACGACTACATCGATGCCGTGTTCGGCTGCAAAAGCGACCTCATCGCTTGCCGTAATGCCGCTGTCAACGGTAATGATCAGATTCACGGCATTGGCAGCAAAGCGTTCAATAGCAGCCTTGTTCAGCCCATACCCTTCGCTGATGCGTTCGGGAATATAGTAATCGACATTGCCGCCGTGCTCTCGCAAGTATAAAAGCAGCAACGATACCGAGGTAACACCGTCCACGTCATAATCGCCGTAAATGAGAATTTTTTCATTATCGGCAATAGCTTTTTGAATGCGTTCAACCGCTTTTTCCATATCCGGCAGTAAAAACGGGTCATGCAAAAGCTCTGCACGGCCGAAAAGATAATCTTTTGCCGAATCGGGATCGGTAATACCGCGTGAAATCACAAGCTTTGCCATAAAATCGGAAATGCCTAAGGTATCGGCAAGCTTTTGCGCAAGGGTCTCATCGACCTTTCCGATCGTCCAAAAGGTGTTTCCGGCAGATTTCATATGCATACACTGTTACGGCAAATATCTGCCGCTCTCCTTCATAATTTTTGTAATTACAGTTTGGCTTTTTGCAGCACTGACGCGGTCACCCCAAAAGGCAAGCATCACAAAAGACAGCACAAAGGCTGCAACACCACTGCCAATGCCCCACCCGGCTGAAACCAGTGCTCCTGTCACACCGCCTAAAAGCACGGCTATGACAAACGGCAATCCGAACAAGAGAAATGCCAAACCAAGTGTAAAACGATTCTCACTGTACAGTTCAACCACATCGCCCTTATGCACGCCTATCGGATCACGTGCGGCAACCGTAATGCCGACCGGGTCGCTGTCAAACGCAAACTCCGCATGGCAAGCACCGCCGACACACCCTTTACAGGCGGCGCAGGGGCTTTCGCGAAAAACACGCACCGTTGCTTTTCCGTCAGCGGCCGCAAGCACGGTTCCGGTTGTTTTCATGGGATTCCTCCGTTTCAAGCACGTATCGGCTTAGCAATCGTTTTTCAGTTTTTCTAAATACAGCAGCGCGCTTTTCAAGCCATCGACTGCCGCGCTTGTAATTCCACCGGCAAATCCGGCACCTTCACCGCACGGATAAAGGTTTGGCGCAGACACCGATGTGCCGCCAGGCGTTCTGTCCATACGAACCGGACTTGATGTACGTGTTTCGGGAGCTGTCAAGACTGCGTCCGGCACAGAAAAACCGGCAATATGTTTTTCAAATATGCCAAATCCGACCTTTAACGAGTCGGTAACAAACGCCGGAAACACCTCCGAAAGGCGGCGGTAAGCCGTTTTTCCGGTATAGGTCGGCTGAATGCGCCCGGCCGTATGCGTACATGTATCGCTCAAAAAGTCGCCGAGCGTTTGAATCGGTGCTGCTGCATCACTGCCTGCAAGCGAAAATGCTGCGCGTTCGATTTGCTTTTGAAAGGCAATGGCTCCTTCTACGGTGGCGCCGTAGTCACAGGGAGCAACCGATACGGCAATGGCAGCATTTGCGTTTTTGCCATTTCGGGCATAGTAGCTCATTCCGTTGGTGACGATTTCCTCTGCCGAAGATGCTGAAGCCACAACCACACCGCCCGGACACATACAAAACGAATAGACAGCCCGTGAACCAACCTTTGCGGAAAGCGTATAGGAAGCCGGATCCAAGGATGGATAGCCGGCGTATTTACCGTATAACGCCGTATCGATATCCGTTTGCAGATGCTCGACGCGAACACCGACTGAAAACGGCTTTGGAGACAACATAATCTCATTTTGCGTTAAAACGGAAAACGTATCCCGTGCGCTGTGACCGACGCATAAAAATAACGCCGAAGACGCGATATTTCCTTGGCTTGTCTGCACAGCAGAAATCATGCCGTCCGAGTTCTTGATAAGTCCCGTAAGCGTTGTATCAAACAGGAATCTGCCGCCTAAACGCACAATTTCCTCACGGAGGTTTTTCACCACGACGCGCAGCTTATCCGTACCGATATGAGGCTTTGCAAGATACATAATCTCCTCCGGTGCGCCGAAAGTGCGAAACGTGCGAAGAACAAAGCCGCATAACGGGTCGCTGATGCGCGTCAAAAGCTTGCCGTCAGAAAACGTACCGGCACCGCCTTCGCCGAATTGGACATTCGTGTTTTCATCAAGAACGCCGGTTTTCCAATACGTTTCGACTTTTTCGGTGCGCCGTTCGATTTTACTGCCGCGTTCGACGATGATCGGCCGCAAGCCTGCTTGGGCCAAGGCATAAGCACAAAACATACCGGCCGGACCGAAGCCGACAACGACCGGACTTTCATATTTGTTTTCAGCCTTGCAAAATACCGAAAAGTCCGGCGTATAGGGTCGGGCAACGGAAAACGGCGGCGCAAGCTTTTGATAGTTCGTTTCTGAAATCACTTCACGCGGAATCATCGAAACGGTATAAATATAGGAAATTTTATTTTTATTCCGTGCGTCCACCGATTTTTTATACACAAAAAAGTCAGCTTCGCCGAAAGCCTTTGAAAGCGTTCGGCGATAGCGGTTCTCAGCGATTTCAAGCGCTTCGGCATCGTGCTCCGCACTTGATTTTCGTGTCAGGGCGACATGGATATCACGCAAAAGGATGAGCGGTTGATTCATGCGGCGTTTTCTCCGTTTTCGGAAGGTTCTTGGGAAACGGGCTTTTCGGTAACCACGATTTTTATTGACGAAATAGCAGCGGATTCTCCGCCGGCATAGGAAGTAAACGCATTCACATTTTCCGGCACAGCAAGCGTCAGGTCATATTCTCCCGGCGCATCGATCCAAGAACGGTTTGTTTTTAAGGCCTTGACCGCTTCCACATCATTCACGGTGCCTTTCAGGTAAACTGCCGAGGGTGAGACCGTATAATCAAAGCGGTTTTTATCGATAACCAGATCCGGCTGTACATCGAACAGTGCGGTTTTATACACCGGCACATCGATTTCCACCTCCGAAGGTGTCATAACGATGTATTTCGACTGAATTTCGTAGTTGTTAGCATCATACAGCGTAATTTTGGCGTTGGAGGTGACGGCATTTTTTATGCTGCCGACATTTAATTGGACGGTGGCTTTGGAGACAGCGTTAATATCGGTTTCCGGGCCTTTTAGGGAGACCGTGTTGGCTGAGAGCACCGGTACGCCGAGTTCATACGGATATTGGATATTATAGCTGAGCACCGGTTCAAGCTCAACCTGCTTTTCAATGGTTTTATCGACCGATATTTTGATTTGCGTAACACTTTTATCCGTAACCTTGACCGATGACGGTACGGAAACATTCAAATCCACCACATACGTACCGCGCTCGGTAACATTGCTCAAATCGACGGAAGCATGAATGTTTTCCGAATTGATTTCGTTTAAGATGCTCTTGGTACCCGTAACCGTGACATCGACCGCATTTTCATAGCCGCTGACCACATCAAGTCCAAGATTGGTATTAAAATTCTCGATTGAAATCGGGATCTCCTTAAAGACACGCGTTTCCTCCACTGCCTGAAACACATACAGCCACAGGGCAAACGCTGCCAAAACCGATAGAATTTTCGGCAAAATATTATTCGTCTTTTTTTCTTGCTTTGGCTTGCCGTTTGCGTCAAAATCGGTTTCAATATTCTTAAAAACGTCTTTATTTGGATTGGGTGAAATCGGTGCCATGACAAACTTCCTTTCCGTAAATTTGCGTCTTAATGACGGAATTTCCGTATAAGCGGATTTTCCTTCTTTTGCTCCTGCTCTTGGCCGACAAGCAGTGAAATCAGTGTCTGTCGAAGCGAATCCGGCGTATAATCACGCGTTAGCTTTCCTTCGATGGCTGTGGAAATGGTACCGGTTTCTTCGGAAACGACCACGACGACAGCATCGGAGTTTTCGCTCATGCCGAGTGCCGCCCGATGGCGTGTGCCGAGATCCTTGTTGATGCCTTCGTTTGAACTCAGCGGTAAAAAGCAGCCGGCAGAATACAAGCGACAGCCGCGGATAACCAAAGCTCCGTCATGCAAAGGTGCTTTGTTGAAGAAAATATTCTTGATCAAATACTCCGCCGGTTCGGCATCGATAATCGTACCGGTTTTGATGACATCGCCAAGCTTAGTGGTGCGCTCAAACACGATCAGTGCGCCGACCATTTCGCTGGAAAACGAGGCACAGGCATCGGTGATAGCATCGATGCATTTGACAAGATCGGAAAGGGTGCGTTTGTCGTTCTTGCGGTTGATGCTGTTAATAAAGGAGTTTCCGCCGACTTTTTCAAGAAAGTAGCGCAATTCCGATTGGAAAACGATCATAAGGCCGATAATTCCGACCTGCACCACATTGCTGAGAAGGAAATTCAGCGCGTACATATTGAAAACATCGCTTAAGAGCAGCAGAATGATGATAAAAAAGACGCCGACCGCCAATTTTCCGGCACGTCTGTCTTTGACAAATTTGAATATGTAATAAAATACAACCGATACGATGGCAATATCCAGAATATCGAAAAAGGTAATCGCTGTGATTCGGCTAATGATAAACTCAACCAACGACAGAATAAAATCCATAACAACGCCACCTTACCTTAGATATACACAGGTCTTGACTGCTTTGCAAAAGCATACAAGCCTCCTTTCATCATTATAGCACAAAGTCCGGCATTTGAAAACAGTTTTTTGCAAAAAAGATATGTTTATTTACATTTATTCGGGAAATCAGTCTGCAACATACAAACAGTGCGTCAAATGACAAAAAACAGCCGCTGTTTCGGTACTTCCGCAAAAAGGAGAGAAAGCGGTATACCGAAAAGCGGCTGTTTTTATTTAGTTAAACGGTTTTGAGAAGCTGTTATTGCATCAATCCTTGAGTTCGACACGAATATCGGAAACAAGGTAGCTGACACCGCAGTTATTGACCGGGTTCGACCAGAACTGGAAGCAATCCATGTTGGACGGTTTGTAGGCACCGTCGATCGTGTACTCGGCTGTAACCTCCTGCCATCCGGCATTATCCGCCGTGTTGATCGATCCGACAACGTGGTTCGAAACGGTCTCTCCGTCCGATCCGTAAATGAAGTTGCCGGCGATGGTGTTTTTATCGTAGCCATTGTCATAGAAATCCTTTAACGGATAAAGGCGGTAGGAAATCTTATAGGTTTTTCCGGGTTCAAAGTTCATGAAGATATTGAAATACGTCCATTTTTTATTGCTTGCAGTCGTTTTGATTTCAAACACCTTAACATCCTTGTTGTCGGGATCGTTAATAACGGTCAATTGGCCGTTATTGACGTTATAGCGCGCACCCTTCACAAGCTCTTCACCGGCATTCCAAACGATTTCCGTCGGCTTTTCAATGACGCGAACAATGCCTTCCGGATTGGTGAGCAGAATGCGGATGGAATCCACCGAGAATGTGCCTTCGGCTTCAAACGGGTCGAAGCGAACTTTTCCGATGGTGGAGGTCCAGTTGACATTCTCGGTCATATCGAATTCAAGGTCGATAAACTTTCCGTTACTGGAAAGACCTTTGGTCTTGATCTGTACGACATCGTTTCCGTTGAACGCACCGTTCGGCGGAGCGAAGAACAGCGAAGAAGTTATTTCATCCACGCCTTCGGCAACGCCGCCCGTTACATCGTAAGCCATACGGACAACGACCTTTTCGTACTTAACGGCAGGCAGAGCAATATTCGGGGAATTGAGAACCGGGTCGTGGCGTCTGCCGTTGGAAAAAGACTTGAAGCTGACGATGCCGCCCTGATGCTCGGTAACCTCTGCGCAGGCAAGTGTGAAGCCGTCCAAATATCCGTCAATACCGAAATCCCAGACCATATCTGACTCGCCATTATTCTCTTTACTGCTTGCATAATGATTGAGCAGCGTGTATTTGTTGCCCTCCACCGTCAACTTTAGACCGAGAGCGTTTGCCATGGAATCAATCTCGATCATAGGAATGCCGTCCATAAGCGCAGGCGTGCCCTTAAGAGTTACTTCGCCCTTATTCGTCAAGGCCTTGTTGCTGCCCATGGTGAAGATGATATAGGTATCATCGGCACCGTAAAGCGAGAGTTCTTTCTTATCAAAATTCCAGCGGTAGAAAATGCCGAGTTTTGCATAGAAGCTTGCCGCATACGGGTCGATGGCTGCAAACAGAGCGCCGTTTTCGTAAACAGGCTGGAAGGTAATCGGCGTCGGTGCAACTTCCGCATTTAAGTAAATTTCATAGTCAGTCGGCGCATAGAGAAGCTCGACAAGCTGAATCTCATATTCGCAGCTGCCGCGTTCGATCGGGTCAATACGAAGGCGCTTGATAAGGCCGCTCCACTTCGGGCAAGACGACAGATTGACAAGATATTCGTGATATTCACCGTCGGCGGTGATGTCAAAGTTGATATTCTTCTTTTCGTTCCATGCCTGATCAGATTCGGTTATGAAGAAAATCTGACCTTTTACTTTTTCAGTTTCAGCAGTTGCCTTATAGATAATACGGAGGTATTCCGCGTCAGCGGCGTTGATATTGATGTCCTTCGTTGTAATAATGGCAAAGTCTGCGCCGTTGCTTTTGCCGTGCAAGCCGGAAGACGTATATTCTACGAATTCATTGCCGTGGCTGTTGCGGAAAATCTGCTCTGTACCGGATTTTGTAAAATCATACGAAAGCGTGACAGTAAGATCATCCAAATCCACTCCTTTTTCGTCGGCTAACTCATAGCGGCGAATACGCTTGAAGGACTGGTTGTACAAGGCGTTATAGCGTGTGCGGGTGTCATCGTCCGGTCTTAAATCGGTATGCTCGCCCTTCTTTGTATAAGCATCGCTGATGGCGTCGAGATAATCAAAACCGATTCGGTTGGTCGGGAGAATGTAATGACCTTCACCGAATTCGTTCCAGTTGCTCAAAATTAGCATTTCGGTCTGCCATGGTTCACCGGTACGTTTGGCAAGGAAATCATCCTTCACCCATTTTAAGAGATTGGTATAATCTTCTTTTGTAATCAGCGGTGAACGGCTGTTGCCTTGGCCTAAGAACATGTTGCAGAAGCCGACGCCGACCGTCGGAACAGACGTGATTCCGGCTGCCTTGGTTTCTTCATCCTGTGTGGTGAGCTTGGTCTTTTGGAATTCCGGATCAAACGCATTCTGACCCCAGTTGTAGGCATAGCGACCGTCAAAGCCCATGCGCTTGATTTGGTCGTTTGTGCCGTTGCAAACAAGGATAATAGCACCGTCATAGCCGAGGTCTACACAGGTTTGTCTCAAATAATCGATTTCCGCCTTAACAGCTTCTTCGGATTTGAAGATATTCATAAGGGTTTCTGTGCGGTAAATGGTAATAAGCGGCTTATTATCGATGGTGAAATAGCGGTCTTTATCGTACAGATAGTATTCCTTCCAATAGTCTACGATATTCTTGCGGAACTGTTCGGAATTGGAAGGCAGGTTACCGCTGTTCTCCCACATGATCGCATATTTCATTTGATCGGTGTATTTGGAATCAAGCTGTGCGGAAAGCGCAAAGCTGTTGCGCGGGGTTTTGACCGGTTGTGAAGGCGTGCCGCTATACCAGCAAACGAGCTTGAAGTCAATGCCGTGTTCAATAAGCCACTTGGTTTCCCAGTCGGCAACCTCCGTCGAGCCTTCGTCGAACATGCCGAGATACGGATATAACTCATCGTAAGCCGACGTGTAGTCCCAGCCGAACTGGAAGCCGTTGCGCCAGATATCACACACTTCGATACCGACGATGGTATCCTTGGAAGCGACCGCTTTTGGCTCCGGAACATAGTCGGGCTGCTCGTCAAATGAGTTGTAGACAAACAAATCGTCAAGGACGATGCGTGTATCCTTTTCGGCGGGCAGTGTTATCTTCACGCCGTCGATCGAAGCGGCAGAAAACGTACCGGCAGCAAGCTTTTTACGGTTGACGCTGTAGGAAAGAACGCCGGTGTCGGTGTTGGCTTCAATACGAAGCGTCTGCCAAACGCCGCTGTTATAGGTGCGTAGCAGCGTACCGTCGCCAGTATAGAATTCCTTGCCCTTGGTAACGATTTTTGCAAGCTCTGTGCCGCCCGAAGTGATGGCAAACGACGTGCCGTCGTTATAGTCGGTCATATAGAATTTGACCTCGAAAACGACTTTGCGCGAAATCGGATCAAAGCTTGTCGTAAGAACACCGGTCTTTCCTGCTGCTGTGGTGATTTCGGCACTGTAAGCGTCATACGCGTTAGACGCAAGCGAAATAATCTTTGCCGTGCTGTCAGTAAGCGTATAGTTATACGGCAGGCCATCGCGTTCACCGGAGGACATGAAAATATCGTTGAATGCATAACCGCTGTAAAGCTTGGTTTTGGAAACATCGGCAACCACTTGGTTTTCCTTATCGCTTGAAAAAGCAAGCGTATCTACCGACGAAGCAGCCATATCGGCAAACGCATAGGTTCCGATGAGCTTTCCGTCGGCAATGAGCGTATTGGTTTTTGCCGTTAAGTCAGTAACGGTTTTCACAGTCATACGTTCAGAAACGGCAAGCCCGGTATCGGTGAGCTTTCCGGCTTCCTTGGCAAAGAATTTGCCGTCTTGGGTTACAAAGCTCATGGCAAGAGTTTCTTCGCCCTTTCCGAGGTTGATGTGGAAGCCGTTTTTCGCCGACTGCAGAAGCAAATTGGTTTCCATAACGATTTTGCCGCTTGTCTGCAAAGCAAACTGACGGAGCATGGCTGTACGTTCGGTTTTGCTGGTATCAATCACCTGGATCCGAGAGGCAGCCTGACCGGCAGGCACGCCGCGCGAATCGAATTCCCAGCCATATGCGCCGTAAGTCGTTGCGGAAAGCGTGCCGGAATCATCGATAAAATACACGGCAGGCGTTGGATCCGCCCGTTTTTGAAGCGTCTTCTGCAAACGGTTTTCCGGCAAAGCGATTCGGTTGATGATAGCAGCCGCTTCGCAGCGGATGATCGGGTTATTCGGATAGAATGAACCATAAGCATCGTTGCCCATCACAACACCGGCTTTGTACAAGGTTAAAACCTTTTCGCGGTAATCCGCCTTTTCGTTGATATCCGGCAGATAATCGACCGCATTGACGGGTTTCAGATAATCCTGCGGAACGGAGGTGTAGAACACCTCCGCCATTTCGGCGCGCGTAATCGGGCGGTCGTATTCGTCAAACCGTGTTTCCGAAATCATTTGATTGTCAACGGCATACTTAACATACGGGGCATACCATTCGCCCGGAACGTCCTTGGAAATCTCCGCGCCGTTGTAGCTTGCGTGGACGCGGGTTGCCATGGTAACAGCCTCAGCAACCGTCACATTGCCGTTCGGCGAGAACAAGCTGTCGCCGATGCCGTTCATGAAACCGAGTTCATACGCAGATTTTACTTCTGAAGCATACCATTCGGAATCCGGAACATCCGAGAAGGTTCCGTCGGTATAAGCGGTCGTTTTGTTGAAACCGATCGCAAAGCCGTGGAAGGTGAAAGCAAGTGCGGCAAGCAAGCCGACAAAAATCCTTTTTTTCATGCTTTAGCTCCTTTTCTCTTTCTTATGATGGGTGTGTTGTGCGGACAGGCGCATACACCTATCCTTTTCATAAATATTATAAAACAGATTTTACGGTTCGTCAATAGCGAATCGTGATATAATTCTTGCAAATCGTGACCATCCGTGTGCAACATTCACAAGAAGCGCGTGTTATTTTTGTGTAAAGCAACGACAGAAAGATATACCGCATTAGCGCCTCCTTTCATTCAGGCAAAAAAGAACGACAGCTCGCATTAAGATTTCTGCAAGCTGTCGGAGGTTATTCGATTTTTGCAAACACAATGTCAGAAAACGCATATAGAAAAAGCGGCTATTTCAGGGAAAACGGGATAGTTTTGGAAATATCCGAACCGCTATACAGCGTATACGCGCAAATTTCGGAATAGGTTCCGTCCGGCATCGGCTGCTCAAAATGCAGCGTGTAGCTTTTGCGCGGAAATTCCGTTTCGTTTTCGGTTTCGGCACTGTCTGCAAGCAAGTCAATATTTTCAAAGCAAAGGCGGACATACCGATAGTTGAATTTCCGTTTATCCTTGAAAAAGTACTCATTGTAAACCGTTTCGTTTTCGTCGGTTAAATAAAATTTCAAAGACTTTGTCGGCAAATTGGCATCACGCAGGATATCTCTGTTGAACTTTACGGAAACCTGCAATTGTTTTGCGGCTTTGAGATAATACAGATAATTGAATTCGACAAGCCTGCCTTCCTTCACGGCGACCCATGCTTTCTCCATACCGTATTGCTCGACCGTAAAAGCATTTTGGTTTTCTTGATACGCCCTGCGCGTCGTATCATTCACCAAAATCTCCGAAACGACTTTATCGTCACGGTACATGGAGCACCGGGCAATCAAAATACCGTAAATCAACGCAATCACCGCAAGGGCAAGCACTTTGAAAAGTTTACCGACCGTAAAGCCTTTCTTTTTGGGTTCTTCAATATCCGGGTAATTCTCCATGCAGATCCTCTCACTTTTTCATAGACTTTTACAGCAAAACCGTATACACGTCTCTGCCGCCGTTCACGAATATTTCCGCCATATAAGCATCTCTCAGAATTTTCAAGTCGTCGATAACGCCCTCATACACAAGTGCTTCGCGGCCGGTGCGTTCGATAACAAAGCCGCTTTCGGTACGCTTGACACACGGATCTTCCTCTTTTAACAAATGCTGATATTCTTTTACCGGATAGAGCGTAAAGACACCGTTTTCGAACTTCACTTCCCGTGCAGCTGACATACAGCCGATATCCTTCGGTGCATAATTCCAATATTCCCAGCCGGGAAACCATGAGATCAGAATGACTCTGCCTTTCGGATCCCGGAACATCTGACCGGCATACTGATCCGGACCATTGTCAAGGCAAGCGGTGTGTTCGGCCAAAAAGCATTCATTTTCAAAGCTTCCATATAACAGGCGAAAATACGGTTTTCCTTCTTTTGGACACACAGATACGGAAACCATCAGCTGATTCCCTATTGGGATCACTGACGGGCATTCGGTACACACGCAGCTTTCCCATTCATAAAATATCGAGTGGTATTTCCAATCAAACAGATTCTCCGAAACATATAACAGCAATCGGCCCGTTTCGCTCTGCGCGTGTGCGGAGGCAATGACGCAATAAAACTTTCCGTTCTGCTGCCACACAGCGGGATCACGGAAATCCTTGCTTCCCTGCGGCGGAAAATCATTGATGACCGGATTCCCGGCGTACTTTTCAAAATGAATGCCGTCCGAGGAATACGCAATGCTGATGGTTTGCTTTTTTTCCTCGCCGTACAACGACGCATAGAAGAGGTATAGCACATCGTCCTTCACAATTGCCGTTCCCGACCAACAGCCCTCATTGTCATAGGCTGTATCGGGATACAGTGCTACCGGCAATTCCTCCCATTCAAGGAAATCCTTTGTGCGGGCGTGTCCCCAGTGCCGCGGCTCAAACCACGGTCGTTCGGAATCCGGCTCATGCTGATAAAAAACATGATAATAGTTCTTGAAAAAGACAAGGCCGTTCGGATCGTTAATCCACCCTTGCTTAGGGTGGAAATGGAAGTGCAGCTTTTCATTATAATCGATGGATTTGTTCATACGCAGCAACTCCTTCTCCGATTAAAACGCGTATTCAATTTTTTTGTATTATAACATAAGCCATGGATATTTGCAACAAGTTTTTTGCAAATTTTGTATTTACATTGACACAGAATTCGTGTATAATAATAAAAACGCATCAACGAAAGGAGGTCTTCGCCATGCCGCAAGGCACTGCCGCCAAATTCCGAACCGCCAAAAAAATCGTCAAAACCGGCGAAAGCACCGATCCGTCTCAAAAAAAATACGAAGTCAATCTGATTACCTATGCGCGTGTCAACGCGGTCGGAAGCGGCAGACTTCTTTCGCCGCTTGAAGCTGAACGGCGCCGCAATCGTCTTTTAGCCGGCAAGCATGAAGGCTCCTCTTCAATACGCAAAATGCGCCGTCCGGTGCGCACACTGACCTTAAAGCCCGCGCCGGCGTTGCCGACAGCACCGAAAAATCCCATTGAAATCAAGCGGAATTTTCTCCGCGTTCAACTCAAACAACACATTGAATCCATCGACCGCAAGCTTTTGGCCGTTGTTGCACTGCTTGCCGGTTTCGGTATTCTTGCCGTATACAGCGCGACACTCTCCTATGGCCGAAACCGTTATGTGATCATTCAGTCGGTCGCCGCCGTTTTGGGTATCGTGTTGATGACCGCCCTTTCCTTCATCGACTACCGCCAGTTTGCTAAAAAATACCGATTAGTTATACTTTTGAACGTTGCCTTGCTTTTATTTACATACGTTTTCGGCGAAGGTGTTACTGACAAAACCAACGCGAACTGGATCAATTTGGGCTTTATCAAGATCCAGCCGTCGGAATTTGCCAAAATTTTGTTCATCTACTCGTTTGCCGCACACTTATATTTTGTGCGCGACCGTATCAACAAGTTTTTCACCGCAATGACCTTATTTTTGCACGCTGCCATTATCATCGGATTAACGTTTTTGCAGAAGGACCTCGGAACGCTCACCATCTTTTTGTTTATCTTTGCGGTCATGTGCTTTGCCGGGAACTTAAACATTTGGTATTTCATTGCCGGCATTGCCGGAATTGTTGCCGCTTCGCCGTTCATCTGGACAAAGCTAAATTACTTTCAAAAACAGCGAATTTTAGCGCCTTACGACATTTCCATCGACCCGAACGCCATCGGGGTCCGCCATCAAGCCGTGCGAAGCATGACTGCCATCAGCCTCGGCGGCATTGACGGAAGCGGTTATATGCACGGAAAAATCACACAAGGCAATTTTTCTGCCAAACACACCGATATGATCTTTGCCACCATCTGTGAAGAATTCGGCTTCATCGGCGCACTTGTCATCATCGGTCTGTACATCTTTTTGGTCGTGCGTATTATTTTGGTTGCCATACGTTCGGAAAACACGTTCGGCTGCTTAGTCTGCACCGGTGTTGCAGCCATGTTTGTGATCCAAATCATCGAAAACATCGGAATGTGTCTCGGTATTTTGCCGGTCATCGGCATTACGCTTCCTTTCTTAAGCTATGGCGGCTCATCCGCTTTAAGCACGTATATCGCCATTGGGTTAGTGCTTTCGGTCAGCACTCACAAAGAGCAAACGTTCTTTGGCAGGTAGTGCTTGACATTTCGCCGGAATTGTGGTATAGTAAAATAAATTATACGGATATCCGAAGGAGTACAGCATTATGAAAAAAGCCTTATTCTGCCTGCTTGCCGCTCTCAGCGTTGCGGCAGTTCTCACCTCGTGCGGTTCCAAAACGTGCAATATGTGTGAAAAGAGCTGCTCGGACAAATATTCCTATATGGATGGCGAGATCAACCTTTGTTCCTCCTGCTACAAAAAATGCTTTGATAACAAGACAAAAGTTGATGCCGACGCTTTCTTCGGCGTTGAAGAGACTGTCACTGAATAAGCCGTCCGAAAACGTTCTCAAACAAACAGCGCATACCTTGATTTTTTCAAAGTACGCGCTGTTTGCTTTTTTATTCTCACTTGCAAAGGTGGAAAGCTTATTTATTTTGCAGATAGTCGTTGACCGCCTGTGCGGCTTCTCTGCCCTCGCGTATCGCCCATACGACCAAGCTTTGTCCGCGGCGGCAGTCGCCTGCGGCAAAAATGCCTGCCAAATTGGTGCGATGGGTTGTTTCATCGGCTTTGATATTGCTTCGCGCATCGGTATCGAGCGACAATTCCGTCACAAGGCTCTGTTCCGGGCCGACAAAGCCCATCGCCACGAGCAGCAGCTCGCACGGACGCACTTTTTCGCTGCCCGGAACGGGCTGTGCGTTCATACGGCCGTTTTTGTCCTTTTTCCATGTGACATTGACGGTGTGCACCTCTTTGACGGCACCGGCATCGTCTTTGACGATTTTTGTAACCGTTGTCAGATATTCGCGCGGATCGGCACCGAATACCTCAATTGCCTCTTCTTGACCGTAATCGGTCTTTTTGACACGCGGATACTGCGGCCACGGATTGTTTTCCCCACGAGTTTCGGGAAGCTCCGGCATGATCTCCAATTGCACAACGCTTTTGCAGCCGTGCCGAATCGAGGTTGCCACACAGTCGGTGCCGGTATCGCCGCCGCCGATGATCACAACGTTTTTATCGGCAGCACTGATCTCAGTTCCATCGGTCAACCCGGAATCCAAAAGGCTCTTGGTATTGGCCTTTAAGAAATCCACGGCATAATAGACGCCTTTGGCGTCCGCGCCCTCACACGTTAAGGCACGCGGTTTGGTTGCACCGCAGCAAAGCACCACGGCATCAAAATCGTTTAGCAGCTTAACAACCGGATAGTTTTTTCCGATTTCGGTATTCAGCTTAAACTTAACGCCTTCTTTTTGCATTAACTCGACACGCCGCTTTACGACCTTTTTGTCAAGCTTCATATTCGGAATGCCATACATTAACAGACCGCCCGCACGGTCGGCACGCTCAAAAACCGTAACGATATGCCCCATTTGGTTGAGCGTATCGGCGCACGCAAGACCCGACGGACCCGAACCGACCACCGCTACGCGTTTACCGGTAAAAACTTTGGGAATTCGCGGAACAATTTTATCGAGCTCAAACATTTTATCGATAATGTGACACTCATTGTTGCGCACCGTTACGGGATTTCCATGCATTCCGACCGTGCAGGAACCCTCGCACGGTGCCGGACACACGCGACCAGTAAACTCCGGAAAATTGTTGGTAAGCGACAAGCGTTTGTAGGCAAGCTCATATTCACCGCGGTAGACAAGGTCGTTCCATTCGGGGATCAGATTGTGTAACGGGCAGCCCATTGCCATACCGCAAACCATTTTTCCGGTATGGCAGAACGGCACGCCGCAATCCATGCAGCGCGCGCCTTGCAGACGAAGCGACTTCTCGTCGAAATGCGTGTGGAATTCGTCCCAGTCACAGATGCGCTCGGATACCGGGCGATCCTTTGGAAGCTGTCTTTCGTATTCAAGAAATCCGGTAGATTTTCCCATAATCGCTCACTCCTTCCTCACATTGCCACTTTTTTGTGTGCGACTGTCTCAAATGCCGCAAGAACGGCTGCTTCTTTGGCGACGCCTTTTGCTTCTTCGGCTTTGATAATTTCTTTTACACGCTTGTAATCGTTCGGGATAACCTTGACAAAATGCGCAAGTGCCATATCAAAGTGTTCGAGAACGTTTGCTGCAACCGTGCTGCCGGTCAGTTCGGCGTGCTTTTGAATGAGTGTACGCACCATTTCGACATCCTCCGGATTTTGAACAGCCTCCAATGAGACAAGGCTCTTGTTGCAGTTTTCTTCGAAAGTGCCGTCTTTATCGTAAACATACGCCTCACCGCCGGACATACCGGCGGCAAAGTTTCTGCCGGTCTTGCCCAAAACGACCACCGTGCCGCCGGTCATATACTCGCAGCCGTGATCGCCGATACCTTCAACAACCGCCGTTATGCCGGAATTCCGCACGCAAAACCGCTCTCCGGCAACACCGCGGATATACGCTTCGCCGTACACAGCCCCGTAGAAGGCGACATTGCCGACGATAACGTTTTCCTCCGGCAAAAAGCCGGCTTTTTCGGACGGAACCACAACGATTTTGCCGCCCGAAAGACCTTTGCCGATATAGTCGTTGCATTCACCTGTCAGGCGCAGCGTTACACCATAGGCCAAGAAAGCGCCGAAGCTCTGTCCGGCAGAACCGACAAAATCAAGTGCTATGCTGTCCTCCGGCAGACCTTTTTCACCGTGGACACGGGCGATTTCCGAAGAAAGGATGGTTCCCGTAACACGGTTGCGGTTGCTGATCTCAAGCTTTGCACGCACCTTTTTTCCGTCATAAACGGCAGGCTTACACAGCTGCATAAGCGTATTCATGTCAAGCGTTTTGGAAAGCTCGTGATTCTGCGGTGTATTGAAATACCGTTCGCTGTCATTAGAGCAGATTTTCGGCTGATACAACAGGGCGTTCAAATCCACCGAACGCGCCTTTGAATCGCGGTCAAGCTGCGACAGCGGCTTTTGCGAAAGGCGTTCGACGTGACCAATCATCTCGTTAACCGATCTAACACCGATTTTAGCCATCCACTCGCGCAAATCCATGGCAATAAAACGCATAAAATTTTCAACATATTCCGGCTTTCCGCAGAAACGGCTGCGAAGAAGCGGATTTTGCGTTGCAACACCTACCGGACAGGTATCGAGGTTGCATACACGCATCATGACACAGCCGATGGCAACAAGCGGTCCTGTTGCAAAGCCGTATTCCTCCGCACCAAGCAAGGCCGCCACAGCCACATCACGCCCGGTAAGAAGCTTTCCGTCAGTCTCGATGACCACACGGTTACGCATATTGTTCATGAGCAGTGCCTGGTGCGTTTCGGCAACGCCCAACTCCCACGGGAGCCCGGCATTGCGTACACTGGTACGCGGCGCAGCACCCGTGCCGCCGTCATAGCCGGAAATGAGGATAACATCCGCGCGTCCTTTGGCAACGCCTACGGCAATCGTGCCAACACCGGCCTCCGATACCAGCTTCACGCTGATACGGGCATCGCGGTTAGCATTTTTCAGATCATGGATGAGCTGCGCCAAATCCTCGATCGAATAAATATCGTGGTGCGGCGGCGGTGAAATCAGGCTGACACCGGTCGTCGAATGGCGCGCCTTGGCGATCCACGGATACACCTTTCCGCCGGGCAGATGGCCGCCCTCACCGGGTTTTGCGCCTTGCGCCATTTTGATCTGAATTTCTTTGGCATTGTTCAAATAATGGATATGCACGCCAAAGCGTCCGGAAGCCACCTGCTTGATGGCGGAGGAACAGCTGTCGCCGTTCGAAAGCGGTTCATACCGATCCGGATCTTCGCCGCCCTCGCCGCTGTTGGACTTACCGCCCAAGCGGTTCATGGCAATGGCAAGACATTCATGGGCTTCCTTGCTGATGGAGCCATAGCTCATCGCGCCGGTCTTAAACCGCTTGACGATGCTTTCAACCGATTCGACCTGATCGATGGCGATCGGTTTATCGATGGTTTTGATATCGAGCAAGCCGCGAATGGTGCATTCATGCTCTTGATAAGCATTCATCTCGGCGGCATATTCCTTATACAGCTTATAATCGCCGGTTCGGCAAGCCATTTGCAGTTTATAGATGGTTTCCGGATTAAACATATGATATTCGCCGCCGGAACGCCACTTATGATTGCCGCCCGATTCCAGTGCCGCATCGGCGGAAATCGGCTCAAAGGCTTTTTCGTGACGCTTGATGCTCTCTTTTTCAAGAAGCTTGCTGTCAAGGCCGCCGATACGTGTGGTCGTTCCGGAAAAATATTTATCCACAATCTCCGAAGAAATGCCGAGCGCTTCGAATATCTGCGCGCCCTGATAGGACTGAATGGTGGATATGCCCATTTTGGAAGCGATTTTAACAATGCCTTTCGTTAAGGCTTTCATGTAATTTTCTTTGGCAGTTTTGCTGTCAGTTTCCGTCAAGCCCTCCTCGCACAATTTGTCGAGTATCTCATAAGCCATGTATGGGCAGACAGCGTTCACGCCGTAGCCGACCAAAAGTGCCATATGATGCACTTCGCGCGGCTCACCGGATTCAAGCACAATACTCACTTTCATGCGCGTGCCGCGGTTAATCAAATGGTGATGCAGACCGGAGCTGATTAAAAGTGCCGGAATCGGTGCAAAGTTTTTTCCGAAAGCGCGATCTGAAAGCACAAGCACATTGTATCCTTCATCCACTGCAAGATCGGCAGCTTCAAAAATGCGGTCACACGAAGCGGTTAAATCACCTTTTTTTGTGGTATCAAACAAAATCGGCAGCGTGATTGCCTTGTAATACGACGTATCCAGTGTTTTAACTGCCTGCAGTTGTTCAAGTGTTAAAATCGGCGTGGACAGCCGAATGCGGCGGCAGTTTTCGCCGGTCGGTTCCAAAATGTTGCTCTCGCCGCCCAAATAGACGAGCGATGATGTGACGACCTGTTCGCGGATAGCATCGATCGGCGGATTGGTCACCTGCGCAAACAGCTGCTTGAAATAGTTATACAACAGCTGCGGCTTTTCGGAAAGCACGGCGATCGGCGAATCGATACCCATTGCGCTGATCGGGTCATCGCCTTTTTCAGCCATGGCTTTTAATGTGCCGTTAATATCCTCCCAGGTGTATCCGAACACCTTTTCGCGCTGGATAAACGGCAGCATATCGGCAAAATCGTTGGAACGCGCGGCAAACGATTTTTCGATTTCGGCGACTCGTTTAAGCTTTACGGCCTTGGCAGGCGTATTCACGCTGCCCTTGATGCCGCCGACCAAGGAGTGCCAATCGCTGTCCTCGGCATAAGTGGATTCAACCGTATCCAACGTATCCAAATTTTCGGCAAGCCAAGCTTTATACGGATGTTTTCCGGCTTCAATACTCTTTAATTCTTCGTCGTCGATAATGCGCCCTTTTTCGGTATCAATAAGCAGCATTTTTCCGGCATGCAGTCTTTCCTTTTTAAGGATCTTGCTCTCATCGATGTCAAGCACACCGACCTCGGAAGCAAGAATGACTGTTCCGTCGTCAGTCACGGTATAGCGTGCCGGACGAAGTCCGTTTCTGTCAAGCGTGGCACCGACATAGCGGCCGTCGGTAAAGGCAATGGCTGCCGGTCCGTCCCAGGGTTCGGTCATACAGGAATTGTATTCATAAAAAGCTCTTTTTTCCGCTTCCATATGCGGGTTGTTTTCCCAAGGCTCCGGAATGGTCAGCATCACAGCGCCCGGAAGCGAATAGCCGGACAACGTTAAAAATTGCAGATAGTTGTCGAGCATTGCGGAATCTGAGCCGTCTTCATTGATGACCGGCAGGATTTTTGAGATATCATTACCGAAGGTTTTGGCAGAAAACATCCGCTCACGCGCTTTTACCCAGTTGACATTGCCGCGGATGGTATTGATTTCCCCGTTATGGATGATATAACGGTTCGGATGTGCGCGTTCCCAGCTCGGGAAGGTATTGGTGCTGAAGCGCGAATGAACAAGCGCAATGGCCGTTTTCATGTCCACATCTTTCAAGTCAAGATAAAACTCACTTACCTGATCCGGCGTGAGCATTCCCTTATAAACAATCGTTTTTGCGGACAGACTGGCAAAATAAAAATATTTATCCGTACTGTCGACAGCATAGCGGATTTCATGCTCGGCACGTTTGCAAATGACATACAGCTTCCGTTCGAAATCCTGCTCTTTTTTTATGCTTTTTTCTTTTTTGATAAAGATTTGGCAGATGTGCGGCATGGCCTCCCGTGCCGTTTTTCCGATACAGTCCGGAAACACCGGAACATCGCGGATGCCAAGCAAGCTCTGCTTTTCTTCAGCAATGATTTCTTTTAATTTCAAAAGGCTTTGCTCGCGCGTTTCTTGATCCGGTGAAAGGAAGAGCATTCCGACGCCGTATTCCCCTTTTTCGGGCAATTTGATACCTTCGCTTGCGCAAACCTTGCACATAAATTCGTGCGGCATCTGAATCAAAATTCCCGCACCGTCGCCGGTATCCGGTTCGCTGCCGACGCCGCCGCGGTGTGTGAGATTTTTGAGTATGGTAACGGCATCCGTAATCAGTTTATGCGACGCTTCACCGTCGATTTTGCAAATAAATCCTATGCCACAGGCATCATGTTCGTATTTCGGGTCGTAAAGACCCTGCTTTTCAGGTAATGTTGTATACCTCATGTTTCTCGTCCTCCGATGTCCTTCTGTAATCATGGAAAACAAAAAAGGCATTATTTCCCGAAGGAAATAACACCTTTGTTATGTTTGTATTATAGCGCATTTTCAATGAAAATGCAAGAGCTTTTTGCAAAAAACGCCGTTTTTCACAAATATTTTTTGTGCTTTCGCACATATTTATGCAAAAGCACAAGTGTTGTCAGAACTCAACCATTTGCAGCAGTGTCGTCCTGACGCTCCAAAATCTCCATAAACTGTTCGCCCGTGATGGTTTCCGATTCATATAAGAACTTGGCAAGTTCATTAAGTTTGGCACGGTTTTCTTCCAAGATTTTGAAGGCTTTTTCGTGCTGCTTTTTAACAAGCTCCACCACTTTCCGGTCAATGAGCGTCTGCGTTTCTGCCGAGCAGGCAAGCGACGCGTCGCCGCCGAGATATTGGTTGGAAACCGTTTCTAGTGCCACCATATCGAAATCCTCGCTCATGCCGTAGCGCGTGATCATGGCGCGAGCAAGCTTAGTCGCCTGTTCGATATCGTTGGACGCACCGGTCGTGACCGAGCCGAAAATCAGCTCTTCAGCCGCTCTGCCGCCTGTAAAGGTGGCAATCTTGTTTTCGATCTCTTCTTTGCTCATCAAATAGTGGTTGCCCTCGTCCACCTGCATGGTGTAGCCGAGTGCGCCGGAGGTACGCGGAACAATGGTAATCTTCTGTACCGGCGCGGAATGGCTCTGTTTTGCCGCAACGAGCGCATGACCGATTTCATGATACGCAACGATCATTTTTTCTTTATCGGTCAAAATAGCGTTTTTCTTCTGATAACCGGCAATGACCACTTCAATGCTTTCTTCCATATCCGCCTGATCGGCAGCTTTTCTGCCGGCACGCACCGCACGAAGCGCGGCTTCGTTAACGATGTTGGCAAGCTCTGCGCCGGAGGCACCGGACGCCATACGCGCGATTTTCAGATAATCGATACCGGGCATGGTTTTGATTTTGGCGGCATGAACCTTCAAAATCGCCTCGCGGCCCTTAAGGTCGGGCAGTTCAACCGGAACGCGTCTGTCAAAACGGCCGGGACGCGTCAACGCCGGGTCAAGCGATTCGGGTCGGTTGGTTGCGGCGAGAATGATAACGCCGTTGTTGCCCTCAAAGCCATCCATTTCGGTAAGCAGCTGGTTTAATGTCTGCTCGCGTTCGTCGTTGCCGGAAAACTGACCGTCGCGCTTTTTGCCGATAGCATCAATTTCATCGATAAACACGATACACGGTGCTTTTTCTTTAGCCTGTTTGAACAGGTCACGCACCTTGGATGCGCCCATGCCGACAAACATTTCCACGAATTCCGAACCGCTCATCGAAAAGAACGGCACATTGGATTCGCCGGCAACCGCTTTGGCAAGCATGGTTTTACCGGTACCGGGCGGGCCGACAAGCAGGATGCCTTTCGGCATGGAAGCGCCGATTTCCTTATACTTATCGGGATTGTGGAGATAATTGACAATTTCGGTTAAATTCTCTTTTGCTTCGTCCTCACCGGCAACATCGGAAAATTTGATGCCTTCAGTCGATTGGACATAGATTTTGGCATTGCTTTTTCCCATGCCGAACATCATGGCATTTCCGCCGCCGGCCTTGTCCATGAGCTTTTTGGACATATAGTGTCCCAACAGCGCAAAAATAGCTATCGGGAGCACCCATGAAAGAATGAGCGAAAGAAGCGGAGACATCTGTTCGACGATCTCTTTGTTAAAGCTGGTAATACCGGCGTTGTAGAGGCGTTCGGTCAGGTTCGGGTCATCCATCCGACCCGTTTTATAGACGGTTTTGCTGTCCTTAAGGGTGAACAAAATCTGTTCGTCCTCAACCTGAACCTTGTCGATTTTTCCCTCTTCGGTCATTTTCATAAAATTGCCGTAATCCGCGCTCTTTATCTGGCGCGAAGCAAAAGACGGCATGATCAGAAAATTGAAGAGCAACATAACCGCCAAAATGATGAGGTAATACGAGATGATCGGCTTTTTCGGTGTTTTGACTTCTTTCAAAGTATCACTTCCTTATTCTATTTATGAAATAAGCGATTTTTACCGTATCGATCGAGTACATGGCCGAGCAAAAAACCGAGTATGCCGCAGGAAATCACTTCACCGACAGCAACTGATCCGAATAAGAACCAAATGGCATCAGGTGCTCCATACGCGAATTTCAACACAAACGGCACGATGAGCGTGTTGGAAAGTATCGGACACAACAGTGCCAACAAGCGATTTTTGCGAAGCAGATAGCCGCCGAACGCGCCGATGAACGAGGCAAGCGTTCCAAAAATGACATCCATAACGATGCCGCCGGTCAAGAGGTTGGCAAGCAGGCAGCCGACCGTTACGCCCGGAACCGCCGCACCGGTAAAGCATACAAGTACATTGAGTGCCTCCGAAATACGCACCTGAATCACGCCGCTTGCAAGGCCGAAAGCGTTTGCAAGAAACGTAAGCACGACATACAGTGCCGCAATGATTGCACCGGTTACCAAAGTTTTTGTTTTTTTCTGTACCATATTCGATTGTCTCCTTAGTTTTGTTTTAAGTGAGGATGGTTACGAACTCACTGTGATAAGTATACAAGGCGAAAGTGAACATTACAAGGAAACTTTTTGAAATTAGCGGCAATTTTTCAAAAAATCCCGTAGGATTCTCCCCTATTTGCTTGAAATATATTTCTTTTGATATTCTGTCGGCGAAGCACCGGTCATTTTTTTGAACGCGCGGCTGAAATAGTATACGTTCTCGTATCCAAGCGCGGCGGCCACGGAAGCGACGCTGTAATAGCCCGACAGAAGAAGCTCACACGCATAATCCGTCTTTCGTTTCAGAATATACTGCTTGGGCGACAATGAAAACTTGCGGATAAACAGCTGCTTGAGATACGATGAGCTGATGCCGCACAGGTCGGCTAACATCACCATATTCAGCTCATTCTTTGGTTTTGTAAAGCTCCGGTTAATGAAATCGATCGCCGGGCGTATCTTTTCGTAGTTTTCCTCCGGCAAGTAATTTACTTTTTCCAGTTCAGCAAAAATCGTATACAGATCGCTCATACAGCGCGGCAAGAAGCCGGTATCCTTTTTTTGCCATGTTAAGAAAATGCGTCGAAAGACCGTTTCAAGACTCAGATTGGTTGTATGAAGCAAAAATGCTTTTTCCGCTACCGGTTCGGCTGTGTCAAAAAAAACATCGATACAATCACCGTGAACAATTCGCTCAACCGTATAGATATCCGTCTTTCCTTTCGGCAAGAAGCGAACATCTCCTCCTCTGCAATGCATATGCGTTCCGTTGAAATTGACAAGGTTTTCTCCGGATAAAACGTAAATCAATTCATTTGATCGCAGCGGTGCTTGAAACCGTGTGCTTTTTTCTTTATACTCTTCGGCTGAAACATAGATAACGCGTGTAATATCGGTCACGCAAATTTTGCTCCATTCCATATTCTATCACCGTTATCAGTATACAGACAAGAATCCGAAAAGTCAAGTATCTTTCCGCTTATTTGTGTCAAAAAGTATAAATATACGCATTTCGGCATTTACTTTTCGCTTCGTATTTGGTATTCTTTTCTTGCCGATAGGAAAAGTCGGCGAAAGGAGATTGATCTTATGACAGAACGAATCCAAAAACTGACAGCTCTTATTAAGCACACCGACATTTTCGGCGAACAAACCGCCGCAGAATACGATCCGATGGATCTTGCTCTCCCGACAGCCGTGTTCAACGCCAAGCGCATCACCGAATATATTCTTGCACAGAAACCGTATCTCACCGATTCCAACCGCTTTCCGGGCGTTTTGCATTACTACAATGCCGGCGTTCCGGGTGATCTGTTTAGCCGTGTCGGGCATTCCGCCTGCGGTGCTGCTCTTCAAGAGTTTTATTGCAAACACCGTGATAACTTGGTTGTTTTCGAGTGGCAGCACTCCACACCCGATTATGAAAAAATTATCCGTTTCGGTGTCGAAAAGCTGCTTTGGGATATTGCCTTTTCCAAGGAAACGCACAAATACGAAAAAGATAAGCTCGACTTTCTGAGCGGTGTTGAAATTATCTGTAAGGGCGTGACCGAACGCGCCGCAAGGCACGCCGAAGCCTATCGTGCCGCTGCAAAAGAAACGGCTGATAAAACCCGTAAAGACGAACTAAATGCCCTTGCCGACGCTTTGGAAAATGTTCCGGCAAAACCGGCGCGAAACTTCTATGAAGGTTTGATTGATATTATCTTCTGTTTCTCTTATCTGCCTGACAGCATCGGCACGATCGACCGCTTTCTTTATCCGCTTTACAAGCAGGATATCGAAAATGGAACATTGACACGCGAACAGGCAAAAGATCTGATACAGGAAGTTTTTACTTACATTTGTGCTTTCACGCCGTATAACTGTGTAAACAACGACCGCGGTGCGGAATGTCACTTTGCTATCGGCGGCTATACAGAGGACGGCGAGGACGGTTATAACGAGCTGTCTGACCTCATTGTGGAAGCACTCATGGATCTCGATACGCTTCGTCCGCAGATTTCCCTGCGCTGGACAAAAAAGACACCGTTTGAGGTGCTTGAGCATTTATTGAAATGCGAACGTGATGATAAATATAAGCGCATTGCCTTTGTGAGCGATGAGCCGCACATACCGTCCTTTGAAGAAAACCTTGGTATTAACCGCAGCCAAGCCGTGCGCTACACCATGGTCGGCTGCAACGAACCGGCCTTCCAAGGCAGTGTGTGGTACGGCGGAACGACCGCAAACATTGCCCGATCAATTGAAAAAACGCTGTACGAACACGAAGCGGAAGCTGTCGGCTGTGAATCCTTTGAAGAATTCTTTTCGCTCTACCGTGCGGTTTTGAAAAGCGAATTGGATGAAATTATACGTTATGACAATGCTTTTAACGAGATGCGTGCCAAGGATATCAACGTATTAAGCGCTTTTTTGTTCAATGGTTGCATTGAAAGCGGTGTGAGTCCAACACAATGCGGCACAAAGATCAAAATCGGCGGCGCAAATTTAATGGGACTAACAACCGTTATTGACTCGTTATCCATAATCAAGCAATTTGTTTACGATGAAAAACAAATTTCCATGGAATGCTTGATCGACACCTTGAAGCAGAACTGGCAGAACAACCCGGTCTTACACACCAAAATCATGAAAACCGGCAAGTTTTTCGGCAACAGCTATCCTTTATCCGATGAAATGGCTGCACGGTTTACCACGACCTTATGGGAGCTCACCACGCACAAACGACTCGATAACGGTGCGCATATCCTATTTGGCACGCTTGCCGGCTATCATCCGCATTTTGCCTTTTTCGGAAAAACCACGCGCGCCACGCCGGACGGCCGGTATGACGGCGAAACCTTTGTTGTCGGCTCCGGTCAGGGACGCGGCAAAGACCGCGAAGGCATTGCCGCGCTTCTCGCCTCGGTTGCAAAAATGGACCCGAAAGGAATTTTGTGCGGTCCGTTCGTGTGCAATCTTATGGTCGATGAAGCCTTGGTAAAAAACGATGCTTATTTTGCTAAGCTGTGCAAAACGATTGAAACCTACTTCAAACAAGGCGGTATGCACGTTCAATTAAACTATTTGAGTGCCGGCGAGTTGAAAGATGCTTTGGAGCATCCCGAAAACTATCAATCGCTTCGTGTGCGCGTCAGTGGCTATTCCGGTACATTTGTAAAGCTTGAAGCCGGAATTCAGGATGAAATCCTGCACCGCACGCTTGAGAGGTAGAAAGATGGGCGCATTTGATACAACCGGCATGGTGTTTGACATCGCACATTCCTCTTTTGTAGATGGACCGGGACTTCGCACAACCGTCTTTTTCAAAGGCTGCAACCTGCGGTGTGATTGGTGTCACAATCCCGAAAGTCAAAACCACGCGCCATGCAAGCTGTTTTATGCAGATAAATGCATCGGCTGCGGCACGTGCAAAAGCGTGTGTCCATCACCGGAAAAATGCCTGCTGTGCGGCAGGTGCGGCGATGTCTGCCCAACCGGCGCAGTGTCTGTCTGCGGCAAACGGCGATCGGTTCGTGACATACTATCAGAAGTACTTCGCGATCGCGATTTTTACGGTTTGGATGGCGGTGTTACCTTTTCCGGCGGTGAATGTATGCTGCAAATCGATTTTTTGGAAACACTGCTCAAAGCCTGTAAAGAGAGGGGACTTCACACCTGCGTTGATACCGCCGGGAACGTACCGTTTGTGCTGTTTGAGAGGGTATTGCCGTTTACCGATCTGTTTTTGTATGATATTAAAGCTGTTTCACCGGAAAAGCATTTGGCTTGGACGGGTGCGGACAATGCACAGCTCCTTTCCAATTTCAAGCGGCTTTATGCGTTAGGAGTCAAAGTTTTGGTACGCGTACCGGTCATTCCGGAGCGAAACGGAGACATGGAGGAAATGCGGAAAATCGCAGAGTTCCTTGCCGGATATCCGGAGGTTCCCGTCGAGCTTCTTGCCTATCATCGTTTAGGCGAGAGCAAGTATGCCGGACTTGGACTATCCGCTGACGGACACAATTTTACTGTACCGGACAAAGCGTATATGGATAAGCGGAAGCGTTTATTCAAGAATCCGCTTCTTTGAACAACAAAAAATCCGTGCTTCGGAAAACCGAAACACGGATTTTTTCTTATACTTAATTAGTCGACATACGAAATATCGGTAATGGTATATTTGAATGCGTCTTTCTGCGAACCCTTGCAGGAAGCGGAAAGTGCTACATGTGCCTTACCGTCGGTAAACACCTTGGTAAAATCGGAGCTTTCATACGTATAGGTATACGACTTGTCGCCTTTTGTAATTGTGAAAGCGTAGTAATCGCCGTCAAGCTTTGCGGAAACAGTTACGACGTCGCCGCTCTTGATGGCAAAAATAGAGCTGTCATATTCAAGACCGGAGATGCCTTGGAATGTCGTTATACCGTTATAGAGTTCAAGAGCCGGTTTGCCAAAGCGGAAAAGATTCATAAAGCCCGGGTTGCCGGCAACATCACCGACCTGGAACAGCTGCGGCTTATTTAAGAAATCAATGCAGATCCAGCAGTCCGTCGCAGAGGTAACCTCCGGAACCTGATCGTATTTAACGGTAACCGAAAGACCATCAAGCTTATAAGCGTCTTTGAGTGCAACGCCGCCCCAGTTCTTGCCGTCCTGATAGTAGCCGCCGTGCGAAACCTGTACGCCGCCTTCAACATCTGCCACGGTAACCGGAGAATTTTCCGAAATCTTATCGCCGTCATTGCTGATAATGTGGTAACCGTTACCGGCAACAAAAGCGTCTTTTTTCAGTTCAACGTGCTTCTTTTCAACAGCCTTCGGGCTTTCGAGGATAACCGTAGAGGTAGCGTCATCCCAGTCAACCTTAACTTCAAAGCTTTCGGAAATGGCACGAGCCGGAACGAGCGTGCGGTCATTGACCAGCTGCGCCGGAACATCGAGCGTGATTGCCTGGCCGTTCTTATAGAGAACCTTTTCGTTGATGGTGATCTTGACAGTGGTGTCGCCCTTTACGCCGCTGGCGGTCTGGGTTGCATCATCCCAAGAAACTTCTGCACCGAGGGCTTCGAAAATCATGCGAAGCGGAACCATGGTTCTGCCTTCGATAAGCTGCGGCGGAACGTCAAAAGCAATGGGATTGCCGTCGAGCGTTACCGTAATGACGCGACCTTCATCTTCGGCAAAAGCTGCAAAGGTGAATACCGTGCAGGCAACAAGAAGTGCCGCAAGGACGATACGAGTGATTTTTTTCATAATCATTCTCCTTTATTTATTCGGGAAACATCCCTTTCTTATTGAATATTATACCAATTTTTTTGTAATAAGTCAACTAAAAACCGGCATTTTATAAAAAGTACTCGTTTTTTTCCCTTTTCAACAAAAAGAGCACACGCGATTTGTGCATTTTTCCAAATCGCGTGTGCGTTCTGTTATTCTTTTACTTTTACGGTGATATTGTCGACATAGAAGCTTCCAGCAATATTGTTTAACGGGTCAGTAAAGATGCCGAAGGAATCGTTGTCCAGATTCTTTGTAAAGCCCTCCGGAACCGAATATTCCACTGCAGCATGCGTCCATTCATCGGTCGTGGCCTGGGTCATGCCGATACCGTGATCTTTGCCGTCGAAATGCAGGCAAAAGCCGATATTGCCTTTATCCACCGTTTCACCGGCACCGTTGGTATCGGCTGCTTTCAAATCCGCTTCGACAATATAGGTCTTACCGGGTTCCAAATCCATTTTCACCCAGATATACGTCCACGATTTTCCGGCAGTAGTGGCTTCGACCTTATATACCTTGCCATGCTCGTCGTTATCATCAACGACTGAGACCTTGGAGTTTCCGCCGGCGTAGAAGCCGTACTTCTTGAGATTTTCGCACGGGTCGGCCTCAACGGCAGTCGGAAGCTTTGCAGTTTCTTCCGCCGGAGAGAATACCAAAGCGGTTTGGGTTTTATCGTCCCAATCGACCTTGCAGTCAAGCGACTCGGCAATGGCTCTTGCCGGTACAAGCGTGCGGCCGTCGGTTTCGAATGCAGGAGCATCGAGCTCGATTTTTTCGCCGTTTTTGGTAAAGAAGTTTTCGCCGAGCTTCATGAAAATCTTGACAGAACCGTTTTCAATAATCACGGTTTCCGTTTCTTCATCCCAATCCACATCGGCGCCGAACGCTTCGGCAACCGCACGAACCGGAATCATGGTACGGTCGTTCACCAAACGCGGCAGCACGTCAAATGTGATGTACTTGCCGTCGAGCTTGACCTCTACCTGTGCAGGATCCTTGCATTTTTTATAGAGGATAATGTCGAGCTGTTTGAAAATTTCATCGGCAATGTTGGCCATGCCCTTGTCGCCCGGATGATTGGCAACGCCGCCGTGCTCAAACAAGCCAACCGCTTTGTTTTCATTCGTGTTGAACTGTGCGAGATCCGCATAGGTAAAGCCGAGGTTAATAGCGGCATTCTGTGCGCCCATGCATAATGCTTTGCCGTCCCAGAACGGTTTGCAGAAAATAATTTCGACATCGGGATTGACCGTTTGGCAATATTCGGCAAATTTAGTGAGTGCAATTTCATACGACTCACGTGTCGGGCCTTTGTTGACATTTTCACCGATTTGGAAAATGACCACGTCGGGCACGGCTTTGGTGACCGACGGAGCGAGCATGGAATCGATCTCTTTTTTGTAATCGTAATCGGTACGCGTATCGATTTCACGTTCAAGCGGTGCTACGCCGACTGAGCTCCAAACGACATTGCCGTAACCGGCATCGGCTACCTTCTGTTGGAGCAGATGGAAGTAGTCCTTTTCCTGTGCGGAAGCAGCCATACCCCAGTTTCCGAACCAACCGATCGATTCGCTTGCGCCGTGGTTAAGGATGGAGTTGCCGACGCAAAGGATGCTGATGCTTTGTTCATCGGAGGATTTAATATCCTTTAAGTGTTCATCGGGAATCTCGGCGTCGGCAGAAAATGCCGCCATGGAGAAAGTTCCGACCAACAATGCCGCGAATAGGATTTTTTTGAAGAGCTTCATAGTAATGTATCTCCTTTTTATATAATTATTTTCCGAGGAACGAGAAAAGTGCCGGCGGAAGCAGCCAGAAGATCTGGAACAGCAACAACGATGATGCAGCAAGCGTGCCGCCGGTGACAAAGAAGAAAGCCGAAAGAGCCAATCCGACAAGTGCGCCGATAAACGAAAGGATCTTGGCCGTGCGATAAAGACCGTTCAGCCGATCGACAAGCAAAAATGCTTTCAGATAATTATGTATCGACGAAAGTGAAATGACGCTGCTCGAAAGCGATTCCTCGACATGGTCGATTTCCTTGATATCCTTGCGGATCACATGGATCGGATAATTGGTTTCTTTGAGGTTTCCGGCAACCAACTGATCATCCACGCCCGGATCAAAGGTACGGATACCACAGCAGATGCCGGCATCGTAAATGCCGCGCAAAACCGGTTCAAACCGGCGGTTGAAGGAATAGCGGATATAAAACTTTGCGGCGATTTCATTGTTGCACACAAGGAATAAAATGCTTGTAAGAGAACGCATTTCGGTTTCATCAACCGCATCCACCGGCGTTTCAATGTCAAACATCCGCAAATACGCGCTTGTTCCGACCAAAACATCGTCCTCGCCGACCTTTAAATGAAGCCCGTCGGAGCTTGTTTCATGCACCATGATCTCGCCGACATCGGCCGGAATCTCCTGTAAGGAGCTTGCAAACACATAGGAAAGCGGTCCGCCAATCTTATTGAAAATAGCCGTCATATAAACGACAATTTTATCGATACGGTGTTCGTTATAGGTTTTGATATTGGTGATTTTTACGGTTTTCGGCGGAAACACCTCCGTATCATCAAACGAAAGCACAGCGGCATTATCCAAAAAGTCGCCGGCAGCCTCACCAAGGATTGCGGCGTGTAAAGCCGACGCTTTCATGGAAGAAACAAAAAACGGGAGAGCCGTCGCAAGAAGCATTCCGACCGGAGCAGAAAACAGATAAACAAGCAAGCCGCCGCTGATGGCATCATACGGTGATTTTTTTAAGAAGAACATACCGACAAGCGCCAAAACAACGCTGACAACGAGCATGGTATATGTAAACGCATTGCACGAGCGGAGCGCGGAAGGCACTGTGTAGGTGCGCTTGACAAAATCGGAAACCGATGCGGTTTTTGTCACAGCCAAAACCTCGCTGTCTTCGCTCAGATATTTATCAAACGCAGAAAATTCTTCCGCCAGATGATCCAGATTCTTTGTCGCCAGTTTCGGCTTTTTCGAAAGCACCATGGCAAAGGATTTGAAGCGTGTATACGCCTTTACAAAGGTATTGACCGAGAGGACAAACAGGATGAAGCAGCCTGCAAAGCAATACGTTTTATAGGAAGACGCTTCATAGGCGGCAACAGCCGTATAAATCGTATGCAGCGCACACACAGTTACGCTTACCGCCGCAACGGCTTCGGGTGCCGGGCGTTTGAGCGAAAGCTTGTGAAAGCCGCGCGAAAGTCCGTCTAAGTTAAAGAAGACGGCAACAGCAAGCACCTGCAGGCAGATCATGGCATAGACGCGGCCGTAGCGACCGGGCATCATCATGCCGGAAAACGGAAGTCCTGCGGCATGACCGAGCTCAAACCACACGCAAACTACGGTTGCCAAAAGCGACAAAACAACGGAAATTGTGGCAATAACGGCACTTTTGCGAAAATCGGCAAAAAGTGCAGCTCCCTGTACGCGTTCGGTATATTCAAAATCGTGGCGGTACTCATTGACGTCATCGTACAATTCGGAATCATGAATATCCAGCGCATCCTCCGTTTGATTCGGGTCATCCTCATCATCGTAGACAGCCTCGTCCTCGTCGTCGTATTTTTTCCGTTTCGAGCCGCTGTTTTTGGTACCCTTCAACACCGAAATCAACCGGGACATATCATAGTTTTTGGTTTCGCCAAAGTCTTCGGCGGCACTGTCCGCGTCATTCTCTGCATAGACATCCTCGGAATCGGTACTTTCTTCATCCGATATTTCCGCAGTTTCATCTGCTTGCACGTATTCCGTATCGGCAGTATCGGTTTCTTCCGTTTTGGTTTCGGACTCCCCTTCTGTCGGAAGCGGTTCAACTTCCGATTCATTGGCATAGCTGTGCAAAGCATTTTCATGAATGCTGCGTACTCTGTCCTCCACCGATTTGGCATGATGATTATTATAAAAGTTACGGGCTTCTTTTTCAATATCGGCGGCGGAATCTTCGGAAGCAGCCGCTTTTTTTGATTCAGCTTTCACGGCTTCCGGGATATCTTCCGAATCGTCCGAGAAAACATCTTCCGTCACTTCAACACGGTCATCTTCACGCTCATCCCGGTCAAGGCCGAACAAACGCTTAAAGCGTCCGGCATTTTTGGTGTTTTTTTCCGACACTGTTTTCATCCTTTCTTTTTTGTCTGATTCCGCAGAATACAGGTGCTTTATAAGCTTCTTTGGCGAATAGCCTCATACAATAGCACCGCAGCTGCTGTAGACACATTTAACGAATTGACTTTTCCACACATGGGAATGGATACGGTAAAATCGCAATTTTTGCGCACCAAATCGGAAACGCCGTTTTCCTCGCTGCCCAAAACCAGCGCACAGCCGACGGTATAGTCCGCTTTATCATAAGGCGTTCCATCTGCCTCGGCGGCAAAGATCCAAAGACCGAGATCCTTCAGCTTTTTGATGGTTTCCGTAATATTGGTGCATTTCACGGCTGCCAAATGCTCGACCGCGCCGGCAGACGCTTTGACTACGGCCGGCGTAATGCAGGCAGCACGGCGTTTGGGAATGATGATCCCATGTGCGCCGGCACCTTCGGCACAGCGGATGATCGCACCTAAATTATGCGGATCGGAGATTCCGTCCGCGATAACAATTAACGGCTTTTCGCCGCGTTCTTCGGCGATTTTTAACACATCTTCGATCGTGACATATTCTTTTTCGGAAGCTATGGCGACAATGCCTTGGTGCTGTTCATAGCCGCAAAGGGCATCCAGTTTTGCTCGTTCCACTTCAATCAGCGGAATGCCGCGTGAAAGAGCCTCTGCCGCAAGCACCGTGATAGAACCCTCCCGTTCACCGGCCTGAACAAAGATTTTTTCCACGGCTCTGCCGGATTTAAGAAGCTCCCGCACCGCATTTCGACCGGGAATCGAGCCGTTATTAAGCGGCTCGCGTTCGGGACGTTCATCGCCGGAATTATATGGCTTTTTTTGTCCGGCCGGCCGTTCGCGGCGAGAAGTATTCTGATTTTTGTTTGCTTTCTTGAAATATGTATCGGAGCGTTTTCCGAATTTATCATAGCTCATGGCAAGACTTCCTCTATTATTCTAAATAACCTATGGTATTATATCACAAAACAAGCGGTTTGTAAATACCATTTTTGCACGATATGCGACATTTTTTTGATAATTGGGAAGTTTTTCGAGAAAAAACGCCGTGCTGAGCGATCAAATCCCCTGCTAAAGGACAACAGAGAAAGCCGCACGGCTTCGGATTTCTCCTTGTGCCGCACGGCTCGTATTTAAGACATGGTTTCTAACATTTTCAAGGTCACTTCGTAGGGACTGCTCTGCTCACGCTCGTTTTTTTCAAACTCTGCAAGCATGTATTCCGCCATACGATGAACTTCGTTGCCGCTGCTGCCGGCAATATGCGGCGTTAATACACAGTTTTCCAATGTATAGAAAGGGTGGCCGCTTACCGGCGGCTCGGGAAAGGTCACATCCAACACAGCCGTAAGGTCAGACCGCTCGGTGAGTACACGCACCAAATCGTCTTCCACAACCTGAGCGCCGCGTCCGGTATTGAGAAAAACGGCGTTGCGGCGCATACTTGCAAACAGATTGTAATCGAGCATTCCTTTGGTTTGCGCGTTATTGGCCAAATGGTTGGATATCACAAAGGATTTTTCGAAAAGCTCCGGAAGTTCGCATTTGACAACGCCGAGCTCCTTCGCTTTTTCATCGGGCAAAAACGGATCAAAAACAAGGACGTTCAGATGCAGGTCCTTCAGCTTTTCAATCACCATTTTGCCGATCATGCCGGCACCGATGATACCGACGGTTTCATCATACACGCCGGGATATTCGGCAAAACGTGTTCTTGCGTCGCGGTAAGATTTCTTAAACAAACGAGATGCCGCAAAAAAACCTTTCATACCCAAAACGATCTGCGCGGCTGTATACTCGGCGACCGGAACGGCATTGGCCGCCCAGGCGGAAAAGACTTTGATATGCGCATTCAGAAAGGGTCTTGCAAACTCCTGCACACTTCCGGCAGCATAAAAGACCGCTTTCAGTTTGGGAAAGCACGCGGCAATTTCGGCTTCGTCAAACACCGGCATTCCCCATGTGGAAAAAATATACTCGGTATCGGCAAAAGCAGCTTTATCGGCAAGGATCATCGTCTTGTTGCGGAAAGCTGCGTCAAGACCGGCAACGGTCTTCAGTTTTTCGAGCACCTCCGTACTGTAAACGCTTGCTAATTTTTCAAAGCTATTGCTTAACAAAATGCTTTTTGCGGTTTTCTTCATGCACATCTACACGCCCTCCACAATTCTTCTCAAAACCGCTGCTTCCCTCTCAAGTGAGTGAATGTCGCCGTCCGGCATAAACTCCAAAAGCAGCGTTTTGTTCGTATCAAATGCAGTCAAATAGCGTTTCCACACATCGACAGCTTCGCCTAGCGGCATTTTTTGTTCGCCTTTCCAGTTGAACACGTGAATGTGCTCGGTATACGGCGCAAGCAGCTTGGCGTAGGCAATGTTTTCTTCAATGCTCTTAAACTGATTCGGCTGCCAATACATTCTGAAATTCGGTGAATCAACAGCTTCCATGAGTTCTAAGGCTGTTTCCTTTGTGTCCGTGTAGGTCCAATTGTGGCACTCCAAGCAGAAAATCACATAGTTTTCAACACCAATGTTTACGATCTTACGGCATTCGGAGAAAAAATCCTCTTTCTTTTGCCCGGTATAAGCCGCGCTTCCCTCATTGCCTGCCCACAGGCGAATGATATTCGTTCCGAGTGTTTTGGCCGCAGCAACAACCGAAGGCAATTCCTCAAGCGGAGACACGCCGATGCGAAAATAGGTGCCGTAGGATGAGCAAATGACACCGTATTCCTTTTGGAGTACAGCCAGAAGGCCGACTTTTTCCATGTCCTCGGCCGGCGCATGAACGTCGCCGCCCCATTCGATACAGTCTAATCCTGCACGGTTCATGGCCGTTAAGATATCCTGCGGCGTATGCGAACGAAAAGAAACCGACACAAGTCCCAAACGATAAGAATTCATAGGCTATTCCTCCTCAAACGTAATACGGATCCCTTTAGCCGGAACCTTATAAACGCGATACCGTCCGTTTCGATTATAGTATCTTTCAAACGCTTTGTCAAGAGGTGCCTCGAAAAGAAAACGGCAGATATGGTTTTGATACGAGACGGCAAGCTCCCCGTCTTTTTCGGTTATTTTCGTGCAGCTTTCGATGTCACATCCGCCGTCGCATTCAAACACCGGAAGCATGAATCCCGTTACGTCGCCGGTTGCCTTTAATGCTGCTCCGGAAGGCGAAAGCGAATAGGCAAGCTCAATCCGGTTTCCGTCCGGTTCTTGGGTAAATCGGACGGTTATTTCATCGTCCGTTACGCTCTCCCCGACATAGGCAAGCGGATATTCCGAGCCGTACAGCGTTTTTCCATCCTTCTCAAAATACGGACAAAGCGACATGGCACGGATGTTTTCCTGTTCCGTGTTATAGTTTGCGTCCTTCGGCGGAAACGGCACGGAAAGGCAAAGGGTATCGGGATAACCGGCCTTTTGCAATTTACCGAGTCCGCAGGCGTCATAACCAAAATCGGCGTTTGTATCGATTTCCATCGAATAGCCGAAGCCGTTCAAAACAACCTTATGGAACGCATCGCTTGTACGGCAGACATAGCCGCCCTTTTCACAGGGTGCTGCGGTCGGCAGAATGCTGTCATCAGCAAACTGATATGCAATAAAAGCAATCGATGCAAGCGTAATCATATATTTGTTGAAATAGCCGTATCCCTCACAGCCGATCATGGTACGGATCGGATAGCGGTTCTTTAAGGAACGCAAGGAGGACATCGACAGCCACGGCGTTAAGTTTTCCGCCGCCTTGCGTGCTGCGGCCTTGAATTCACCGGCTTTTTGCAAATCGCCGCGTGCGGCAAAAAATGTTGCCAAAAACTCATAATCCGCCGCAAGCCACATCTGATTATGCAAGAACTGATTGCTTCTGCCGCCGAACGGCATTTCGCCGGTGACCGATTGCAGGTGCGCCGCATAATAAGAAGCCTCTTGCACGTGCTGTTCGAGAATACGCCGATACTTGCCGTTATACCCGGCAAAGAGCATATACTCTAACAATACACGCGTCACGAAATCATAGACCATCGGGTTATGCGGGTCTTTATACATACCGTTTACATCGAAATCGCCGAGCAGCGACGATATCTGATTATCAATGAAAACCGAGCTGTCCACGCCGCACAGCTTGCTTCGCACGATCTCACTGACTGCGCCGAATGCCGCCCAGTTCCCGCGCGATTCAAACGGCTTTGTGACCACGTTATAATCGGAATACGGGTCAAATGTCGACAAAGCGTTGATCCAGCCCTGAATCCGCCACGGTTCAACCGTTTTTGTTTTTTCCAAAAGCTTTATAGCGCAGACAATCTCCCGCACAGAAAATTCATTGGCCGCCTTGTTATGCGGCATCTTTTCGCAGCACATCCCCATCATTCCGAGCATAAGCTCACGATATTCGGTACAACGGCCAAACGCGTTCAAAATTGCCAAATCCGCCGTAAGCCTCGGAAAGCCGTGCTCATAGAGTCCGTCTTGCCCGACTTCGTCGATATAGGTGATAATGCGTTCTTTATCATAGGCGTGAAAAGCCCGCTCCATGATATCAATATAGATCTCTTTCATGGCTTTCGCTCCTTTAATAGACATTTCCGTTTTCGCGGAAGGAACGCCAAACATTTTCAAAAAAGCCGTCAAGGTCCGGAATCGGACGAACAGGACGCCAGGTGCAGGTGATTCTTCCGTCCGTCCAGATCACGGTTTGAATCTTGTCCTTTGCCGCTTGATGCTCCGCTTTAAGACGGAACATTTCGGAAAGTCCTTCTCTGAGTGCGCCGTCCGGCGCGTAATACAAAGCCGAGCCGCGTGTATCGCCGACCGTTTCGGCATAGTCTAGGAAGGCGTTTATCATAGCGCGTTGGGTAAGCAAAATATCGATATATTTTTGGTACTTGACATAGTCGCTTTTATCCGTAATGCCGAATTCTTGCGAACAAACGGAAAGTGCGTGTTCGGTTTGTGCAAGCACTGCCTTCAATTCCTTCGGATCACGGATGGCTGCTGCCGAATCGCTCATACGGCGCCGTGCTTCGGCGATATGCTTATCGGCGGTATTTTCGTTCTTTATCACATCCTGCAGCGTCTTTTGCAAGGCGGCTTTCTCGTCTGCATATGCTTTTTCGAAGTGATCTTTATCGGCGGTTTTCGGATAACGGCAGATATATTCCGCCGCACGCAGAGAACCGACCTGACCGGCATTGAGTGCCGAGCCTCCGGGACGGACGATCCCGTGTGTTCCGGCACACTCGCCGACCGCAAACAAGCCTTTGACATTGGTCTGCCACCAGAGATCCACCGCGATGCCGCCGTTGTGATGTTGGGCACAAAGCGCAATCGGCAGATAGTCTTTGGCAATATCCGTGCCTTTGCTGCGATACAGCTCGACCGCCGGAGCGTTCATTTTGAGAAGCCGCTCGATCGGTGTACCGAAAAGAGCGTCCGCTTTTTGCAGATAGGTATACGCTTCGGGCGAAAGCTTTTCAAAATCGATGGCTGCAAGTCCGAACGGATTTTTCGTATAATCCAAATAAACCTTGCGTTTCTTAACGGCTGTTTCCGTGTATACCAAAAGGTCGATGACCGAAGAACCGTCAAGCACCTTTTTGCTGTCAAACGGCCATTGATACCCTTTTAAAAACACGGTGGAAAGTGCTTCATACGGGTCGTGAAAATAGTCAGACAGAAATTCATGCTCTGTGCCGTCATCCTCCACCGAAACAAACCGCGGCAGCACCTGCATATACGTTCCCGAAACGTTCCAGCGCGGCTCGGTCGAAGCAAGACCGTATTGCCACTCGGTGAGATTCTGCAGCTGCACGCCGGCAAGGAGCGCAAGCGAAAGACAGCCGGTTTGGCTTTTCGGATATACGCTGTCGGCATAAATTCCGGCAGGGCCGCCGGTAGCAAGAACGATGTTTCCGGCCTTTACGCCGAACGGCTCGCCGGTTTTGGCAAGAATACCGCACACGCCGAGAACGCCGTTTTCATCGGTTAAAAGCCGCGTGGCAAGATAGCCGTCTAAAACATCGATCTTCAGCTCTTTCGCCTTTTTTTCCAAAGCCTCCGTCATAAACCGAGAGGTCAATGGCCCTGCGGAGGTTGCCCGTTCATGCAAGTCGTGGTCGGTTTTATAGCCGACGGTCTGACCATAGCGGTCGGTCGGAAACGGCACGCCGAGTTCGGCTAAATTCATAAAGCAGCGTAAAGAAAGTGCCGCCTCGCAAAGGGCGTTGTCGCCGTCTACACTGCCGCAGGAAAACAGCTCCTCAGCCATAAGGCTCACGCTGTCGGGCGAGTCGCCGCTGATACCGAGCTTATAATAGGTTTGCTTGTCGCTGCCGGTGTTGCGCGATGTGCCGGAATTCCGGTCTTCGGTTAAAAGTGCCACGGAAAGGCCGCTGTTTTGCCTGATACGGTTGGCAGCGTTGAACCCGGCGGCACCACTGCCGATGACCACAACATCGTATGTCAAATAGTCCATCTTACAGCCTCCGGATGTGGAAGCCGCCGTCCACATCGATCGATTGTCCCGTCACATACGGCAGACTGCCGTCAACAAGTGCAAGAACGGCTTTTGCTATATCCTCCGGCTTGCCCCAACGCTTGATCGGCAAAAGACCGCCGTCGATGAGCGCATCATACTTGCCCTTGACGGTTGCCGTCATACCGGTTGCAATAATACCCGGACGGATTTCGTTTACCGGGATGCCGTATTCGGCAAGACGGTCGGCAAAGAGCGCGGTAATCATGGAAACACCTGCCTTGGAAATGCAATATTCGCCGCGGCTGGTGGAGCTGGTATAGGCAGACATGGACGAAATGTTGACAATGCTTTTCTGCTCGGACGGGTTTTCGATCATGACCTTTGCCACGGCTTGCGTTAAAAACAGCGTGCCTTTGGTATTGATGTTCATAACAAAATCGTAGCTTTCCTCGGTCATGTCGAGAAGATCATTCCGAACCTTCGGCGCAACACCGGCAACGTTGACAAGGATATCGATTTTCCCATACGTATCAACGGCGGTTTTGATATAGTTTTCGCGGCTTGCCTTATCGGAAAGATCGCCCTGAAAATAGGTAAAAGCTTCCTTTTCGAACGGGGAAAGTGGTGCAACATCCATACCGATAACGGCAATTCCGTTTTCCAAAAAAAGGTGTGCCACCGCACTTCCGATGCCTCCTGCCACACCCGTGACCAGTGCAATTTTCTTGTTTTCCATGGTTCTTACTCCTTACATAATTTATTGTAGATCGGCAAATATACGTCTTTATCCCGAATCACGCAGCCCGGTGTTCCGCCCGGTTTACGCATAATTTCGGTGCATTTGGAGCAGCAGATACAAATTTTGTTTTTATCCATGCCGCCGTGCTCCAGAATATCGCGTGCAAAATCGGGATAGGCAAAAACAGTTCGTCCGAAACCGGCAAAATCAAATGCACCGCTTTCGATATAAGCCGCCGTCACGTGCGGTGCGCAAACACCCAAAAAGGACACGGCCGACGAGATAAGCGCCATACCCGGCACGGCCTTTTTCAGCTCTGCCGTCCCTTCAAGCACACGCTTTACGCCGACAAGCGGATGCTCGGGCGGTTCATACGCGCCGTGTGAGAACGGACGGTTGACGTGCGGATTGAAATACGGGTTTCCCATGGTAATGTTGAGAATACGCACACCGTAATCGTATAAAAGCTGTATTAGTTTTTTCGGCTCGGCAAGGTCAACATCGATGCTGCCGTCGGTCGCTACGCCGAAGCCGTACGGATACGGGAAGCCGTCGTAGGCGTTGAGCCGCGACGACACGATAAAGTCGTGCCCGACCGAAGCAAGTGCTCCCTGCACCGCTTCCCGAAGAAGGCGCGTGCGGTTCTCAAAGCAGCCGCCATAGCGGCCTTTGCGCTCATAGGCGGACAACAGCTCACAGTTTAAGTATCGATGGCAGCACTTGATATCCACGCCGTCAAAGCCGGCTTTTTCCGCAAGGTGTGCGCCGTGAACGAGAGCTTCCCCGACGCGGTCGAGATAGTCATCGGTAACAATGCGGTCGGGCGAAATCGGTGCGTCTTTCTCGAAAATCGGGTTGTTGTACGCGATAAGCGGTTCGGGAACGCCGTGCGGCTTGGAATAGCGGCCGGAGTGGGTCGCCTGCATAAAAATGACAGGCACATAGCCGTTTGTTTTCATGGCGGTCTGACGAATGTCCTCGACAATGCGCTTGAAAGCGTCAAGATTATTCTCATTTATGTATAACTGGCGCGGATTGGCACGTGCTTCCGCCATGACGGCGGTTGCTTCAAACCAGATAACACTGGCACCTCCCTCCGCAAAGCGGCGGTAACGGCGTTTGGTAAGCACATCCGGCTCGCCGGAAGCCGTTCCGTCACAGCCCTCCATAGCCTGACAGGCAAGGCGGTTGGAAAACCGGTGTTTTCCAAGCAAAAACGGCTCTGCAAGGGCATCCATGCTATCCGAATACGGCAGGTTTGCTGAAAGCTTGCTGTTTTGTGAAAGAAACTCCTCTTTGCTCAAATAAACGCTGTGTTTCAAAGATATCCCTCCATTCTGCCGTCATTGTACCACATTCGAAAAAAAAGTGTTATAAAGGATGCGCTTTTTATTATGTAAATCTTGCATTTTTGAAAAAGCTATGCTATACTTTATACAGGTGATATTTTATGGAAAATCTTATACATTCGTTATATTTTGCCGATACCGGCCGACCGGCCTTGGCGCACTATCACGACTGCCATCAGATTTTGTTTGTGACAAGCGGCTCATCTCACCTCCACCTAAACGGGCGTGAACAGACAATATGCGCCGGGAATATTCTCATCATCAGCAGGTTTGAGGAACATTCCATTTTTGATGCAAGCAGCGATTATAAGCGCTATATCCTTCGCATCCGGCCACACGCCAAATACGCGGATCACCCAAAGCTGTATGCCATTCTTTTCAACCGTCCCGAGCATTTTAATAACATTCTGCAAACCGGTGCGGATTTTGCGGATATTCGCCATCTGTTTGTTCGGCTGTTACGCGAATATACATCGGAAAATGCGATGAAAACCGAAATGCAGGAGCTTTTATTAAACGAGCTTTTGGTATTCATTTACCGCCATGCAGCATTTACCGATACAACCGTTGACACAGCGGTTTTTGAGATTGTTTCCGGCGTGCAGGAGCTGTTAGCGACAGAATTTCGGGAAAGCTATTCGTTAAGGGAGCTGTCGGCGCGGTTTTGCGTGAGTCAATCGTTTTTATCGCACAATTTCAAAAAAGTCACCGGCGTGTCGGTCATGGAATTTTTGCTTTCCTGCCGCCTTGCCGAAGCCAAAAAAATGCTTGTGAAAACCGATGAGCCTGTCGGAAGAATCGTCGAACAGTGCGGTTTTTCGGATTTCAGCAACTTTTGCCGCATCTTCAAAAAAAGCACGGGCCTGACGCCGAGCGGCTATGCGGCACGGTATAAATCCAATTAAAAACGCACCCGACAAATCCGGTCGATTCGTCGGGTGCATTTTCTGCAAACAGTACATTCTATAAAAGAAGGAACGGCAGCCGTTCCTTCTTTGCACGCTTTCGCGTTTTGATTAATACATTCCCGGAGCGGGAGCAGCCGGAGCAGCAGCCGGAGGTTCCGGCTTATCGGCAACAAGTGCTTCCGTGGTGAGGATCATCGAAGCAACCGATGCAGCGTTCTGAAGTGCGCTTCTCGAAACCTTGGTCGGGTCAACGATGCCGGCTTCCATCATATCGACGAACGTATCGTTGTAAGCGTCGTAGCCGTAGCCGGCCTTGCCGCTGTTCAAAATCTTGTCGAGGATAACAGAGCCGTCTTTGCCGGCGTTGAACGCGATCTGACGGATCGGTTCCTCAAGAGCCTTAACAACGATGGCAACACCCGTCTTTTCGTCGCCCTCGGTCTCATCCAGCAGCTTTGCAACATTCGGAAGAATGTTGGCAAATGCCGTGCCGCCGCCCGGTACGATACCCTCTTCGACAGCCGCCTTGGTAGCGTTGAGAGCATCCTCGATACGAAGCTTCTTTTCCTTCATTTCGGTTTCGGTAGCAGCGCCGACCTTGATAACGGCTACGCCACCGGAAAGCTTTGCAAGTCTTTCCTGCAATTTTTCCTTATCGAATTCAGACGTGGTGGTTTCGATAGCCGCTTTGATCTGGCCGATTCTTGCCTTGATCTTTTCGGAATCGCCTGCACCGCCGACGATGATGGTGTTTTCCTTGTTGACCTTGACCTGACGAGCCTTGCCGAGCTGTTCAAGTGTGGTGTCTTTCAATTCAAGGCCGAGGTCGGACGAAATGACTTCGCCGCCGGTCAAAATTGCGATATCGGTAAGCATTTCCTTACGTCTGTCGCCAAAGCCCGGAGCCTTAACGGCAACGCAGGTAAACGTACCTCTTAATTTGTTGACGAGCAAGGTCGAAAGTGCTTCGCCTTCGATATCTTCGGCGATGATTACCAGCTTCTTGCCGGACTGAACGAGCTGTTCGAGAAGCGGCAGGATATCCTGAATATTGGAAATCTTCTTATCGGTGATGAGCAGAAGCGCGTCGTCGATAACAGCTTCCATCTTATCGGTATCGGTCACCATGTACGGCGAAATGTAGCCGCGGTCAAACTGCATACCTTCGACAACTTCACAGAATGTTTCGGCGGATTTGGATTCCTCAACCGTGATAACACCGTCCGAAGTAACCTTTTCCATTGCGTCGGCAATCAGCTTACCGATAACTTCGTCAGCCGAGGAAACAGCACCGACACGTGCGATATCGCCCGAACCATTGACCTTCTTGGAAATATCCTTGAGGGATTCAACTGCCTTGTTGACAGCCTTCTGAATGCCCTTTCTGACGATCATGGGGTTAGCACCGGCCGCAACATTCTTCATGCCTTCTCTTACGAAAGCTTGTGCAAGAAGGATTGCGGTGGTTGTACCGTCGCCGGCTGCGTCGTTGGTCTTGGTAGCGACTTCCTTCAAGAGCTGTGCACCCATGTTTTCCATCGGGTCTTCCAAATCAACTTCTTTTGCAATGGTAACACCGTCGTTCGTAATTAACGGAGAACCGAATTTTTTATCCAAAACAACGTTTCTGCCCTTCGGGCCGAGCGTTACCTTTACTGTGTCCGCAACTGCGTCCACACCTTTTTTCAAAGCATTTCTTGCGTCAATGCCGTATGCAAGTTCCTTAGACATAACAATTACCTCCTGTGTTACCGGATCAGTCTTCTACAACTGCGAGAATATCGCTCTGTCTTACAACAGAATATTCAACGCCGTCAAGCTTGACTTCCGTGCCGGAATATTTGCTGGTGATGACCTTATCACCTTTTTTCACCGTCATAACGACTTCCTTGCCGTCTACCATGCCGCCGGGACCGACTTCGATGACTTCGGCAATGCTCGGCTTTTCTTGTGCCGACGCGGTTAGAATAATGCCGCCCTTGGTGGTTTCTTCTGCTTCGAGAGCTTTAATCACAACTCTGTCGGAAAGAGGTTTCAATTTCATTTTTTATTCCTCCTAAATGTAGATTACAATTTGCATCGGTTTAGCACTCAAATTCATCAAGTGCTAACCTACATTGTGTATTGTATACCTGTCAATCGAAAAAATCAAGCATTTTTTTCAATATTAACATTTATTTAACAATTATTTTGGCACTTTGCAAATCGGTTCGCCAAAATTCGATTCAAAGCTCGATCGTATGGTCTTCAAGCACCTCGTGTGCGGCGTTTGTAAAGCGAACATCGGCTTTTTTGTCCGAAAGCGTAACGGCACAGCCGATAAAATCGACGTTTTTCTTGGTTTCGGGATCATCGATTTCTTTTGCTCCCACGACGACCGTGCAAACCTGTCCCTTATCATCCAGCTTTCCGCCGATCGGCGAAACTTCGATCGTATGCAGATGTCCCGATAAGAACAATTCCGGCTTTACATTGTCGCCGAGCAGCTTCAGCCATTCCGAAAAAAGCGGCTGTTCAATATCAAACGGTGCGGGAATGGTGCAGGAAAACGGGTTGTGCACCACCACAAGGCGGTGCTTTACACCGTCGGCAAGATATTCGTTCTTTGCGTCGGCGATGATTTTCTTTAGATACGCGGTTTCCTCCAAGCGGAACTCATGGCAGCAGACCGTGTGACCGTATTCGGCGTGTTCGTCGATCTTATCCTCGCCGCAATCCATGATCATGCCCCAAATCGAACCGACACGGAAAGAATAATAGGAACGTCCGTTTTCGGTGGGCGTATAATCGGCGATGTTTTCGGCGTAGAAGCCGCGCGTATCGTGGTTGCCGCGTGAAAAGAGGCAAGTGCGCGAGCCGTGCGTTACGGCTTCACAGAGCTTAAAAATCAAATCGAAGTTTTCAACGCTTCCGCTATGGTCGGGTACGTCGCCGTTTAAGATGAACAAATCGAGGTCATCCCCAAAATAGGTTGCCGTCTTGCTCGGCGTATCAAATTTGCCGTGCGTATCGGAAAGATGATAGATTTTGATATCACCCGATGCCGGGACCGGACGGAACGAATAGGTTGCCGAAACAGGTTCTTCGGTTTCGGCAAAATACGGCTTGCGGTCGATAATCTTGCGGTAGGTCACCGTGTATTCGCCGGCCTTATCCAAAACGCTTGTCGGAATATTGACGCGATGCATACGTGTAGACGAGCGGATAATGCCATTGGAATGATCGTAATAGTTTTTTCCGTCAACTGTCACCCAAAACAACAAATCGCTTTTGACGGGAACCATGATCTGATAGTCATTTTTGACGGCAAAGACCGCCGGACAGGTTTTGCATTCCGGAAGAAGAGCCGGAGAAGTCATAATAATCGCTCCTTTGTAAATCTGCTAATTTAAGCTGATAATCAGCTGATAGGTTTGTTCCTTCAGGCATTTGATAAGCGCAGCTTCGTCTTTGACAGCCTCTTTCGTGAGAATGCCGCCGCGAGCAAGGTCGCAGGTCTTATGAAAATCCGAACCGGATATTTTCCTTAAGTGATATTGCTCCGCCCAAAGCATGGCAAAGCCGTTTCGGGACTCGTAGCCGTTATGGCCGTTATAGACCTCGATTCCGTCCAAAAGCTCCGGTGAAGTAATCTGCATTTTATTGCGAAACGGGTGTGCCTGATACACAAGAAGCCCATCGGCACGCATGGCTGGCAAGGCTTTTTCAATCGGCGTTTCCAAAAGCTCCGGACGGTTCATGAAGTAATCCGGGTCGGCGCCATACACCAAAAAGTCCGTCTGATACGCTTCGGTAAACCGGAATTCACAGCCGTAAAGCACCGTAAAACCAATCGTATCCGCATAGTCCTTGGCAGCAAAATAGCCTTCGCGCTGAACCTTTAACATCTCTACCGCCGAAGCATACTTTTTTACATAGCGCGGAAGCGCATGGTCGGTAATGACAATGCCTTCATAACCGGCGCTTTTATACAGATCCACGATTTCACGGGCCGGAAGCGTTCCGCATTCACTCGATTCTTTTGTATGAACGTGCAGATCGATTTTCATGCTTTGCGTGCGTCCTCTCTTTTGAAGTATTGGTAGTAATTGCATTTGATCATGCCGTTATACAGCTTGCGTACCTTATCGGCTTTTTTGCCGTACAGCCGTTCAAATTCTTCTTCAGACGTGATAAAATACATCTGCCACGGCGAAAGCTTCGGGAACACTTGTCCCATTTTTCGGTACAGGTCGCGCGCCTCGCGAAGCGAATCGAGCCGTTCGCCATACGGCGGATTGCAGACAATGGTGGTGCGCACGCCGTCGGAAGTTAATGAAAGCGCATCCTTTTGGAACACCTTGACGCAGTTTTCCATACCGGCACGGCGCACATTGGCACTCGCCGTCTTTAAGACATTCCGGTCAATATCCGATGCAAACGCACAAAACGAGCTGTCGCGAACGATTTTTTCGGTCGCTTCTTCCCTTGCCCGCTTCCAGATGTTATTGTCCAGAAATGCATATTTTTCCGCAGCAAACGGACGGTTCAGCCCCGGTGCGGTGTTCGTCATCAAAAGCGCCGCTTCAAGCGGAATGGTCGCCGAGCCGCAGAACGGATCCCAAAAACGGACGTCCTCACGCGGTCTTGCGATTTTGACAAGTGCCGCCGCAAGCGTTTCCCGGATGGGTGCAACGCCGGCTTCGGTGCGATAGCCGCGCTTATGCAGAGGCAGACCGCTTGTATCGAGCATGACCGAGACCTCGTCGTTCAAGATAAAAAATTCAATTTGAAATTTGGTGGCCGTTTCTTCGAACCAATCGATTCTGTACGCGTTTTTCAGACGTTCCACCACGGCTTTTTTGATGATGCTCTGGCAATCGGGAATCGAATGCAGTGCCGACTTGATGGCGTGTCCTTTGACCGGAAAGGCGTCTCTTTTTCCGATATAGTCCTCCCACGCCAGCTTTTTGACACCGTCGAACAGCTCGGTAAAGGTTTCCGCATGAAATGCGCCGACGCGGATATAGACACGTTCTGCCGTGCGCAGACCAACGTTTACGCGCGCAAGCACGTCCGCATCGCCCGAAAAAACAACGCGTCCGTCGATGGTTTCAAGCCGCTTGCCGCCGCAGGCATCGATTTCTTCGCCGACGAATTTTTCGAGCCCGAAAAGGCAGGTCGCCACATAGGTAAGCGAGCCGGAATTTTGTTTTATCCTCTGTTGATCCATATATTCCTCAATTCTTATTTTGCGAACAGTACAAAGAAATCGCCGGCTCGCGTCGGCGATATTTGCCTAATCGTTTTTGCTGTTCTCCATATCGTCATACAGCTTTTGATACTCCTTTGCCGGTTGTTTCCGGCGGTTCGTCAAAGCAAAATAGCCAAGCCGCACCACACTGACGGCGGCATACACACCGATAAACAGAAACGACATGCACACCACCATAAAAATGCGGTTGGTTAAGGCTGTGTTGCTTTTCAGATACGATTCCGCTCCTCCGCCAAAGACAAACGTCGCCAAAAACGAAAGATAGGAAAGCACAAAATGAACCGTGCGGAGTATGACCGTGCCGACCTGTTTTTTTGCCAGAAAATCCGTTACCGTAAACGTGCACGCCACAAGTGACGAAAATAACGCAAGCCACAAAAGCTGCGTGCAAAACAGAATATTATCCGTATTTAACAGTGCGCCGATGATGGCAAGCGTCATCACCAAACAGCCGAATACCGTAAAAAAGCGGCGTATCCAAAGTGACAGAGCCTTTGCAAAATTTGCGTAACCGGTTTTCATGGTTTCGTTTCCTTTCAATATCTTTATAGCATCCGTTTTTTACAGTGCTTCCAAGAAGGTTTTCAGTTTTTCGGCAATTTTGCGGTTGCCGGCATCGTTCGGATGCAGGCCGTCCGGGCAATACGCCGCCTTCTGTGCCGAGATATCCGGGCAAACGCCGAAAGAGGCAAACAAATCGAGCACCGGCAGCGAATACATTTCGGCACCCTCGCGGATAACATCCACATAATCCTTTAAGGTTTTGCCGTGCAGCGCATTCGGGACGGTATCGTTTTCACGGTGAAGCGGCGTGATCACAACAATCGGCTTTGTCGGATATTTTTCGATAAGGCCGCGGAACAGATAATGTACCGCGCCACAGAAGGTATCCGGCGTGCGGTCGGAAAACGTACCGAACGGCGCGTCGCCGTGACCGTAGTCGTTGGTACCGCCGAAAACGACGATAACATCCGCGTCGTCATCCATCGCCGAGAAACGGGCGCAATAATCGTTTTTATCATACTGCTCGTTGTTCACGGTCTGCTGCCGGGCAATGCGTGTGCCGCCGATGCCGTAATTGCGGATTTCGGCAACACCGGCAATTTCCTTCATCAATGTCGTAAACCGTGCTTCCACGCAGCTGGTTCCTGCTCCTTCGGTGATGCTGTCACCGAGAAAGTTGATTTTTGTACCTTTGAGATCCATGAATAATTCCTCTTTTCTGTACTGCTGAAGGTTTTTATCGTTATGCTTCATGCATCCGTGCCACACAAACGCGCTCAACGCCGAACGCATCGGTGAGCAGCTCCGTATGGAAGCGTTTTCCGCGGAAAAGTGCCGAGACCTCCTCGGCAATATCATAGCCGACTTCTAAGGCAATCTCCGAGGTGTTCTTCAGATAGCGGCTGTATTTCGACGCAATGATCTTGTAGAACTCCAAGCCGTCATAGCCGCCGTTTAAGGCGATATACGGCTCATACTGCACTTCAGGAGCAAGGTCTTTGATATCGTCGGTCTTGATATACGGCGGGTTGGACACCACCACATCGGGAATGCGAAGCGGTGTATAATCGAGAATATCGGAACAGGCGATGGAGAGGCGGTCTTCGGTAATTCCGTGGTATTCCGCGTTTTTGCGCGCATAGGCAAGAGCCGTCTGTGACACATCAATGGCCGCCGCCGTCACATCCGGACGATTATTGAGCACAGCCACGGCAATACAGCCGCTGCCGGTGCAAAGGTCAAGCAAATGACCGCCGCGAGGAAGTGCCCGAATGGCATAATCCACAAGCATTTCCGTTTCCGGGCGCGGAATTAAGCAGCCTTTGCCGCAAAACATCCGCAAGCCGTAAAAATCCCATTCGCCGCATATGTATTGTAACGGTTCGCGGGCAAGCCGTCGGTTGAGTGCCTCGGTCAGCTGGGAAATCTTGCCGGGTGTAAGTGCTTCCCGCCGTTTTAAGAGCATATCGTTGCGATTCATCTTTAAGGCCCATTGAATCAACTGCTCCGCCTCAAAGCGCGGATTGTCCGCAATGCTTTCGAGCGCACGAATCGCCTGTATTCTGAAATCATTTAATGTCATGCTGGGTTTCTTCTCCGAATTGCCGCAAAGCGGTTTATTTTACGTATGAGAAGCGGATTCGGTCGTATCCGTTTCGGAGGTTTGCGCCGGTGCGTTGTCCGTTTTGTCCGTTTTTTCCGTCTCTTCCGGAGCATCCGTTTTTTGCGGTTCTTCCGGCGGATAAATATCCGGTAAAGCCGCCTTTAACGAAGCAATCGCCACTTTGATTTCGTTTGTGTCCGGTTCTTTGGTTGTCAGACGCTGAATCCAAAGTCCGGGTGCGGAACAAATACGCACAAACAGATTATCGTGCTTTCCGGCATAACGGATAAATTCATAGCCGATTCCCACCACAAGCGGCAAAACGCAGAGCTTTAGCGGGATACGAAGGTAAATATTCAAATCGATATAAAAGACTGAAACCAAAATGCCGATAAACATCATGACAAACAAAAAGCTGGTGCCGCAGCGCGGATGAAAGCGGCTTTGCATTTTCACGTTTTCCGGCGTAAGGTCGAGGCCTGCCTCATGGCAGAAGATGGATTTATGCTCTGCCCCATGATATTCAAACACGCGCCGCATGTCGGGAATCAAGGACACAAGCGCAATGTAAATCACAAAGATAAGAATTTTCGAAAAACCGTCCACCGCACTTTTTAGCAGCCGGTTGTCACAGAATTTCGCCACAAAATCCGAAACAACGGCCGGAAGGACAAAAAACAATCCTACCGAAAGCAACACGCCGAGAATCGCTCCGATCGCCGAAGCGACGGCGGCAATGCTTTTTCCGAATTTTTCCATCAGCCATTTTTCAAACTTGGATTCTTCTTCATCCTCGATGCCGAGCATTTCAGCCGAACGGTTGAGCGTGTGGAAGCTCAAAATCATCATTTCGACAAAATTGACAACTCCGCGTATGAGCGGCAAGCCGAAAAATTTGTTTTTTTCGCGCGCCGAACGATACGGCGTGGTTTCGGTTTCGATCGTTCCGTCGTTTTTGCGTACCGAAAGTGCCACGCGATCCTTGGATTTCATCATAACGCCTTCCAAAACCGCCTGGCCGCCAACCGTGCCGAGACGTTCCGGACAAGAAGATACTGTATTTTTACTCATTGTGCACATCCTTATTGATATGGAAATAGTATACTTATTTTTTGCTGATTTCTTATAGCGATTTTATTTCTGTTTCGTAAATTATGCGTAGGATTCCGGGAAGTTCTGTTTCAGATACGCGACTGCCAGCCGCGACACCTCCGAATAGTTTGCGGTGCCGCTTGCTACTCCCTGAGACTTTAGATAGCCGTCATTCACACTGTCGGACAGCTTGGCTGCCGCCGACGCGCGGTATTTTTCGAAAAATGCGCTGTATGCACGCCATTCGCCGATGATACCGGCATCCATGCTTTGAAAGAGCGTTTGCAGGTCTTTTGCCGACAGATCTGCCAGCAGATATTCGAGCAGATTGAGACAGCCGGCGTAGCGCAAATAGTCATCGTCAGCGTACAGGCACGCAAGAAAGGCATAAAAATTTGCTTCGCTCTCATAGGCGATACCCAACTGATGCGCCGTTTCGTGACAAGCTGTAAAGGCGAGCGTATAATCGGGAAAATTCATGTTGAGGTTGGCTTCGCCCGTAAACGGCATATACATTCCCGAAATATGCAAATACGTCCACGGCTCGGAAAGAGCCACCGGCTTTATGCTGAGAACCGGCGGAAGGGCTGGCAGAAATTTTGCATAGCTTTCACGGACTTTCTGCTTCAATGCTTGAAAATCATAGGGCATTTGCGTCGCGCCGTCGGCATTGCACAAAAGCGATTGACGGCTGTTTTCCGCCATTTGCCGGACGAGAAGTGCGCTGACATAGACATCGTGTTCCGTCAGAGCCTCGGTATTAAGCGCAAATCGCTCTTCGGCGCTTTTTCGCTTGTAGCAAATGCCGAAGGTTTGTATGAGCACCGACAAGGCGCACAAAGCAAGGCAAAGAAAACGTTCGAAAAAAAGCCGGACGCACCCTTTTTTCTTGGTAAAGACCCGCTGCAAAACCCGAAAAAGCAAGAGAATCGCAAAAGCTGCCGGTCCTGCAAGAACGAGGGTCTCGGCAAGCGAAAACGGGAAAGGTGCCGTTAAAAGTGCAAGTGCCGCCCGAAAAAAAGCCGAAATTGTGGTCGTGTACCACTCGGCAAAGGCTGTGCACAGTGCACCGACAATCAAAACCGCAAGCGAAAATACAAAGAAGGCAGCACTTACGGCAAGGCCTCGGCGGCTTGGTGTGCCGAAAGGGCGCGCGGCGGTTTTATTTGCGGTATCATTTTGTTTTTTCGTTTTTGAAACAACCGATTGCGAAGAGAATTTCATGTGCTGCTCCTTAAGTCGGTTGGTTTGACGTTTGATTCCGTCCTGCAAAATAGTAATCAAAAATATCCGCTGCGACGCTCGAAGCACGCGTGCTGCTGTTGCCGTTTTCGATCACAACCGCCACGGCAATCTGCGGATTTTCATACGGAGCAAAGCCGACAAACAGTACCGTATCGCTTCCTTTGGAAACCTGTGACGTACCGGTTTTTCCGCCGATATCGCGCGCATATGGCTTAGAGCCGAACACGCTTCGTGCCGTACCGCCCTCATCATCCACGACCGAACGCATGGCGGATTTGATAATACCGACGGTTTGATCGGACAAATGCGTTTTGTTTAATAAAACCGGTTGATTTTCATGAATCGGTTTGCCTGAGCCGAATTCATCCACGGATTTCAACAGTGTCGTCTTATAGCGATTGCCGCCGTTTACGATGGTGGATATATACGAAGCAAGCTGCAGCGGCGTAAAGGCGTTGTCCGACTGGCCGATGGCCATTTGCAGGGTATCGCCCGGATTCCACACATAGCCGTGCGATTCCTTGTATTCGGGACTTGCCAAAATGCCCTCCTTTTCCGACACTTCAATGCCGGTTTTTACGCCCAGACCGAAATCCTTGGCATAACGCACAATTTCGTCCACGCCCATTTTATCGGCGACCGTATAGAAGAAATAGTTGCAGGAGACCTTGATGGCATCCGCCACGTTGACATAGCCGTGCGTTCTGCCGTGCTTTAAGTAGATCCAGCACCGCGGCGTATACGTCGGCGCATATTTCTTGTATTCGCCCTCGTCACGGACATAGGTATTGATGTCAATCGTGCCGCTGTCAAGTGCTGCCGCAGCAGTCAGCATTTTGAAGGTCGAGCCGGGCGGATAGATACCTTGTGTGGCACGGTTCATAAGCGGCGACGTCGGGTCAATCTTTAAGTCGTTGAAGTTTGCCGAATAGGTGTTGAGGTCATAGCCCGGCGCACTGGCCAGTGCCAAAACCTCAGCGGAGTTGACGTCCAAAACCACCGCTGCACCGGCGTGGCAATCCTCGCCCGAATACGGTTTTCCGGATTTTACGGCATATTCCACCGCAAGTGCGATCTGCTTCTTCAAGGATTCCTCAACGAGAGCCTGCAAGTCCGCATCAACGGTCAAGCGTACCGAATAGCCCTCTTTCGGCTCTTTGGTGATCTCATAGCCGACTAAGTTGTTATCGCTGTCGATCTCACACAAAGCCGTTCCGTCGATCGGGCGCAGATAGTCCTCAAACGCCTTTTCGATTCCGTCCTTGCCGATGGTGGCATTATAGGGATACCCTTTTTCTTGAATGTATTCCTCGGCTTCCTCGGCATAGATCGGACCGGTGCTTCCGAGAATATGGCAAAGAACCGCATTCTCATCGTATTTTCTGGAATACGAACGGGAAATTTCGATTCCGTGCAGCTCATACGAATGCTCGGAAATAACGGTTTTGAGCGTTTCATCCACGTTTCGCAAAAGCGTATACGGCGTGAGAGTCGAAAAATCCGCATTTTCCATATCGTAGCGAATCGCGGCGATTTTCCGTCCTTTGGACGTTTGCGCCAAATTCTCGTCGATGCCGAAGCGTTTGACAAGATAGGCATAAAAATCCGTTCCGGTCAATTCGGAGGCGTCCTTGTCGTTATTCTTCAGAAAACGCTCGAACAACCGTTTTTTATCGGTATCAAATATGTAATCGCCATCCAAAGCATACGGTGCCGTAAGCGTTAACGGACAGGTGTCGGGAATTTCAACATCATGTTTTGCCAACAGGTCGATGAGTTTGGAAAGAATCTCCACCGAACCGCCGTTTTCCAGTGTCGTTCGATTGATGTCGATGTTGTAGGAAATGACATTGGTTACTAATTTCTTTCCATTTCGGTCGTAGATTTCACCGCGGCTTGCCGGAACAACCGCGCTCTTGTAGTTGTTGGCAACCGCCTTGCTCTCGTATTCTTCGGTGTCTACCACCTGCAAATAAAGGAGTCTTGCCACAAATCCCATACAAACAGCACCAAAGGCCGCGACCAAAAACCACAGCCGCCATCCGGCAAGACCCATTTTATTCGACTGTCCGAAAATATGCCGCATGGGGCAAAGCTCCTTTCTCCGTAAGATTACAGAAAACGCGTTAATACAGGCGAATCATTTCCTTGACGATAAAGCTGACGCGCTCGGCGGCGATTGTTGCCATTTCCGTAAACGACATATCTGCATTTTCGTCGGCATTGTCCGATATCGTGCGCATGACGATAAACGGAACCCGGTTGGCATAGGCGGTATGCGCCACGGCGGCACCTTCCATTTCGGTACACAAGGCATTGTATGTATCCCGGAAAGCGAGAACCTTCTGCTTATCCTCGATAAACTGATCACCCGAAATGATCTTGCCGACAAGATACCGGAAATGCGGCTCGGTCTTATGATATTCGTTGGCGGCACGTACGGCAAGCTCGACTAGTTTCTCATCCGCCGGGAAAACCGAACGGCCCGGCGCGTATTTTTCAAGCACGTCGATCGGGCAGAAGTCGTGATACGTCAGCGAATCGGAAATGGCAAGGTCGCAGATATGCAGCTTGTCCGAAACGCCGCCGGCAACGCCGGAATTGAGGAGAATATCCGGATGAACCAAGTCAATTAAGCGTTGGGTGCAGATAGCGGCATTGACTTTACCGACGCCGCAAAGCGTTAAATACAGCTCATGGCCGGCAAATGCACCTTGGTAGATAAAGCCGTTATCCATCCGTTCTGCCGAAAAGTCGGCAATATATTTGTTGATTTCGCGGTCAAGTGCCGCGATAATGCCAATTTTTGCCATATGGTTCTCCCTTAATCCAAATAATCCTTCAGTCTCTTGGAGCGGCTTGGATGGCGCAGTTTGCGCAGCGCCTTGGCTTCGATCTGACGAATGCGTTCACGCGTGATGTTAAACACTTCGCCAACCTCTTCCAGAGTGCGTGTGCGGCCGTCCTCCAAACCGAAACGGAGCTTTAAGACATGTTCCTCACGCGGCGTCAGCGTGTGAAGCACCTCGCACAACTGCTCGCGAAGCAGCGTATACGATGCCGCCTCTGCCGGTGCGGGCGCATCGTCGTCCGGAATGAAATCACCGAGATGACTGTCTTCTTCTTCGCCGATCGGCGTTTCGAGACTGACCGGCTCTTGCGCAAGCTTCATAATCTCGCGCACCTTGTCCACGCTCATATTCATGCGTTCGGCAATTTCCTCAGTCGTAGCTTCATGACCAAGCTCCTGCAGCAGCTGACGGGAAACGCGCAGCACCTTATTGATGGTTTCCACCATATGCACCGGAATACGGATGGTTCTTGCCTGGTCGGCAATGGCGCGCGTAATGGCCTGGCGAATCCACCACGTCGCATAGGTCGAGAATTTATAGCCCTTGGTATAATCAAATTTTTCCACGGCTTTCATAAGACCCAAATTTCCCTCTTGAATCAAATCGAGGAAGAACATGCCGCGACCGACATAGCGTTTGGCAATGCTGACCACAAGACGAAGGTTGCTTTCCACCAAGATTTTTTTGGCTTGCTCATCGCCCTTTGCCATTTTTTCGGCAAGCTCCAGCTCCCGTTCGGTCGACAGAAGCTCCACCTTACCGATTTCCTTAAGATACATCTTAACCGGGTCGTCGATGATAAGCCCGTCTTGAGCAACCGAGCCGTCTATATCTTCAACATTCTCATAGCCGTCCATTTTTTCCATGCCGGCAATCTCGTTTTCGATGGCGGCAAGGTCGGGAATGTCGTCATAAGACTCTTTGATTTCGATGCCGAGAGATTCGATCTGTTCGAGAAGCTTTTCCATATTCTCGACATCCAGATCCTCGTGATCGACGATTTCCAAAATTTCTTCATTGGTAAGCGAGCCTTTGGCTTTGCCCTTTTCAATGAGATCCTGGATCTCGTTCTTCTTTTTCGGTTCGGCAGCTTTTTCACCGGCTTTTGCAGTCGTTTTGGACGCTTTTTTATGCTTTTCGGAATGCGCGTCCTCAGACGGAGAGCCGTGTTCGGCTTCCTTTTCCGGTGTATTTTCCGTTTCTGCAGGTTCGTCGTTGCATTCGGTTTCCCTTGCTTCCGGCGCACACTTGTCCGAAGCCTCCGCGTTTTCCGCTTTCGGCTTGGCAGATTTACGGGTTTTTGTTGTTTTGGCGGACTTTTCAGCTGTTTCCGCTTCCGTCGGATCGGCGGGCTTTACCGGCTGTTCCGTTTCGGTCATTTCCTTTGTTTCGAGAATCTCTTCGGCTTTCTTTTCTTTCTTTGGCATATCGTTAACTTCCTTTCTTTTTCTCTTGGCGAATGCGTGAAATGGCGTCGGAAAGCGATTCCTCGTCTTTCGGAAGCGATTTGTTCGCGGCTTGTTTTAAGAGGTCAAGCTGGTTTTCCACGGTATCCTTGCCGTTGGCGGACAGACCTTCTCTTTCCCGTTTCATGTTTAATATATACGAATACTGTTCCGGCGTATAAAACTCGTTCAAAGCGGAAATATCGGTTTCACCGCTTTGGTAAAGCGCGGCTAAGCGTTCAAACAGGGTACGGTTAAACTCCGTTACGAAATCCGCGGCTGTGACGCTCACCGTCGGCAACAGCTCCGGATACAGCATCAAAATTCCCAGAATCCGCTGTTCGGCAGCAGTCGCGCCGCGGTTGGTGGCAGCCTGGAGATTGACGGTGTCGCCGTAGCCGAGAAGCGACTTCTGATTTTCTTCACGCCTACGCGCTTTGATGCGCTTGTTCTCGGCACCGGCAGCATACTTGATTTCGGCATTGATGCTTTCGGGACTGAGCGACAAAAGGCTTGAAAGCCGTTTGGCATAAACCTCGCGCTTGACATCGGAGCGAATGGCAGCAAGCATTTTACAGGCTTCTCTCACGGCAGCCAACTTATCGTCCGGCTCGGAAAGATTATACTTTTTCAGGATCCCGTTGAGCTTAAAATCGATTTGACCCTCCGAATTGCCGAGAAGCTTTGCAAAAGCAGGCGCGCCGTAGGCTTTGATATACTCATCCGGATCCTTTGCACCGGTCATTTGAATGACTTTAGCGTCCACGCCGGCTTCGCCGAGAAGGCGTATGGCTCGCTCGGTCGCGTTCTGACCGGCAGCATCCGAATCGTAAGCTAAATACACGACCTTGGCATAGCGGGCGATCATGCGCGCATGTTCGGAGGTGATGGCTGTTCCGAGAGTTGCGACCGCGTTTCCGAAGCCACCCTGGTGCATGGCGATAACATCCATATACCCTTCGCAAATAATCAGTTCTCCCGGACGTGCATACGAGGTCTGCTCTGTCATGCTCCGGCTGTCATCGGAGGTCTTATCGCCCAAAACGACATTTTTCGCAAAGTTTAATGCAAACAGGTTGCGACTCTTTTTGAAAACAACCGTATCGGAGGAATTCAGATATTTCGGTTTGGAATCGTCCATCACCCGACCGCCGAAAGCGATGATGTTGCCGGTCGTATCGATGATCGGAAACATGACGCGGTTGCGGAACATATCAAACGGACGGCCGTTCTTTTTCGAAAAGCCGCACAAAAAATTTTCTTTGATTTCCTCCGGCGTATATCCTTGGGATATTAACGTATCGGTTAGATCGTTAAAGCTGTTTTTTGCATACCCTAACCCAAACCGGATACAGGTCGCGCGCGTTAACTTCCGTTTTTCCATCAGGTATTCACGCGCGGCGGCACCTTCGGGCGTATTGAGATTTTCGTAAAAATGCCGAGCGGCAAGCTTGTTCATTGCAAAGCTGCGTTCGCGCGTCAAGGCGGATTTTTTTCGGAAAACACCGGCGTCGTTTTCCGGAACGGTCATGCCGCACCGGTCGGCAAGAAAGCGGATCGCATCCGGGTACTCCAGATTTTCCATCCGCATGACAAACGTAATCACATCGCCGCCCGCCGAACAGCCGAAGCAATGAAAATTATCCTTAAACACGGTAAACGATGGGCTTCGTTCGCTGTGGAACGGACACAGGCCGACAAGGTTACTTCCGGCACGCTTCAATTCCACATAGCGTGATATAACTTGTTCAATGGGATTGCGGGCTTTTAATTCTTCGATAAACCCGGGTGGAAACGGCACGGCAATACTCCTTTGAATAATTGAAAATTGAAATTGAAAACTAATGAGGGGAAAGGCAAACAGTGAGCGAATTTAGAAAGCCTTGCAGTACAAGCAGCTATTTATTCCATTTTTTCGGAATATACAGGTTTTCGAAGGTCAACACGGCATAGCGGTCGGTCATACAGGCAAGATGATCACACACAGCACGTTCCAATGAACAGGTTTCGCCGATATTGCGTTTATATTCGTCCGGAATCTGGTCTTTGTTGCGGCAATAATAGTCATAGAGGATCTCAAGCATGGCACCGGCTTTAGATTCTTCGCTTTTGGCAACCGGGTTAAAATATACGTTTTCAAATAAAAAATCGCGCAAAGACATGGTTGCTTGCAGAATTTCCGGCTCCATATCCATGAAATAGATGTCGTTTTGCAGATTTTCCGCTGTTTTGCGAATCAGGCTGCGCACCATCACATCAATGCGTTTTCGGTGCGTATCACCCAAAACACTGCGCAAATCCGCCGGAATATCCTCATTTTTCAAAATGCCTGCCCGAACGGCATCGTCGATATCGTGGTTAATATAAGCAATGCGGTCTGCAAATTTGATGAGTCTGCCTTCGAGGGTATCCGCTTCGATATCGCCCGTATGGCACACGATTGCATTGCGGACCTCATACGTTAAATTGAGGCCTTTACCGTTTTTTTCGAGAAAATCCACCACACGCAAGCTCTGCTCGTTGTGCTTGAAGCCTTCGCTGCACAAAGCATTCAGAATACGCTCACCGGCATGGCCGAAGGGCGTGTGGCCGAGGTCGTGACCGAGAGCGGCGGCTTCTGTTAAATCTTCGTTTAAGGCAAGAGCACGGGCGACGGTTCTTGCAATCTGCGACACTTCAAGCGTATGCGTAAGACGTGTGCGGTAATGATCCCCTTCAGGCGACAGAAAGCACTGGGTCTTATGCATTAAGCGACGGAACGCTTTGCTGTGAATGATACGGTCGCGGTCACGCATAAAGGGCGTGCGGATATCGTCCGCATCCGATGAGTCGGAGAGCAACCGTCCGCGCGAACAGACCGAGGAAACAGCATACGGTGACAGGCGTTGTTTTTCAAAGGAAACATAATTATTCAGAATATTGTTCATGACACACCTCACTCAGAGCACAAACGCTGCATAGCTGCATATATATGTATATACGCACAAAAAGTCGAAAACACTTTTTTCTTGCAGATTTTTTTCGTGTTTTCGACTTTATTCTCTATTTGCCGCGCTTATTCCTCCGGCACGGTGCATACGGAATCCTCCGAAAGGTATTTTTTGTACATTCCGGCTTCCTTTTCGCCGCACAACACGGTCACGCGCGCTCCGTCATTTGTGTATTCCACGCTTTCGACCGAGGCGTTTTTATACAAATCGGCAAGGGCCGCACCTTGGACATCAAACGGGAAAACAAAGGTCAAGCGTTTTTTGGAGCGCGCCAACATTTCGTCAAGCATGGAAAGAAGCCTGTCCACGCCGGTTCCGTCAAGTGCCGAAATGCTGACCGCGCCATGTGCTGCAAGCGTTTCTTCGGAGGGAACGCATGCGGCTATATCCGCTTTATTCAACACATATAGGGTGGGTTTTCCGGCGGCGTCCAACTCCGCCAAGGTTTCTTCGGTAACGCGCGTTTTGGCTTCGGCTTCCGGATCGGATACATCGGTCACAATCAAAATTGCGTCAGCATAACGGATTTCGTCAAGCGTCGATTTGAAGGCTTCGACAAGACCGTGCGGCAGTTTATTGATAAAGCCGACGGTATCGGCAAGCAGCACCTCCCGTCCGGACGGAAGCGAGAGCTTGCGAACGGTCGGATCAAGTGTGGCGAACAGCTTGTTTTCCGCTAAAATCCCGGCACCGGTCAGATAATTGAGCAAGGTCGATTTGCCGGCATTGGTGTAGCCGGCGACCGCCACGGTCGGGATGCCGTTTTTTTCGCGTTTGGCACGCTTGACACCGCGCTCCTTTTCGAGAACGGCAAGCTCTTCACGCAGCGACTGAATACGGCGGCTGATGTGACGGCGATCGGTCTCGAGCTTGGTTTCGCCGGGGCCTCTGGCACCGATGCTGCCGCTGGTGCCGCCCTGGCGCGAAAGGACTGTGCCTTTGCCGGTCAGGCGCGGAGAAGTGTATTTGAGCTGTGCGATCTCGACCTGCAATTTTCCTTCGCCGGTAACGGCATGACCGGCGAAAATATCGAGGATCAGCATGGTACGGTCGATCAGACGCACACTTTTATTCGGGTCGCCTTCGAACGGTCGATTTAAGATTTCTTCCAGGTTTTTGATCTGTGACGGTGAAAGCTCTGCGTCAAAAACGGCAAGTGAAATGTCGTTTTCGCGGCAAAGGGACGCAGCCTCCTCTGCCTTGCCTGCGCCGAGATAGGTGGCTGCTTCGGGCGATTTGCGGCACTGGGACATACAATAAAAGCGTGCCGTTTCGGCATCCTCGCCGAGTGAGGTCTCTGCAAGCTGCTTAAGCTCGGCAAGCGATTTATCGCTTTCGGCTTCATCGGCTGCTGTCGGATAAAGGCTCAGAAAAAGAACGCCGATCGACGGCCGAACGCCGCTTGTATCGGATTGACCGGCATTAAACAGGCGGTTGATAGTTTCCATAAATGTCACTCCTTTCGGGAGGAAAAACGAATGTGTATGCATATACTGTAACGTAAAACCGATAAAAGATAAAATATATTATACCGCAAAGCAGCGCAAAAATCAACCTGTTTTGCAAAAACGGGAGCGTGAGATTCTTGAAACAGGCAACCTTTGAGGAATTAGCGTGCAAAGAAGTGATAAACACGGCGGATTGCCGAAGGCTCGGGTACATAAGCGATATGTGCATCGACTTGGAATGCGGACGGATTCTTTCGTTTACCGTAAAAGCGTGCACGGGATTTTTCGGCACAAAAGCCGAGGAAATCTGCATTCCTTGGGAAAACATCACCAAAATCGGCGACGATATCATTTTTGTCAACGTCTGCCATGCCGCGCCGCCGCCACCGCCCAAAAAGCGTTTTTTCGGTTCATGAAACGCCAAAAGAGGACTGCCGAAGCAATCCTCTTTTTCATTTTATCAGACGCTGGTAACTTTTTTCTCGTAATCGGTATCAGCGGCAAGACCGTATTTATCGTTCTTGCGCTTTTCGAAAAACTTGATTGCTACCTGATCGAACAATGCGTAGGAAAGAACATCCTCGTCCTGTTCGATATATTCGGCAATTTCGCCTCTCAGCTTTTCCAATTCCGGCTTGAGATTGTCAGCCGGACGGCAGGTGATCGGCTTTTCGTCGCCGATGATCTTCTTGCGGAATTCATCCGAGATCGGCATCGGCGTTTTGCCGTATTCACCGCGGACAATGCCCTTGAACTCCTTGGTGACCATCTTATAGCGTTCGCCGGAAATGACGTTCATAACCGCCTGTGTGCCGACGATCTGAGACGACGGCGTTACAAGAGGCGGGTAACCGACATCGGCACGAACCTTCGGCACCTCTTCAAGCACTTCGTTTAGTTTATCCGACTTGCCGGCATTCTTCAACTGCGAAACAAGGTTGGACAGCATTCCGCCCGGAACCTGATAGATGAGCGCGTTAACGTCAACCTTCAGCACCTTCGGGTCGAGAAGACCGCTGTCGAGATACTGCTGGCGAAGACCTGCGAAGATCTTGGACGGCTTATCGAGCTTTTCAAGCGACAGACCGGTATCGTATTCCGTGCCCTGCAAGGTAGCAACAAGCGATTCCGTCGGCGGCTGGGAGGTACCCATGGAAAGCGGAGCCATAGCGGTATCGACGATATCAACACCGGCTTCGATGGCCTTTAAGAGGGTCATGGAAGCAAGACCGGCGGTATAGTGGGTATGGAGCTGGATCGGCACTTTGACGGTCGATTTGAGTGCTTTGACAAGGTCATAGGCTTCATACGGCTTCAAAAGGCCTGCCATATCCTTGATGCAGATGGAATCGGCACCCATTTCTTCGAGCTGCTTTGCGTATTTTGCATAGTAGTCGTTGGTGTAAACAGGGCCGGTCGTATAGCTGAACGCCGCCTGCACGTGACCGCCCTCTTTTTTGGTGGCCTTGATGGCGGTCTTCAGGTTACGCGGATCGTTAAGCGCGTCGAAGATACGGATGATATCGATACCGTTGGCAATCGACTTCTGCACAAAGTATTCGACCACGTCGTCGGCATAATGGCGGTAGCCGAGAATATTCTGACCGCGGAAGAGCATTTGCAGTTTTGTGTTTTTGACATGGCTGCGAATGGTGCGCAGTCTGTCCCAAGGATCTTCATTTAAGAAGCGAAGGCAAGCGTCGAACGTTGCACCGCCCCAGGCTTCAAGCGAATGATACCCGACCGCATCGAGCATTTCGAGAGCCGGAAGCATCTGCTCGGTCGTCATACGGGTAGCAAGCAAGGACTGGTGCGCATCACGCAAGACGGTTTCCGTAATTTTTACTTTTGGCATAGTATTCGTCCTTTCAATCGATAGGTGTCTCGGCAAAGGCTTCGAAAAAGCCGAAGCCTTTGCCAAACGCCTTATTTAATCATGGCAAGGAACACGCCTGCTGCAACGGCCGAACCGATAACGCCGGCAACGTTCGGACCCATAGCGTGCATGAGAAGGAAGTTCGAGGGATTTTCTTTCTGACCGACCACCTGCGAAACACGTGCTGCCATCGGAACAGCCGAAACGCCGGCAGAACCGATCAGCGGATTGATCTTGCCGCCGGTGACAAAGCACATGAGCTTACCGATCATAAGACCGCCGAAGGTAGCAAATGCAAAAGCGCAAAGACCGAGAACAATGATCATAATGGTCTGCGGTGCAAGGAACGAAGCGGCATCTGCCGTAACGCCGACCGAGACGCCCAAGAATATGGTGACAATGTTGCAGAGCTCGTTCTGCGCGGTTTTGGAAAGACGGTCGGTAACGCCGCAAACATTGAACAGGTTACCGAGCATCAAGAAGCCGACAAGCGGCGTAGCGTCCGGAAGGATAAGCGCAACGATAGCGGTAACGGCGATCGGAAAAATGATCTTCTCGGTCTTGGATACCGGACGAAGCGTTTCCATTTTGATAACGCGCTCTTTTTTGCTGGTGCAAAGCTTCATGATCGGCGGTTGAATAATCGGGATAAGCGCCATATACGAGTAAGCGGCAACAGCAATCGCGCCGAGAAGATGCGGAGCGAGCGTCTTGGTAACCAGAATGGCCGTCGGGCCGTCTGCGCCGCCGATAATACCGATGGAAGCTGCTTCCGACGGCGTAAAGCCGAGAAGAAGCGCGCCGACAAAGGCGACGTAGATACCGAACTGTGCGCCGGCACCCATGAGAAGCGATTTCGGGTTTGCAATAAGGGGCGTAAAGTCAGTCATGGCACCGACTGCAAGGAAGATGAGCGACGGATAGATACCGAGCTTAACGCCGAGGTATAGAAAATCCATCAGACCGCCGTGTTGACCAATTTCTTTCCAATTGATAGCTGCCTCCGCATTGATGAACCATTCCTTATGGAACAGCTCTGCGCCGGGCAGGTTGGCAAGAAGCATACCGAACGCAATCGGCAGCAGAAGAAGCGGTTCAAAGCCCTTGGCGATAGCAAGATACATCAGTACGCCGACGATAAGATACATGATCAGCGTTTTGTAGAATTCCGGATTAAAAGTCGTGGCCTGTTCACCGATATTATAAATCATTTTATAGATACCGGTCGTTTTCCACAACTGGAACAAATTCTCAAGCATTTATAAGCACCTCTGTTTCCGCGACGCGCTTATGCAATGGTAAAGAGCACATCACCCGGAGCAACGGTTGCACCCTTCTGTGCAGCGACAGAAGTGATCTTACCGTCGCGCGGTGCAACGATCTCGTTTTCCATTTTCATTGCTTCAAGAACGCAAAGCGTTTCGCCGCTCTTGACTGCTGCGCCGACAGCGACATTGACGCTTAGAACGGTGCCGTTAAGCGGTGCTTCGATCTTCTCGCCTGCGCCGGTTGCGGCAGGTGCGGGAGCGGCTGCCGGTGCGGGTGCTGCGGCAGGAGCCGGAGCGGCTGCGGGTGCTGCGGCAGGTGCCGGAGCGGCTTTGGGAGCGGCAGCGGGAGCCGGAGCTGCCGACGCGCCGAGTTCTTCAACAATAACATCGTAAACCGTTCCGTTTACGGTAACACTATACTGTTTAGCCATTTTCATATTCTCCTATCTTTCGGTTATACCGAACAAAACTTATTTTCTCTTTTTGAAGGATACCACGCGGAAGCCGCCGACCGAGCCGTTCTGCGAACGGAACGCTTCGATGGCTGCGGTAATGGCCGCGACAATCTCGTTATCCGCAAGCGACGGATCGAGAACGGCAGCGGCCGCACCGGAGGAGGTCATCTCCATTTTCTGAACAGAGGAGGAGTCCTTTGCAGGTGCGGAAGAACCGGAATTTTTCTTATTGTTGGGGATGGTATAGAAAAACAGCTTAAACAGCGTTAAAATTCCCCACAGCAGAGCAAGTACAAAGAACACGACGGCAAAGCCGAACAGGGATAACGGAAGTCCGTAGCCGAGAGCGTCAGCGGCGTTTGCAAAAGGTTCTTTGAAGTTTACAGCCAAAGTTTGTATCATTATAATTTCACCACCATACTTACAGATTCATCAAAGCTTGATGAATTCGGATTTCATCGAGAGCATTTCGAGTGCCGAAGCGACCTTGGCACGAAGAAGCTCTGCCGGAATGATGTCGTCAATCTGACCGGCATTTGCCGCAAGGATCGGCGTGGTATTGTAAAGCTCCCAATCCTCTTCAAGGCTCTTGCGCTTTTCAAGCGGCGTCTTGGAACCGGCAAGCTTTTCCGACCACATCATGGCAACCGACGAAGACGGCTTCAACACGCCGATTTTGGCACTGTCGAGCGCATAGACGAGGTCTGCACCGAGGGACTTTGAGCCCATAATCGTGTAAGCCGTGCCGTAAGCGTCGCCGAGGTTCACGGTGATGACCGGAACGGTTGCACACGCATAGGTCTTGGCAAGAGCTGCGGCAAGCTCGGCAATGCGGCCGCCGTTTGCTTCGCACTTTTCGCTGAAGCCGACCGTGCCGACAAGGTTTAACATCGGTACGCCGAAGGAATCGCATAAAGCGGCAAAGCTTGCAGCCTTGCGCAACGCACCGGCGCAGAGCTTGCCTTCATGTTCGGCAGGGTTATTGGCGATAATGCCGCACGGAAGCCCGTTGATAAAGGCAAAGGCGGTCACCATGGATTTTGCTTTTGCAGCAGTCAGTTCCTTATAAATACCGCCGTCGGCAACAGACGCGATAACGGCGTGTACGTCGTAGTCGGCTTTGGCTGTAACAGCAGCAATTTCAGGCGTTGCGCGGTTGGGATCGTCCTCCGCACCGGCATAGACGTTTTTATCAAGTTTATTGGAAGGAAGATAAGCAAGGATCTGTTTGGCACTTGCAAGTGCTTCGTCCGGCGTTGCAGCTTTGTCGGAGACCAAACCTTCTTCGGCGGCATATTCCGCACTGCCGACCTGCTTCTGTGCGCCGTTTGCGGCAAGCACATTGGCCGGAGTGACCGAGAGGGAGGCGTTTTCGCAAATAACGGAAACATCCGCCATAGCGGTAATCACGGCACCTGCACCGACCGCACTGCCGACAATGACGGCAATCTGGGGAATCTTGCCCTTAACGGACGCCGCTTTCTTCATAACGCTGCCGTAGCCTGCCAGCACATCGACACCGTCGGTCACGGCTGCTCCGCGCGAATCAAGCATGGAAACAACGGGTGCGCCGTTTTTGAGTGCCAGCTCATAAAGCGAATCGATTTTTGCCGCAGCCGCCTTGGTAAAGACGCCGCCGGCACGGGAAGCATCTTGCGCATAGGCAAAAACAAGTCTGCCGTCTACGGCACCGTAGCCGCAGATAACGCCTTCATACTGTGCGATGTCACTTGTTCCGAGTTCGTTGGCATATGCTTTTACAAAAGCACCGATTTCCGAGAAAGTGCCGTCGTCAAACAGAGCGTTCATGAGTTCATAGGCGGTCTTTTTACCGTTTTTATGAAGCTCTGCCGCAGCGGATTTGTCAGAAAGCATTTTCTTGGCTTTGGCAAGCATATCGCTTCTTTTCTGTAAATCCATAGGTTTACCTCCATATGTGAATTCAAATGGTAATAATAGTTGCTCCAACTTATCCCCCATTATAAAAATTATTATATACCGCTTTTCCGGATTTTTCAAGTAGTTTGACAAAAAAATAGCAAGGCAATTGTTAATTTTTCTTGTTTTTTTACAATGTGCAAACAAAAAACGCCCGTATATGAGCGTTTTGTCTGATCATATTTTATTGCGTTAAACTGTGTATACACGTTGCCTTATCAGTTTGAGAAAAAGGAAATAACGTTACTCCAGGCAAAACGGCCTTCGGCATCCTTTATCTCTATGCGAACCCACTTATCGAAATCCTGCATCGTGTATTCCGCACTTGTTAAATTTTCGCCGCGGAACACGCGGTTCTTTGACCAAGACGCATTCGTAACAAAGCTGATAAGCGAACAAGGGCTGCACCGAACACTTATGGTTCTTCCTCCCTCTCCGGTCTGCTTAACATATAATTCCGGGCCTTGCGAGGCGTAAAAACGCGATGCACGGATACCGCTTAAAATATCCTCTGCCGAGCTGCTGTCCGCCTCCACCATCAGAAACGACTTTGCATCGTCCGTACCGTCGTAATAGTGCGTGTCGTCCGTGGCAATGAGCGGCAGCACATATCTGTCGTTGGCAAGGACATCCACGAGATATCCCGAATACGGACGGACGCTTTGATGTGCGTCGGAAACCGAATTGTAGATTTCAAGAAGCGAGAAGCCATGAAGTGCCTCTACGTCCTCTTTGGTGTTGAGCGACCAATACGGATGCGCCAAAACAGCCATGCCGCCGCAGGCGTTGATTGCGTCGATGACCTGTTGGCGGCGTGCCGTTTTTTCGTCCAAATCCGGTTTTGTTTTCATACCGATGCCGACGATGTGCATAATTCCGTCTGCGGTATCCCGATTATCGAAATCAATATTGTATTCGCAGCCGGAAAGAATCGTCAGACCGCCGATCTCGCCCTGCGGATGATAGACCCAATGGTCGGTGATTGCCACGGCGTCGAATCCTGCCGCCCGGTAGATCTTTGCCATTTGCTCGGGCGATACCGCGCCGTCCGACAAATTGGTGTGGATATGCAACCCGACTTTATAGTAGCATTTTCCGTCTGAAGCTTTGTACATGGCACTTTCCTCCGTTTGAAAGTTTGTGGTTTTTCGTTTTGACAAGCGGCAGAAGCCGTTTCAAGTAAACCCGATTATACTGCACTGTTCCGAAAAAGTCAAACATCACACGCACGAAAAACACCATGAATTTCTCTGTTATAATCCGTTTTTCGCCGCTTTTCTTTTATACTCTCCGATAACCTGCGGATAGAGCTGAACGCTCATACCGCCATCCACGGCAATTTCCGTACCGGTGACGTTTTTGGATTCGTCGCTGCCTAAATACCATGCGGCGTTTGCGATATCTTCAAAATCGGAAATATCACCGAGCGGCGTTAGGGCGCCGTTGACGATTTGCTTATCCCCCATTTTCACCCAGCGTTCGGTTTTGATAGTCCCCGGCAGCACCACATTGGAACGGATTCCGTATGATCCCAAATCCACCGCGAACGCACGGCTCATGGCGTTGATACCGCCCTTAGAGGCACAGTACGCACTGCGGTTCGGAATGGCACGGTAGGCCGTGTTGGAGCTGATAAAAACAATCGCGCCCTTACGGTGTTCACGCATACGAAGCGCCGCCTGCCGCACGATAGTAAAATTCCAGACGAGATTGGTTTCGAAAACGCCGGCAAATTCCTCCACCGGTACTGTAAAGAAATCCATGCCCGTGGCCGGGTCATTGCCAAAGCCCATATTGGCGGAATTGAGAATCACGGTTTCGGCAAAAATGCCGTTCTTATCGATATCGCAAAACAGATCGATAACGGCCTGTTCGTTTCCGACTGCAAGCTCATAGCCGCGTGCAAAAACGCCGTGCTCCTCTGCCACTTCCTTTGCCGCCTTTTCGGCGCGCACGCCGTCGCGGCTGGTGATAAGTACCGCATAGCCTTCGGAAGCAAAACGGTGCGCACACGCAAGTCCTGTTCCGACTGTGCCGCCGGTCACAAGCATAGCTTTTTTCATAAATAATCTGCCACCTTTCTATATGCGGTCGAATACACGCACATAATCCACAATAAATGCGTCGTCGGCAAACGTTTCTCCGACCTTTAGCGGAGCATTTGACCGATACCCTTGAACCTCAGTTGTCAGAAGCAAAAATTCCGGCACATGCGACACATGTTCACTCGTTTGGGAAACAATTTCTCCGTCGCAATAAAAGGTATACCCTTGCGGCGTCCAATCCATCCCGAAGCGGTGAAAACCGTCTTTTGTATCTTGAATCGGATAGTGTACGCGCGCCTCCTCGCGAAGCTGCCTGCCGTAACCGCCCATGATGTTGCCGGTGGTGCATTCACCGGCTTTGAAGCACTCCATAATGTCGCATTCGATACCGCAATAGGTCGGGTCATAGGCCGTTCCGATGCTCGGCGACTGCATCCAGAATGCGCTCCACATTTCCTCCGGATACGTTTGAAACTTACAGCGGCATTCATAGTACCCATACCGGTGCATAAACTTCGGTTCAGACAACTCGCCGAGCGGCCAAATGTCGTTCTGTCCCCAAGGATTCACGGCGGAGGTCTTTGGAACATCGAAAGAGTTTGAGCCGGTCTGAAGCTGCGGCGAAACATAACAGCCGTCGTGTGCGGTGCGGTGCAGCTCGATACAGCTCTTGCCGTCAAGTACAATGCCTTTATCGGTATAGGCCGGATTCGGTCTTCCCCAATAGTTCAAGCGGAAATCCCATTTTGTGCGGTCAAGCGCAGTTCCGTCGAATTCGTCTGCCCAAGCAAGACACCACTTGCCCTCCGGAAGCAGGCTCGGTTCGTGGTCTTTAATTTCAAATCGTTTCATGGCTTCAAATCTCCTTAAAAGTAAAATTCGGTCTTTGCCGGTCGGATATCGGTAAGAGTGCCGGTATAGTGGCGTAGCGTATGCGGCTTATAGGGATGCTTCAGGCATTCGGCTTCGTTTATCGTAATGCCGATACCCGGTCTTTCCGGGATGGCAATGCAGCCGTCGGAATAGACAAGTGCTTCATCGGTCAAATCTCCACGGTAATCGACGTCGGAATACATAATCTCAAGTATCTCAAAATTCTGACAGCAGGCCGCAAGCTGCAAGGTTGCCGCGCACGCAACGGGTCCGGACGGATTGTGCGGCGCAAATCCCATATACCGGCACTCCGATTCGGCGGCTATCTTCTTTAGCTCCAGAATACCGCCGGCGTGCGACACATCCGGTTGGATATAGTCGGCGGCCATTAAATCGAACATCCGCTTATAATCCCAGCGCGTATACAGCCGTTCTCCGGCAGAAACCGATACCGGTGAGCGCATTTTGACTTCTTTCAGCGCGTCAAGGTTATCCGGCGGCACAGGCTCTTCGAAAAACATCGGTTTGAAGCACTCCAACTCTTTGGCGATCTTCACCGCCGTCGGAAGGTTGAAGCGGCCGTGTCCCTCAATGAGCAGATCGACCGAAGTTCCGACGGCCCGCCGCACCTCGTCCACACACCGAAGCGCTTTATCAAGTTCGGCATTCGAAATCGTTAAATAATTTTTTCCGAACGGATCCCATTTGAGCGCGGTGATCCCGCGCTTTGCTGCAATTTTTGCTTTCTCGCCGAATTCTGCCGGCTCTTTTGCACCGCTAAACCAACCGTTGGCATAAATGCGCACTTTATCGCGCACTTTTCCGCCGAGAAGCGTATAGACCGGCACGTTCAGGCTTTTGCCTAAAATATCCCACAGCGCGCATTCCGCCGCCGACAGTGCCGACATAAGCACCGCGCCGCCGCGCCAATACGCGTCGCGGTAAATGGTATGCCAATGATTCTCGATCTGCGTCGGGTCTTTTCCGAGCAAGTATTCGCGAATATGCTCGACTGCTCCGACAAGCGCCTTTTCCTTATATTCGAGCGTTGCTTCTCCGACGCCGTCGATTCCGGCATCGGTATACACCTTGACAAACACCCAATTGGTGCGGAAACAATCGGTCACAAAGGTCTTTACATCCGTGACTTTCATTCGGGTTTCTCTCCTTTCACTTGCAGACTTGACAAAATCTGCAAAAAACACTATACTTATATCAAAATCTTACTGTTTCGGGTGATATTATGGACAAGTCCAAATGCTATCTGCCGACTCTCATTAACGCCGGCATTTTTGACAGCTCTCTTATTTATCCTGCCGACCAAAAGCGCACAAAAATCCGGCGCGTATCGGTATACGAAATTGAACTGCCGCTCGAAAACAAAGGCTTTTCCCATATGAACGAAAGCCGTTTTGCCGTGGACACCGAAAAAATACTTTGTGCAAAGCCCGGACAGGTGCGCTATACCGAGCTGCCGTATAAATGCCTTTTTATCCATTTCTTGGCAGACGACGCTTATTTCAAAAGCCTATGTGACCGGCTTCCCGACTTAGTCACGCTAAATAACCGGGAGCTGTACGCCGACTGCTTCAACCGGCTGATCGCCGCCACGCTCGAACCGACCGAAGCCGCTTCCATTTTCGTGCAGAGCAAGCTGCTTGAGCTATTGTCGCTGCTCTTAAGCGAGCAGCACACCCTGAAGCTTTCAAGCCGGCTGAATCGCTGCAACACCGATACCGTCAAGGCCGCCGTTGCTTTCATAGACAGCCGCTTCAGCGAAAACATAGACCTTGCGGCTATCGCGTCGCATGTGCATTTGAGCGAGATCTATTTTCACAATCTTTTTAAAGCGGCCACCGGACTTACGCCGCACCGGTATCTTTTAAACAAGCGGCTTTCCCACGCCAAAACGCTTCTTGTCACCACCGAGCTCGGCTTTGCCGAAATCGCTTCTTTATGCGGCTTTTCCGGGCAGTCGTATTTCGGCAGTCTTTTCAAAAAAGAAACAGGGGTCACGCCGCGCGAATACCGCAGAAAAACGTCGCTCTCCTGGGAGGTCTGAAGCTTTTTTCGATACGGTTATTATAAATCGAACGCAGCGCTTTTGTCTATCAGGATATTATCGCTTTTTCTTAAAATCTTATTTTTTATGCGGAATTCTTCGACGGCGGTTTTATAATTTAGCGTACTTTATCGGTTAAAAATTTCCGACAGCGGTTTTATTGCTGTCGGATTTTTCATACCCTTAATATATAGCTGGTCCGAAAAAGTGACGGAATTCCAAAGGAACGGATTTTTCCGGTTTGTGCAGTTTCGATATATCAAAAAACGGATAGGTGAATGCGAATTTTACATAAATTTCATAAAAAAAGTCGAAAAATCCCGTTTTTTTTCGCAAAAGGGGTTTCTTTTTTGGGGGATATATGCTATAATACATATGTTTATTCCAAAACAATTTCTGTAAGGAGGAAATACAGCAAATGGCAAACACTATTTCTACCCTGCCCTTCGCCGGCACGGCGGAACAGGAAGCGCGTCTTGACGAGGTAATTTCCGCGTACAAGGGCCAAGCCGGAGCACTCATTCCGGTGCTTCAAAAAACGCAAGAGATTTACGGCTATCTCCCGATCGAGGTCGAGGAAAAAATCGCTGCCGGTCTCGGAATTTCACTTGAAAAGGTATATGAGGTCGTCACCTTCTATGCACAGTTCGCGCTCAACCCCAAGGGACGCTACAATATTTCGGTCTGTCTCGGTACAGCCTGTTATGTTAAAGGCTCCGGCGACATTTACAACAAGCTTTCCGAAATTTTGGGTGTCGGTGAAGGCGAATGTACGCCGGACGGCAAATTCTCGCTTGAATCCTGCCGCTGCGTCGGTGCGTGCGGTCTTGCGCCGGTTCTTCTTGTCAACGAAGATGTTTACGGACGTCTCGTGACGGACGATGTTTCCGGTATTCTCGAAAAATATAACGCATAACTTCAATATAAGAGCCTTTTTCCGTTTCGGGTTTTCCGAACCGATAAAAGGTTACGGAGGTTCTTATGAAAATATCGCAGATCTCGGAATTACTGAATGCCAGGGTTTTATGCTGTGAGGATTTGCTTGACAGTGAAGTCTGTTCCGCCTGCGGCAGCGACATGATGAGCGATGTTCTCGCGTTTGTCAAAAACCAGGCGGTGCTTTTAACGGGTCTTGTCAATCCGCAGGTCATCCGCACGGCGGAAATGATGGACATGCACTGTGTAGTCTTTGTGCGCGGCAAGGAACCGTCGGACGAAATGCTTTTGCTTGCCAAGGATTGTGAAATTGTTGTCATGACAACCGGGCTTCGAATGTTTGAAGCTTGCGGAAAGCTGTACGCACACGGTCTTTCCAGTCAAGAGGAAACGCTATGAGCGAGCCGCTTGTGTTCCGTTACGATGTTGACGGTGAAAATTTCACATCGGCCGGCGAGGCGTCCGTCCAAGTCAAAAAAAACCTGCGCAGTCTCGGCATTTCGCCCGAAACCATCCGCCGTGTATCCATCGCCATGTATGAAGGAGAAATCAACATGGTCATTCACGCCGGCGGAGGCGTTGCGGAGGTTTTTGTTGAGCCGGAAAGCATCTCGATTGTCCTCACCGACCACGGTCCGGGCATTGCGGATGTTTCCCTTGCCATGCAGGAGGGTTTTTCCACCGCGCCGGACAATATACGTGCGCTCGGCTTTGGTGCCGGTATGGGGCTTCCCAACATGAAGCGCTATACGGATGAAATGAACATAGAAACCGAACTCGGTAAAGGTACGAAAATCACGATGAAAGTAAGGATTTGAGGTGACAGCCGATGCCCGACTACAAGCACTCTGTGTCACTCGACATTGAAAAGTGTACGGGCTGTACCATCTGTTTGAAGCGATGTCCGACCGAGGCAATCCGCATTAAGGACGGACACGCGAAAATCGATCCGCGACGCTGCATTGACTGCGGTGAATGCATTCGCCGCTGTCATCAAAAAGCAAAAAAAGCAATTTACGATAAGTTTTCGGAGCTTCCGAAAGATAAATTTTTGATTGCCCTGCCGCCCCCGACGCTGTATGGTCAATTCGAAAATTTAGATGATATCGATTACATTCTCCAAGGTCTTTACGACCTCGGATTCGGCTATGTCTACGAGGTGGCACGTGCCGCGGAGCTTGTCACCGAATACACACGCCGGTATTTACGAACAAATCCCGTTCCGCGCCCCGTCATCAGCAGTGCCTGCCCGGTTGTAACGCGCCTGATCTCGCTTCGTTTTCCGTTTTTATGCGACAACGTCATTCCGCTTCTGCCGCCTGTCTTAATTGCAGCTGCCGAAGCAAAAAAAGAGGCAAAAGCACTCCATCCGGAGCTGTCCGATGAGGATATCCGCACCGTCTTTATTTCTCCGTGTCCGGCAAAGGTCAGTTATGTCAAAAATAATTTTGACAATGCTGCCGCAGAGATCGACTATGTGGTATCCTTAAGCGACGCATATTTCAAGCTGCTCGATGTCATGAAAAAAGAACAAGCCGAAATTCCCGTTTCGCGCGTCGGCATGGTCGGCGTGAGTTGGGCTTCCAGCGGCGGCGAAGGTTCGGCGCTGCTCAACGACAAATATCTTGCCGCAGACGGCATCGAAAATGTCATCGATGTACTCGACAAGATTGAAAACGGCGATTTTCCCTGTTTGGAATTCATCGAACTCAACGCCTGTCCCGGCGGCTGCGTCGGCGGCGTAATGACTGTAGAAAACCCCTACATTGCGCGTGTTAAGCTGCAAAACCTGCGTCGGTATCTGCCGGTCACGCAGAACAGGCCGAACGAAAACGGCGATACGCTTCCGTCCGCTTGCCGCATGACCGAAAAGCTGCGATACAGCCCGGTGACGTTAGACGATGACCGTGCCAAAGCCATGTCGCTTTTGGCAGAAATCGAGTCCATCCGCAAAACACTCCCGGGACTTGACTGCGGCTCCTGCGGCTCTCCGACCTGTCGGGCGTTTGCACAGGATGTGGTAACCGGCGAGGCATCTTACGAAAACTGCATTGTTAAAATGAGAGAAATCGTTGAATCCCTCTACAAAAGCGATTCGAACGACGAAAGCGAGGTTTCCCCGAGTGATGAACCTGACCGTTAACACGCTGGCACAGGCATTAAAGGCCGAAGTGCTGTCTCTGCCCGATCCCGGCCGCGTACCGCACGGTGCGTATTGTTCGGACTTGTTAAGCTGGGTCATGGGACACGCAAAAACCGACAACGTCTGGGTCACCATCATGACCAACAAAAACGTGCTTGCCGTTGCATCGCTCATCGACGTTTCCACGGTCGTTATCTGCGAAAACGCCGAGGTGGATGAAGAATTTCTCTCGACCGCCAAGGACAAGCAGATCAACGTTCTCCGAAGCGCGCTTGACAGTTACACGGTTTGTGCACAGCTTTCGCGCTTGCTTGAGCCAAATGCGTAAGCTTTTTTATGACCTGCATCTGCATTCCTGTCTTTCGCCCTGCGGCGACAACGACATGACGCCCAACAACATGGCCGGCATGGCGGTGCTCAAAGGTTTGCAGATTGCGGCACTGACCGACCACAATTCTTCCAAAAACTGTCCGGCATTTCTTGCAGCCTGTGAGAAAAACGGCATTGTCGGCATTGCCGGCATGGAGCTGACCACTTCCGAAGAAATCCATTTGGTCTGCCTGTTCGAGCATCTCGGTGCAGCACTGGATTTTTCAGCAGAAGTGGAAAAGCATCGGCCGCCCGTCAAAAACAAGCCTCACATTTTCGGCGAACAGCTGATTTTGGACGAAAACGATGAGAAAATCGGCGAAGAAGACGTTCTTCTCATCAACGCGACCACGCTTGACCTTGAAACGTCGGTAAGCCTTGCAAGAAGTTACGGCGCGTTCGTCATGCCGGCGCATATCGACAAACAGGCAAACGGCATCATCGGCATTTTGGGAACCTTTCCGGAAACGCCGGCGTTTTCCTATGCCGAGCTTTCGGATGTTTCTGTGGCTGATGCTTTGATAGCCGCACACCCTACGCTCGAAAACTGCCGGTTTTTATCCAACTCCGACGCGCACTATCTTTGGGACATACACGAAGCCGAAGAATTCCTCGAGCTTGATGTGCCCGACGATTCTCCCGCTTCCATACGAAAAGCTTTATTTGAAAAAATCAACCATCTGTAAGCAAGGAGACATTCGCATGAAAGAGCTTTCGCTCAACATTCTTGACATTGCGCAGAATTCCATCACCGCCGGTGCAAAATTGACCGAGATCACCATTCGGGAAACCGAAGAGCAAATGGTCATTTCTGTTTCCGACAACGGCTGCGGCATGTCGAAGGAGCTTCTTGCAAGCGTCACCGATCCGTTCTGCACCACGCGCAAAACGCGCAAGGTCGGGCTCGGCATTCCTCTTTTTCGCCTTGCTGCCGAACAAACCGGCGGGCATCTCGAAATCACCTCGGTTTCCGAAAAAGATGATCCGGTTCACCACGGAACGACCACGACAGCGGTCTTTTTCAAAAATCATGTAGACTTCACGCCGCTCGGCGACATCGTTTCGACGCTCTGCACGCTGTTTCAGAACTGCCGCGACTATGATATCCGGTTCTTACACATTTTGCCGAACGGAAAACGGGTCGAGGCAGATTCCGCCGCATTCAAGGCTGCGCTTGACGGTGTGCCGCTCGACTGTCCCGAAGTGCTCGTTTGGATACGCGATTATCTCAAAGAACAATACCAAGAGTCAACAAATTAAATTTATCTTATAGGAAGGAATTTGCTATTATGAAAACATTAGCAGAACTTGCTGAAATCCGCAACCGCATGAAGGACAAGGTTTCCCTTCGTGAAGGTACCAACGACATCCGCATTGTTGTCGGCATGGCGACCTGCGGCATTGCCGCCGGTGCAAGACCGGTTCTCAACGCACTTGTCGAAGAGATCAGTGCCATGGGGCTTTCCGACACCGCCACCGTTACGCAGACCGGCTGCATCGGTATTTGCCAGTTTGAACCGATCGTCGAGGTCTACCAGAGCGGCAAAGAAAAGGTTACCTACGTCAAAATGACGCCCGACAAGGCAAAGCGTGTTGTCGAAGAGCACATCAAGAACGGCAAGCCGGTCGCCGAATTCACCTTAAAAGAAAACGCATAACATAACGGAGGAAAATATAATGATACGTTCACATGTTCTGATCTGCGCCGGTACCGGCTGCACATCTTCCGGCAGCGGAGCCGTCAAGGATAAGCTTGTTGAAGAGCTTGCCAAGAACGGTCTCACCGACGAAATCAAAATCGTTTCGACCGGCTGCTTCGGTCTTTGCGCTTTAGGCCCCGTCATGATCGTTTATCCGGAAGGAACCTTCTACAGCTGTGTGAAGGCAGAGGATATTCCCGAAATCGTTGAAGAACACCTGTTGAAGGGCCGCGTTGTCGAAAGACTCGTTTACAACGACCCGGCTGTTGACAAGGAAGACGACGAACCGGTCGCTCTCGGTGAAACGCGCTTCTACAAGAAGCAAAAGCGTGTTGCTCTTCGTAACTGCGGCGTTATCGACCCGGAAAACATCGAAGAATACATCGCTACCGACGGCTATGCCGCACTCGGCAAGGTACTTACCGAAATGACGCCGGAGGACGTTATCAAATGCGTGCTTGATTCCGGTTTGCGCGGACGCGGCGGCGGCGGCTTCCCGACCGGCCGTAAATGGCAGCTTGCCAAAGATCTCGTCAAAGGCGGCCAGAAATATGTCTGCTGCAACGCCGACGAAGGCGACCCGGGTGCGTTCATGGACCGTTCGGTTCTCGAAGGCGACCCGCACGCTGTCATTGAAGCCATGGCCATTGCCGGCTATGCGATCGGTGCTTCACAGGGTTACATCTATGTTCGTGCCGAATACCCGATCGCTGTTCACCGTCTTGAAATTGCCATTAAACAGGCGCGTGAATACGGACTCTTGGGCAAAGATATTTTCGGAACCGGCTTTGATTTCGACCTTGAGCTTCGTCTCGGTGCCGGCGCATTTGTCTGCGGCGAAGAAACCGCTCTTATGACCTCCATCGAAGGTCACCGCGGCGAACCGCGTCCGCGTCCTCCGTTCCCGGCTGAAAAAGGCTTATTCGGCAAGCCGACCATCTTAAACAACGTTGAAACGTATGCCAACATTCCGCAGATCATCTTAAACGGTGCTGAATGGTTTGCCTCCATGGGTACCGAAAAGAGCAAGGGCACGAAGGTATTCGCCCTCGGCGGAAAGATCAAGCACACCGGTCTTGTTGAAATCCCGATGGGTACGACGCTTCGCGAGATCATCGAAGAAATCGGCGGCGGCATTCCGAACGGCAAGAAGTTCAAGGCAGCCCAAACCGGCGGTCCTTCCGGCGGATGCATTCCGGCTTCCCTTATCGACACACCGATCGACTACGATAACCTGATTGCCATCGGCTCCATGATGGGTTCGGGCGGACTTATCGTTATGGACGAGGACAACTGCATGGTGGATATCGCCAAGTTCTTCCTCAAATTCACGGTTGACGAATCCTGCGGTAAATGTTCTCCGTGCCGCGTCGGTACACGCCGTCTTCTCGAAATCCTTGAAAAAATCACCAGCGGCAAGGGCGAAATGGAAGACCTCGACAAGCTTGAAGAGCTTTGCTACCACATCAAGCAGAATTCTCTGTGCGGTCTCGGTCAGACAGCACCGAACCCGGTTCTTTCCACGCTCCGCTATTTCCGCGACGAATACATTGCCCACATTGTGGACAAGACCTGTCCGGCAGGCGTCTGCAAGGATCTTCTCTCGTTCAGCATCGATCCCGACAAATGCAAGGGTTGTACGAAATGTAAGAGAAACTGTCCTGTCGGCGCAATCAGCGGCGAAGTCAAGGTACCGCATACCATCGATCCGGCTAAGTGCATTAAGTGCGGCGTCTGCATGACCAACTGCAACTTCGGCGCGATTGTCAAGAAATAAGGAGGATAACCGAAAATGGATATGATCAACGTTATTATCGACGGCAAGGAATACAGTGTCCGCAAGGGTGCTACGATTCTCGAAGCCTGCAAGAGCGTGGGAATTGAGATCCCGACTCTCTGCTATCTCAAAGAGATCAACGAGATCGGCGCCTGCCGTATCTGCGTTGTGGAAGTCAAGGGTGCAAGAAGCCTTGTCGCAGCCTGTGTTTATCCTCTCGACCGCGAAGGCACGGAGATTATGACGCACAGCCCGGCTGTCTTAAAAGCCAGAAAGCTGACGTTGGAGCTTCTTCTCTCCAACCACGATAAAAAATGTCTCTCCTGCGCAAAGAACGGCGAATGCGAATTTCAGAAGCTGTGCGCCGACTACGGTGTAGAGGACGAACACAAATATGAAGGTGCCGCCATTCATTACGAAAAGGACACCTCCATGCCCCACCTCATCCGCGACAACAACAAGTGCGTGCTTTGCCGCCGTTGCGTTGCCGTCTGTGACAAGAATCAGGCTGTTGCCGTCATCGGTGCCAACGAACGCGGCTTCAAGACGCATATCGGCTGTGCATTTGAGCTGAAGCTCGACGAAGTGGCCTGCGTGGCCTGCGGTCAGTGCATCACGGTATGTCCGACCGGTGCGCTCACCGAAGTGGACGACACCCAAAAGGTTTGGGACGCTCTTGCCGACAAGACCAAGCACGTCATCGTTCATACCGCTCCTTCTATCCGTGCAACCTTGGGCGAATGCTTTGGTATGCCGGTCGGCACACTTGTGACCGGCAAAATGGTTGCCGCTCTCAAGCGTCTCGGCTTTGCCGGTGTATACGACACCAACGTTTCGGCAGACCTTACAATTATGGAAGAAGCAACCGAGCTGCTTGACCGTGTCAACCATGGCGGCAAGCTTCCGCTTATCACGTCCTGCTCGCCCGGATGGGTCAAGTTCTGCGAGCATTACTACCCGGATATGCTTGAAAACGTTTCCTCCTGCAAATCGCCGCAGCAGATGTTCGGTGCAGTTGCCAAGACTTGGTACGCCGAGAAGATGGGTATTGACCCCAAGGATATTTTCGTTGTCAGCATTATGCCCTGCACGGCAAAGAAGTTCGAAATTCACCGTGACGGTCAGGCTGCTGCCGGTTATCCGGATACGGATGTTTCGCTTACCACGCGTGAGCTTGCCAAGATGATCAAACGTGCCGGCCTTAACTTTGCCGAGCTGCCGGATGAAGAATTCGACGCTCCGTTCGGCATCGGTTCCGGTGCAGGTACCATCTTCGGTGCCACCGGCGGCGTTATGGAAGCAGCACTTCGTACCGCTGTAGAGACCCTCACCGGCAAGACTGCCGAAAACATCGAGTTTACCGATGTTCGCGGTACGGAAGGCGTTAAGGAAGCCGAATACGACATCAACGGTCTTAAGGTCAAGGTCGCTGTTGCTTCAGGACTTGTCAATGCACGCAAGGTGCTTGACATGGTCAAGAGCGGCGAAAAGGATTACACATTCATCGAGATCATGGGTTGCCCGGGCGGCTGTGTCAATGGCGGCGGTCAGCCGATTCAGCCGGCATCGGTACGTAACTTTGTCGATTTGAAGGGCTTGCGCGCTGCAGCTCTCTACAAGGACGACGAAAACCTTCCGATCCGCAAGTCGCACGAAAATCCTGTTATCAAGATGCTTTATGACGAGTATTTCGAAAAGCCCGGCAGCCACAGAGCGCATGAAATCCTCCATACGCACTATGTCGTCAGACCGAAAGTAAGCGTTAACAAGTAATGGCATAAAACAATTTGAACCGCCGGGTATATTTATCCGGCGGTTTTTTACAAAAAGTGACAGCAATTTCAAAGTTTATCTATTTACATATTCTGCCGTAAATGATATAATATTAAAAAACAGAATAGTCCGTTCATGCATCCCGATTTCACCCGAAGAAAGGCGGCGCATCATGAAACAGAAAATACTGCTTCTCACCTGCGACACGGGTGAAGGCCACAACAGCGCAGCATCTGCCGTTGCCGAAGCATTAAATGCAAGAGGCATCGAAACCGTACGCCGCGATCCGGTCTCCTTTGCCGGTGAAACGGCAAAAAAGGCGGTTTCCGGTGCTTACAACAGCATCATCAAACGGACACCAAAGATGTTCGGTGCCATCTACAAGGCCGGCGAGGCTGTCGACCGCGTTCGCTTCCGTTCGCCGGTTTACTTTGCCAACACGCTGTATGCCAAAAAGCTTGCTGCATATATTCTTGAAGAAAAATTCACCGCGGTCGTCTGCACACACCTTTTTGCCATGGAGGCACTAACGTATATCAAACAGCGCGGACTTCTCTCCGTGCCGTCTTATGGCGTTTTGACCGATTACACCTGCATTCCTTTTTTCGAAGAGACCGGTGTGGACGAGTATTTCATTCCGCACGCGGATTTAGCGGACGAGCTTTGTGCAAAAGGCATGAAAAAAGAGCGTCTGATTCCGACCGGGATTCCCATTTCACCGCGGTTTACGCTTCACATGGAAAAGCGTGCAGCGCGCGAACTGCTTGGCCTTCCGCAAGACAAAAAAATCGTGCTTGTCATGACCGGCGGCGTCGGCTGCGGCAATGCCGCCGAGATCTGCCGCGCATTGCTCGCCAAAAACAAAGAATTATATATTTGCGCCTTAACCGGAAAAAGCGCCGAAATGTTCGACGATATCCGTACATCCTTTGACGAAAACAGCGTTCGCGCCGTAAGCTTTACCGACAAGGTAAACGTCTTTATGAACGCAGGGGATGTGCTGATCACAAAACCGGGCGGTCTTTCAAGCACAGAGGCAGCAACGGCCAATATCCCGTTTGTGGCTCTCATAACCATTCCCGGCTGCGAGGAAAAGAATGCGGCATTTTTCTCTTCACGCGGTTTATGCGTCACAGCATTATCGCCGTTGCAGGCAGCAGAGCAAGCAGCTTCCCTTGTCGCGGATGAAGATCGTTGTGAAGCCATGAAAGCCTCCCAGCGCGCCGCGCTCCCGCAAAACGCCGCACAGGAAATCGCAAAAAGGATCCTTCATTTATGAAAACCTTATTTTTATCCAAAACCTCCGTCTGGTCATGGCTTTTGGCTGTCATCCTCGGATTTCTTTCCGGAAGTATGCTGTACAGCAAGCATATACCACGGCTGTGTCTGCATAAAAACATCTGTGAAAACGCGCCCGACCAAAATCCGGGAGCTTCCAATGTTTTTTCTTCCTGCGGCATAGGCTGGGGACTTCTCTGTCTGGCACTGGATATGTTCAAGGCCTATCTGCCTGTTCGGCTTGCCATGCAAACGCTTGACATGAACAGCTTTTGGTTTGCCGCCGTCATGGCTGCGCCGGTTGCCGGACACGCGAGCGGCATTTTTGACGGCTTTCACGGCGGAAAATGCATTGCCGCTTCGTTCGGCGTGATGCTTGCGCTGCTTGACAAAACGCCCATCGGCCTTCTTCTTGCCGCACTCTACATTTTCTTCTCGACGATACGAAAAATCACGCCCAACCGGCGGCGCAGCATCGTCACCTTTACCCTATTCGGAATGCTTTCTTTTGCAATTTTACTGTATCAGGGAAAAGCATCGCTTGCTCTCGGAACGCAAGCCATTTCCGGCATCGCGGTCTCCCGTCATGTCCATGCACCCGATACGGCCAAAAACGAAATTTCCGCACAAATATCTCGGAGGAATAACCGTGAAAACAAAACTGAAACTGCCGGAGATTCTTACCAAGAACGCCGAACCGATAGATCAAACCGAACCGATTTCCACCGAGCTTGAACAGGCAAGTGACGTGCTGCTTGACAGCGTTCTTCAGACGCAAGATCATATGCCGCAGTATTATGAATCGCTGCTTCACGCCGAAAATCCGGAAATCACAGATGTGGAGGTGCGTCAGAAGCTCGATTCCTACAAACGTGCCGCCGCCAACATAAAAAAGGCACATCTCGTCACCACGGATATTGTCGATGAGCTTTCGGCAAGATGGAGCGACCTTCGCAATTCGCAAAAACGCAAGCTCATTCCCTCAGCCCCTGCCAACGCCGTCATTGATGATGCCGAGAGCCGCTCCAATCATTTTGCACGCGGTCTGAATGCGTACAAGCTGCTTCTTTTATGCTTCATCGGCAGCTTCTTGGGTGTTGTGGTCGAACTCGGCTGGTGCCTTTTGACGCGCGGTCACCTCGAAAGCCGCTCCGGACTCGTTTACGGCCCGTTTAATCTGTTATACGGCGTCGGTGCGGTGGTTTTGACCGTGTCGCTGTACCGCTTCCGCAACCGCGGCAAATGGCTGTCGTTCATCGGCGGAACGCTTGTCGGAAGCATTGTGGAATATGTTTGCTCGTGGGCACAGGAAATGGCATTCGGCTCACGCAGCTGGGATTACAGCACAAAGCCTTTTAATCTCAACGGCCGCATCTGCCTTATGTATTCCCTGCTCTGGGGATTGCTCGGCGTCTTTTGGGTCAAGAGCATTTATCCGCGCATGGCAAAATGGATTCTTAAAATTCCCAACCGTGCCGGAAAGATTCTTACGTGGGTACTGACCGCTTTCTTTATTTTCAACGCCGTCGTGACCTGCGTCGCGGTCTACCGTTGGTCGGCACGCCTTTCCGGTGTTCCTGCAAATGACGCGTTTTGGCACTTTATCGACGCAAGGTTCACCAATGAGCGAATGCAGCGGATATTTGCCAACATGAGTTTTTAGAAAACAAGACAAAACAGAGCGTTTTCAATCCCTGAAAACGCTCCGTTTTTCATTTCAGCTTTGCTCAGTCGATCGATACGACCGTATAGTCCTGCTCCTCGACAGCCTTTTTCAAGACCTCGTTCGGAACGTCCTTCGCCAGCGTTACGACTGCCGTTCCCTTTTCATGGCTGACCTCGGCGGTTACGCCGTCAATGGCCTCGAGAGCTTTCTTGACGCGCGCTTCGCAATGACCGCACATCATACCTTCGATTTTCAGAGTTTTTTTCATGGTTTCTTCTTCCTTTCGATTGATCGATAAAGTGTTTGCTTCCGTTTTCAGGGATACTGCACGGACGCGGTGTTTTGCCGGTCGGTGCAGCTTGAACAGGTTGAGCCGCAAGGCGTTTGTTACAACACAAAAGCTCGAAAGGCTCATAGCTGCCGCACCAAACATCGGGTTCAACTGCCATCCGGTAAGCGGAATGAAGACGCCGGCCGCAAGCGGAATGCCGATGATATTATAGATAAATGCCCAAAACAGGTTTTCGTGAATGTTGCGCAGCGTCTTTCGGCTGAGCCGAATGGCAGCCGGAACATCCGAAAGGCGGCTCTTCATGAGCACCACGTCGGCGGCATCGATGGCCACATCCGTTCCGGCTCCGATGGCAATACCGGTATCGGCAAGCATCAGTGCCGGCGCATCGTTGATGCCGTCACCGACCATTGAGACTTTTCCCTGTGCTTTCAGTTCACGGATGACCGCCTGCTTTCCGTCCGGCTTGACATCGCTGATGACGGTATCCACACCGACCTTGTCGGCAACGGCCTTCGCCGTCCGCTCGTTGTCGCCGGTGAGCATGACCACGCGAATGCCCATGCCGCGCAGCTCGTCAACCGCTTTGGGACTGTCCTCTTTGATTTGATCCATGGCGGCGATTACGCCGAGAAACGCCGAATCCGAAGCAAAAAACAAAGGTGTTTTCCCTTGAGCGGCAAGGCATTCGGACTGCTCTTTTACCACTTGCGGAATCGTAATTTTTTGTGAAATAAACGCATAATTGCCGCCGTACAGCCGCCTGTTTTCACAAAGTCCGGTAAGACCGTTTCCGGGCATGGCTTCGAAGGAGGAAACGGTGCGCCATGCAACGCTCCGTTCTTCTCCGGCACGCAAGACGGCTTTGGCAAGCGGATGCTCGCTTTGCTTTTCCAAGGATGCCGCAAGCGTCAGAAAATCGTTTTCCGCAAGATCTCCGAACGGAAGGATATCCGTTACACGCGGTTCGCCGACCGTGATGGTGCCGGTTTTATCGAGTACGACAATGTCGGTTTTGCCGGTCTGTTCGAGCGACGCGGCGGTTTTGAACAAAATGCCGTGTTTCGCACCGACGCCGCTTCCGACCATGATCGCCACCGGCGTGGCAAGTCCCAAGGCACACGGACAGCTGATGACAAGCACCGATATGCCGCGCGCAAGCGCGAACCCGAACGGATGACCCATAAACAGCCAAACCACCATTGTCACCGCTGCAATCGCCATGACGGCCGGCACAAAAATGCCGGAAACCTTATCCGCAATTTTGGCGATCGGCGCTTTGGTTGCCGCCGCATCCTCCACCATGCGGATGATTTGTGAAAGCGCGGTGTTTTCGCCAACACGTGTCGCGCGGCATTTTAAGAAACCCGATGTGTTGAGCGTCGCCGCCGAGACCTCATCGCCGGCTTTTTTATCGGCCGGAACGCTTTCACCGGTCAGCGCCGCTTCATTGACCGCACTTTCGCCCTCGAGCACCACACCGTCGGTCGGAATGCTTTCTCCCGGCCGAACCACAAATACATCGCCGACACTTACCTGCTCGATCGGAACAACCGTTTCGACGCCGTCTGCCCAAAGTGTCGCCGTTTTCGGTGCTAACTGAATCAAGTGCTTTAGCGCATCGGTAGTTTTTCCTTTTGAGTGCGCTTCTAACATTTTGCCGACGGTAATCAGCGTTAAGATCGTCGCAGAGGATTCAAAATAGAACTCATGCATATACTGCATGACCGCATCCGCATCGCCGCGCACCTGTGCGCCGCTCATGGCAAACAATGCCACCGTGCTGTACACGAAGGCAGCCGCAGCACCCAAAGCCACAAGTGTATCCATGTTTGGAGAACGGTTATATAAGGCTTTGAAGCCGTTTATAAAGAATTTCTGGTTGATAACCATAATAATGGCGGTTAACACTAACTGTGCAAGTCCCATGGCAACATGGTCATGTTCCAGAAAAGCCGGTAATTTCCAGCCCCACATCATGTGTCCCATGGAAATGTACATGAGAACAGCCAAAAAGACAAGCGATGTGAAAAGTCTGCGCCGCAGCACCGGCGTTTCACGGTCGGCAAGTGCGTCACTTTCGCTGCTTTTCGTACTTTTGTGCATCCCTTTTCCGCCGCCGTCCAGGGATGCCCCGTAACCGGCGTTTTCGACGGCGGCTATGATTGCTTCCGGCGCGGCGGTTCCCTCAACGCCCATGGAATTTGTCAAAAGGCTGACCGAGCATTCCGAAACGCCCGGAACTTTCCGGACAGCTTTTTCAACACGCGCGCTGCACGCCGCACAGGTCATGCCGGTCACCATATATCGCTGCATACATTTTCCCTCCTCGAATGGATTTCACACACCTTCCCCTGCTATTTCATAAGCTTTTGAAGTGTATCAACAAGTTCACCGATGACCTCGTCTTTTCCCTCACGCAGATCCCGCACGACACACGTTTGCATATGCCGGCATATCAATTCGCGGTTAAAGGCGTTGACAGCCGCATTGACCGCAGCCGACTGTGTGAGTATATCCGTACAATACGCGTCGTTTTCGAGCATTTTCCGAATGCCGCGAATCTGTCCTTCAATGCGGTTTAGACGGTGGATCATTCGCTTCTTTTCCTCTTCGTTTCGATGTGTCGATTTGCCTTCGGCTTGACAAGCAGGACATTTTTGCTCGTTCACAGGCACTCCTCCCATACCCTTGATGGGTATATTATATACCCAGATGGGGTATATGTCAAGAACTTCTTTCGGTTTTTGCCACTTAAAATTAGCATATGCTTATCCAAAAAGAGTATAACAGCAAAAAAAAGCCGGAAAGAGAAAATAATTTCGGTCGTTCCACTTGAAAACAGCGGAAACATTTGGTATAATATTATAGAAATACATGCGGATGCCTTTGCCGTATCCGCCAACTTATAACGAAACGGAGAAACCTATGAACGAAGAACAACTGCGCACCTTGAACATTCCCTCGTCCAAGGATCGCTTTATCGAAGCATATACAACGGCCATTTCCCGTCAAGGTTCAAAGGAGCTTCTTGATTGGATGTTAAAAACCGACTTTTTTACGGCTCCGGCCAGCTCAAAATTTCACAGTGCCTATGAAGGCGGTCTGTGCGACCACAGCTTAAACGTCTACAACGTCATGATCGAACGCTATAACGACGGCAAGCCGGACGAATCCTTCGCCATTGTCGCGCTGCTGCACGATCTCTGCAAGGCACAGTTTTACAAGCTCGGCTCGCGTAACGTCAAAAACGAAACCACCGGCGCTTGGGAAAAAGTGCCGTTTTACACCATCGATGACAAATTTCCGTTCGGTCACGGCGAAAAATCCGTGTTTTTGATCGAACGCTTCATGCGCTTGAAGGTGGAAGAAGCCATTGCTATACGCTGGCACATGGGCGGCTTTGACGATGCGGCACGCGGCGGAAGCTTTGCCATCAACGGCGCGTTTGAGCGCTATCCGCTTGCCGTAAAGCTGCATATTTCCGACATTGAAGCGACCTATCTGATGGAAAATACACCGCATTAAGCGTTTAGGAGTAGAAACATGACTGAAAAAATCCTTGATATAAACAAAAAATCCGGCTTTATCTGCGATATGGACGGTGTTATCTACCACGGAAACATTCTGCTGCCGGGTGTTTCGGAATTTGTGGATTGGTTAAAGAAAGAAAACAAGCACTTTTTGTTCTTAACCAACAGCTCCGAACGTTCGCCCAAAGAATTGCAGCAAAAATTGGCACGCATGGGACTTGATGTCGACGAAAAGAATTTTTACACCAGTGCGCTCGCAACCGCCGACTTTTTGTCAAGTCAAAAGCCGGGCTGCTCGGTGTATGCCATCGGCGAACCGGGTCTTATCAATGCTTTATACGAAAAGGGCATTTCCATGAACGATGTCAATCCCGACTATGTGGTCGTGGGTGAAACACGCAACTACAATTATGAGAGCATTCTGCGCGCCGTTCGGCTTGTCAACGGCGGTGCCAAGCTCATCGGCACCAACCCGGATATGACCGGCCCTTCCGAGCAAGGCATTATTCCTGCCTGCAAAGCACTTGTTGCTCCGATTGAGCTTTCCACCGGTGCTGTTGCCTATTATCTCGGCAAGCCGAACCCGTTAATGATGAAAACCGGCATAAAACTGCTCGGTGTTTCTCCGGAGGATGCCGCCATTGTCGGCGACCGTATGGACACCGATATCATCGCCGGCGTGGAAAGCGGCATTGAGACCGTGCTTGTGCTGTCAGGCGTGACCAATTTCCACATTATGCGCAAGTTTCCCTACCGCCCGTCGTACATTTATAACGGTGTTGGCGATATTATCAAAGGCATTCCTGCCGAATACGATAAATAAGCAGAAAAAAACGGGCCTATGCCCGTTTTTTAGCAATCCCGGAGGACTTGCCACGCTGTCACCAGCTTTTCGAAGCTCCATGCGGCGTTGGCAGGAGATGTGGACGGAAGCACCGCCGCTTCACGCCCGATAAGCGGTTTGGTGCAGCGGTCATAAAAGCGTTTTGCCGTCTGTCCGTTGACAAAGATCTGCTTGATAGCAGCCTCAGCAAAAATCGGCGAAAGATCGTTGGCAACTGCATTTTCAATGCTGCTGTCCGCGCTGCCGGTGATCTCGCAGGAAGCAATCACGTCCCACAGCGCGATACCGTGTGACAGCAAAAACGCTTTCTTTTCCGGAATCGTTTTCGGCGTTTCCGCTCCGTAAACCGCCGCCGTCACGCGCCAGAAGCGGTTTTGCGGATGTCCGTAGAAAAACAGCTGCTCGCGCGATTTGACCGACGGAAAGCTACCCAAAACTAAAATTTTTGAATTTCCGTCGTATAGCGGCGGAAACGGATGACAAATCATTGTTTCACCTCAAAATCAAGAAAGGAAGTCTTATTATGAACGTAACCGAAGCCATTCGCTCGCGCCGCAGCATCCGCAAATATGTGCCGCACGTAAAAATGCCCGAAGAGCATTTACACGCCATTTTGGAAGCCGCCATGCACGCACCGAGTGCCTGCAATTCCCGTCCGTGGGAATTTGTTGTTCTGCAAAGCGATAAAGCCAAAGAGGACGCTTTGTCGGTTCATCCGTATGCTTCGCATTTGCGCGATGCGTCCCTCGGCATTTTGGTATGTGCCGACGAGAAAGCGCAAAGCGGCATTGCAAAGGGCTTTTTCCCACAGGACTGCGGCGCTGCCATCGAAAACATTCTTTTGCAGAGCTTAGAGCTTGGCTACGGCTCGTGCTGGTGCGGTATTTATCCGAACGCCGAACGCGTGCAGATGTTCCGCGACAAATTCGGCATCGCATCCACGCCCATGGCACTTGTGGTCATCGGTAAAGCAGACGAGAGCCCTGCTTGCCGCGGTCACTACGACGAGAGCCGCGTCAAAATACTGTAAAAAGCAAAAACGGCAAAGGACGGTCGGAAAACTCCGGCCGTCCTTCCCTTTTATTCCTTGTCTTTTTTCGGTTTTGTGAGTGCATTTAACACAAGCACAACGCCGATAATAACGCCCATGACCACCAAAATACTGAACATTCCGGCGCCCATATAGATCAGATTATTGACAAATTCCATCGGTTTGAAAAAGATATCTCCCATTTTCGCTTCCCCCTTATTTCATAAAGAAGTTGAGGATCAGACCGCCGGCAATAACCGAGGCGATCTGTCCGGATACGTTGACACCGATCGAATGCATGAGAAGGAAGTTGCCTTTATCCTCGGCAAGACCCATTTTATGCACCACACGTCCCGACATCGGAAAAGCCGAAATGCCGGCTGCACCGATCATCGGATTGATTTTGTTCTTCAAGAAAAGATTGAGGAACTTGGCAAACAGAACGCCGCCGACAGTATCGAAAATGAAGGCGAACAAACCGAGTCCGAGAATGAGAAGCGTTGCCGGCTGAAGGAACTTATCCGCCTGCATTTGAACGGCAATCGTGATGCCGAGGAAAATCGTAATGAGGTTGGCAAGTACCTTTTGCGCCGTTTCGGAAAGCGAATCGAGCACGCCGCATTCGCGGACGAGGTTACCGAACATCAAGAAGCCGATAAGAGAAACCGATTCGGGTGCGACGATACCGGCAATGATGGTAATAACGATCGGAAATAAAATCTTAGTAAGGCGCGAAACCTCGGCGTTTGCATACGGCATACGGATAAGGCGCTCTTTTTTGGTGGTGAGCAGCTTGATGACGGGAGGCTGGATGATCGGTACAAGCGCCATATACGAATACGCCGCGACCATGATTGCACCGGTAAACTGCGAATCAAGCGCCTGTGCCACGACAATGGCTGTCGGGCCGTCCGCCGCACCGATAATGCCAATGGAAGCCGCATCTTTTACCGGGAAAAAGATAGACGCAAGGCAGAAGGTAAAGAAAATACCGAACTGTGCCGCCGCGCCGAAAATCATAAGCTTCGGATTGGCAAGAAGCGGCGTGAAGTCGATCATCGCGCCAATACCGATAAAGAGGATCAGCGGAAACAGCTCATTGGCGATACCCGCGTTAAACAGCGTGGACAGCGCACCGCCGTCGCCGATGGCACCCGAATGCGGAATGTTCACAAGGATCGTGCCGAAGCCGAGCGGCAGAAGCAGCGTCGGTTCCATATCTTTCTTGATGGCAAGGTAGATGAGAAGACCGCCGATGAGCCACATGACCACATAGCGCCAGTCGACAAGCTCCTTAAAGCCATTGTACAGAAAACTGATTTTGTCCAAGAATTCCATAGTTTCACTCCTGTTCTTTTTTACGGCAAAAAAAACGACCTTCATCGCATAACACACCAAATCGGTTATACGATAAAAGTCTCGCGTTTCATGCAGACGCGGATCGCATGGCTATTTCTGCCTGACGACCGTGATTGACGCTTCTGCAACGGTTTTCCGCCGCTACTCCCTTTTATCCGGAAGATTTTTGATTTCTTTTATTATTTTACCATACTCGCTGCGTCCTGTCAAGAGTTCCGGACAAATTTGTTGAAAAAAGTCTTGAAAAACGAAGCATGATATGATAGAATAAAAGAAAAATGCTAAAGGAAATCGGTACATGGAATCAACAAAAAAAGCTATCAATATTGCGCTTATCGGCTCAGGTGCCATGGGGCGCGCTCATGCGGCGGCAGTTGCCAATCTTCGCTATTGCTACAATCCCCTGCCCTTTGAAGCGAAGCTTCACACGCTTGTAACACGCGACCAAAAAAGCGCACGAGAAAAAGCGGATAGGCTCGGCTTTGAAAATGTCTCGACGGACTACGAAGCCGTGCTGAACAATCCGGAAATCGATGTCATCGATGTTTGCACGCCCAACATCTGCCATTATGAGGAAGTAAAAGCGGCACTTGCGCACGAAAAGAACGTGCTTTGCGAAAAGCCGCTCGGCATTACGGCCGCACAAGCCGAAGAGCTTGCCGCACTTGCCGAAAAAACCGACAGCGTTTGCGGTGTTGTGTTCAACAACCGCCATCTTCCGGCTGCCATCCGCGCCGCAAGCCTTGTTGCCGAGGGACGTTTGGGAAAAATCGTGTCCTTCCGCAGTGCCTATCTGCATTCGTCAAGCACCGACCCGGCCAAGCCGCGCGGTTGGAAGCAGGACAAAGATATTTGCGGCGGCGGTGTGTTATTTGATCTCGGTTCGCACGCCATCGACCTTTTAGCGTTCGTTCTCGGAAATGCGCCGGAAAATAAGATCGATACCGTGAGAGGGCTTTCGCAGATCGTTTATCCCGAACGCACGGGTGCGGACGGAAAGGTGTGGCACACCAACGCGGATGAAGCATTTTATATCACGGCACGTCTTGCCGGCGGCGCGTGCGGCACGATTGAAGCAAGCAAGGTTTCGGTCGGTGCAAACGATGATTTCACGCTTGCCGTTTACGGTACGGACGGTGCGCTGAAATTTGATCTCATGAACCCGAATTATCTGTATTTTTATGACGCCAAGCAACCGTCCGCACCAAACGGCGGTGAGCGCGGCTTCACAGCCATCGAGTGCGTCAACCGCTACGACCTTCCGGAAGCGGTCTTTCCGGGAATGCGTGCGCCCATCGGCTGGTTCCGCGGACATATTCACTCGATGTACAGCTACCTGTCTGCCGTAAACGAAAAGAAAGCTTTTACGCCCTCCTTCGCCGACGGCGTGTATGTCAACCGTGTGATGGAAGCAGCGTACAAATCGGATAAAACCGGTCTTGAAGAACACGTTTGACCGTATTCCGATGAAGTCTTAGGAAATGTCGAAAACATTTGCATAATAAATTGTGAAAACCTCTTGACAAACCGTTCGTGTTGTTGTATAATATATCCCGTCAGTTGAAGACATTGCGGAATTGTGTAATGGCAGCACGACAGACTCTGACTCTGTTTGTCTGGGTTCAAATCCTAGTTCCGCAGCCATAAAGAAAAGAGCATCATCGGATGCTCTTTTCTTTATGTTTAAGGAAGCGGATTTGAATGGGAGCGGCTCTGACAGCCCTGTGGGCTGTCAGAGCCGCGGAATGGCTCGCCCGCAGGCGAAAAATCCTGGTTCCGCAGCCAAAAGCATTATTGAACTTCGTTCTGTAAGGCTTTTATTTTTCGCAACAAAAAGGTTGAAACCAAACAAATTTTGTGATACAATTAATAAATAAACCATAGGAGGTACGCTGATGTCCCATATTCAGGTAAAATCAAGCCTTGCTCTTGATACGCTTTGCTTTCTCGAAAAAAGGTTGCTGAATGATACCAAATGGATGAACGAAAAACAAATCGAAGAAATCAAATATATCAACGCTCTTTTGCCGGGAGACTTCGGGGATAATTTTATAGGAATGTCAAATATCTGCCTGATTGTAAGCGCATACTTTGATAATGATTTGGAATGCTTGACGTTAGACGATTTAATTGATATGTTCAACGATCCGCGAAAAATTGAAGACACAGTAAAGGAGAGGATAACAGGCGGGTTTACGGCATCCTACATATATCCGGTTCTAGGGTGGCTGAAAGACGGGTTCGCCGATCTGTATGCAAAGAGATTGACTGTGCTTAAAAACATAGGATTTGAAAGCATATACAAAGAGCGTATCTTACCTATGGTGTATTCCGAAATGAAACCAAAGGAAACTGCGGTTGCAGGCTACGATGCAGACTTGCTGTTTCGAAACGTTTCTTTACTGAAAAAATCATCAGTCATAGCTTCTGCCAATATTTATGTTTCATTTTTCAGCGCTCCGACGGCATTCACTCTGTATGGCGACTCGTTTTTGACTTGTTTTTGCCGCTCTGCCGGAGCGGTCGATTTCTACCCTCTTATTGCTCACGAGCTTATGCATGGCTTTGCAAGCGAGAAATTGACAAGCTTATATTGGAAATATATTGAAAGCAATGAAAAATTAAAAGCTTGCCACCGTGCGCTGATTGAAGATTGGCGATCTGGCGATGAGGAAGAGTTTGTTTTGGCGGCAGAATATTACCTTTGCTATTTATCAGGGAATTATTCAAAAGAACAGCTTTTGGAAAGAGCAAAGAAAGAGTACGGCGGTAATTGCCCGACATCAATTGCCATCTTTGAACGATTGTTGCTGGAGTCCAAGATTCCCGAAGATTATAACGAATGGCTGATTGGGCAGTTTGAAAGCAATCAAATATCCATCTGAATTGACCTTTCGCCCAAAAGCGATATCTTTTTCGGTGGCGCAATACATAACGTAAAGTCCTGAAATCATTTGATTTCAGGACTTTTGCATTTTAAAGGACGGAACATGCGCTGTTTTTTCACACGTTCTGCCCTTTTTTACGAGATAATGCCTTTAAGAATATAAAGCAATACTTTATATCTTCAACAACAGATTGATAATTGCTTTTTGGGAAATCCGTGTTATAATAGAATTACACCGGTGATAAACATTTCGGAGGTACGATATGAACCTTAAAATAGGCACGATCATCAAAAAACTTCGTGCAGAAAACAATATTACACAAGACGCACTTGCAACAGGCATTGGCGTTACGCCTCAGGCAATTTCACGCTGGGAATCGGAAAGCGGTTATCCGGATATCGAGCTTCTTCCGGTGCTTGCAGACTTTTTCGCGGTCAGTGTGGACGAGCTGATCGGCTATAGGCTGTCCGAACGTGAAGCCGAGCTTACAGCTATCAAAAAGGAAATGAATCGTCTCTCGGAGGTCGGATCGCTCGAGGAACAGCTTGCTTATGCACGAAATGCCTTCTTACGGTACCCGAACGACCATGAGATTCGAGAACAACTTGCGGTGTGTCTGTATTTCATGTGGCAGCAGACACACGATACATCGCTTATCGGAGAGATCGAAAATCTTCTGAAAACCGTTATGGATGAATGCGTCAGCGAGAACACACGATACGATGCCATCACAAAGCTGGTCAGCTTATACAGTGAAACCGGTCAGACCGACAAGATCATGGACTTAGTCAAACGGCTCACTCCCATGAAATACTGCCGCGAGTATGTACTGTCCGGCGGAATCGGAGACGGGAAAACGAAATTCTACATTCAGGATGAGATCGATAAGCTTACGGACGCTCTCGGCTCGGCGATTCAGAACCTTGTGCTGAATGAGGATATTCCGAATGACGCCTCAACCTGGGAGAATAAAATTGAAATGCTTCGGGTATCAAACAAGCTCTATTCCTTAATCTACGGCGAAAATCTGATGTATCACCACTTCCGCGTAGCTTTTAATCATTGGCTGATCTCTACTTACGAAATCGCGCTCGGCAAAGCGGAAGAGGCTCTCGATTCGCTCGAAAAGATGTGTGACCATGCCGTGGCCTGCGACTTATCCTATCAGAACGACCACGGGAAACATTTCTCGTCTTTCTTGGTTGACACACAAATCTATCCCGAAAACAGCGAGGATTTTCATGAACTCACCGAGCATACGCATTGCTACTATATGCTTGAAAAAATGCAGCATACCCGATATGACTGCATCCGCCAAGACCCGCGTTTTCTCGCGGTTACCGAGAAACTAAAGCTGTACGCAAACTGAGTAACGTCGCCTGTCCCGTTCTCTCCCATCCTTTACTGCAAATCGCATCCATAATTGAAAATACGTGATGCTTTAGCATTATCAAAATCTGGCAAAGAATCTTACGGAATCATCCACCCAACGTGCATAAGCGTCATCTTCAAGCGGCGGATACGCATTACTGGTATCGCTGTTGGCAAGAGCCATGCCATGCGGTCCGAACGGATAAATATGCAGTTCATACGGAATTTTGGCTTTTGTCAGAGCGTTCGCCATGACAAGCGCGTTCTTTTCCACGGGAACAACATCGTCGTTTGCCGTATGCACCAAAAACATTGGCGGCGTATCCGTGCTTACGCGTTCGCTGACCGTAAAGGCACGGAGCATTTCGGCGTTCTCAATCTGTGTGCCTAACAGATTCTGGAAGCTGCCGAAATGACCTTCAGGCGTAATGACGGCATAGCACAGCACGGCACCGTCCGGGCGGTTTGCTCCCTGCGGAATCGAAAGGCGGCTGTTTAACACGGGATCGTTCCACATGGTTGCAAGCGAAGCAGCCAGATGACCGCCTGCCGAAAAGCCGACGGCAAAGACACGTTTCGGATCGATGGCAAGCTCTTGTGCGTGTTCGCGGATATACGCCATGGCAAGCGAAGCTTCCATAAGCGGAATATACGGATCGGAGGGCGTTACGGTATAATGGAGCACAAAGGCGTTCATGCCGCGTGCAAGATACGCAAGGGCAATCGGTTCGCCCTCACGGTCGGAGCAGACGCAGCCGTAGCCGCCGCCGGGAATAACGAGCATTGCATCGCGGATCGGGCTTTTCACATCCGACACATACAATGTGAGAAACGCGTCCGTATGGTTCGGGTCAAAATAGATTTTTTCAAAGCGCATAATAATCGCTCCTATCCTTAAAAGATTACCTTCTTATTCTATCACGACAAAAGCTGAATGCAAGGAGAAATTGTCTCAAATTACGTTAAAATCGTCCGTTTTCTTACGGCAGATAGCGGTCGGAATTCTGCGTGACCGCGCCGACGCCGTTCAAAATAAAGGTATGGGCATCCACGGTTTCACCGGTTTGTGTATTGACAAGCGTAAGCACCAGCCGATCGCCGGGATTAAATAAGCTGCGATAGCCGTCGGAGGTATCCTTTGCGGCGGCAATATTGACATCAAAGCCAACCGCATCTTTGGTGAAATGGTAGACGCGGAACGCATAGCCGGAGGGTGGTGCCGACTGCCGCGTATACGATACAACCGGCAAATTATTCTCGTAGAAGGTGCCGAAATTCATGGCTTCCGCAGCAAATAACGCATCGGTATACGAGGGCTTTAACACCTGCTTGCCGTCGATGACAAGATAGCTGTCCTCCGGAAGCGGTGCGGTTTCGTTCGAACCGGGCGTTTCGGGTCGGGCAGCATTCACATCGATGCGCGTGCGCAAGGAGTTGTCTATAATCACAGCCGTTACTTTGGCCATTTCCGCACGGGTCAGGTCGTTGGTCGGATTAAAATTTCCGGCATCGTCGCCGTTGAAAATGCCGTTATAATAGGCTTTCAGCACATAGTAATTGTACGAAGCCGGGATTGCTTCGTAATCTGCAATATACGGGATATACTTTTCGAGCATACTTTCGTCGTAAGTGCCGGAATAAATAAACTCATGTCCCAGACCTTCGCCGACCGTGCTGCGGATTTCCGTACCGTCAAGCTCAAACGAGCGCGTGACAAACGCGGCGAATTCATACCGTTTGATCGGCTTTTCCAAAAGCTCGGGCGCATCGATGGAAATATGGCGTCCCATCACCGAACAGCCGTAAGACGAAACGTCGATAACACCGGCTTCGTACAACAGCTGGACATACCCGGCATACCACTTATCCGCACCGGCAACGCCCAAAACCTCCATGGCATTTTTGCGGTTTTCCGCTTGATCGTCGAGTCCGAGATACCGGGTAATGACAGCCGCCGCTTCCGCAACAGTAAACGTGCCGTTCGGAGCAAACGACGTTTCGGTTATGCCTTTGATAACGCCGGTTTCGGTTAAACGGGACACATACGGATAATACCAGCTGTCTGCCGCCACATCGGTAAAAGCTTTCACAGACCCTTTGTCAAGCTGTGCCGTATCGCCGAAGGCATTGGTTCCGCCAAAGGCTCCGAGTGCAAGCCCGGCCACGGCTGACAGGGCGTAAATCTTCTTTTTCAAACATCTCATGCTTCTTTTACTTCCTGTTTTTTCGCTAATGCAGCAGATGGGCGGTTGCCGAATCGTGTGTCTCCGTGTTGTTCGTTGTCGAATCGGGCTTTAACGGATGTTCCGTTGTCGGATTTTGCGGCTGTGCAGCATGGCTCTCCTCTGACGGATTCGTATTTCCCGCTTGCTCGTTAATAAAATTCTCCAAATCCTCAAACGAATCATCATCCGTGCCGCCAAAATAGCCGTCCGTCGCGGGATATACAAAATTATGCACGGGACAATAACTGTTTTGCGGCGCATCCACGCCCGGTGAATACCCGGGATAAGTTCCGGCAGGCATGGTACTCATATAATACGGGTCGGACGGATTTAACACGTTTGCCGGATTTCCGCCCGTACTCCGACAGGTATAACGAGCGTCGGTAATCGGGATATTCTGCACGAAATTCCGGTCATCCGTCTTAACAAGGGCAATCTGCATGATCACGCTGCCCGGGCAATAAGGCGTCGCTACCCTGCCCGTTGTCGAATCCCATTCAACAAGCATATGTGTGTCACAGGTTTTGGTCGGGATCTGATTCTTGGCAAACCACGCATAGGTAATACGCGAGCCGCGCAAATCATGCGAACAAGCCTCGGACGGCAAAAGACCGCTGTCCGAGCAGACCGCCACCTGCGTCAGGCGCGAATAATCGAATTTCTTTAACGGTTCTCCGCCGGATGCCGCGGCATTGATGTATTTCTCATGAACGCGCGTCATCACCTTTTCCCAGGCGATCATGGCAGGGTTGGAGCGGAATTTGCCGAGGTATTTCGGCGTATCGTAGCCGAACCAGCACGCCGCTGTGTAATACGGCGTAAAGCCGACAAAATAACGGTCTTTATCGTCGTTTGTTGTACCGGTTTTGCCGGCGACGGCCACCTTTCTATCCAACGTGATGCCCGATGCAGTACCGTTTGTGACAACGTTTTGTAAGATTTTGGTCATTACCTGTGCGGTATCGCTCGAAACGGCATATGTCGGGTTGACATTCCGTTCGAGAAGCACCGTATCATCGTTGCGCAAAACGCGTGTATACAGGCGCGGTGAAGAATACATGCCGCCGTTGGGGAAAATCGAATATGCTGCCGTGACCTCCATAACGGTAAGGCCGTTGGTAAGACCGCCGAGTGCAAGCGGCGCCAGATCCTTATCGCTTGGCACAAGGCTGTTCAAATGCAGCTTGTTCTGCGAGAAATTATAGGAATACTCCGGCGTCATCTGCTTCAAAACCTTGATGGAAACCGTGTTTTTGGAAACCTCTAAGGCTTTGTTGACCGTTACAAGTCCATCGTAGCGCGCCGGTGCGTTTTTCGGCCAATAGCGGCCGAGAGAAGCTTTGTATTCGATCGGCGTATCATCGTACACTGTCGCATAATTGATAAGACCCAAATCCATGGCCGGGGCATAAACGGTAATCGGCTTGATTGCCGAACCGATCTGACGGCGGCTTTGCGTGGCGCGGTTCAAATCGCGGTCGCCCGTTTTTTCACGGCCGCCGACAACGCCTTTGACATCGCCGGTATACGGATCCATGATCACCATGGCAGCCTGGGGCTGGATGCCCTCGGTCACGCGCTGAAAGGTATCCGGGTCAGCAAAGACCTCCTCCATGATGGTCTGGATTTCGGGATCAATCGTTGCATAGATTTTTAAGCCGCCGGAATAGATAATGCCGGACGCATACTCACGCGAATAGCCGTATTCTTCTTTCAGATCGGCAATGATTTGCTCAATGAGCGTATCCTTGAAGTAGGAGTTGGATTTGGTGACCGTTCCGTCAAGCACGGTGATATTGATGATAAGCTCCGTGTTTTTCGCCGTGTCGCATTCCTCTTGCGTGATCCAGCCAAGCTCCGCCATTTTGTCAAGAACATAGCCGCGGCGGCGTTTGTTTTCTTCCGGATTGCGCACCGGGTCATATTTGGTCGGCGATTTCGGGATGGCGGCAAGTGCGGCACATTCCACCAAATCTAATTCGGACACGTCTTTGCCGAAATAGTAGTTTGCCGCCGCTTGGACGCCATAATTGTTGCGCGAAAGATTGATGGTATTGAGATACATTTCCAGAATCTCTTCGCGGCTGTGCTTTTTGGTAAGGCTCAAGGCGCGGAAAATCTCGCGCACCTTGCGCTGGATGGTGGTTTCGTCTTCTTTGGTGATGTTTTTGATAAGCTGTTGGGTAATGGTGGAGCCGCCGTAGCTGTCATTGCCGCCGGCAAACTGCAGCACAGCGCCGAACGTGCGCTTCCAGTCCACGCCGCTGTGCTTCCAAAAGCGTTCATCCTCGATGGCGACAAACGCACCGGTCAGGTTTTTCGGCATTTTGTTATACGAAACCCAAGAGCGGTTTTCCGTGCCGTAGATGCGCTGATCCTCCAATTCGACAACGGCACCGGAATCGTTGGTATAATAAATTTTCGTTGTCTGATTGAGGTTGGTTTTCAGATTTTCGATATCAAAATCGTCTTCGATCAGATAATTGTTGACATAGCCGAAAAAAATCGCCGCAATAGCAATGCCGCTGATGGTGCAAATCAGAAGAATGGTTAAAAAAATGTTTAAGATCCATTGAAGTGTCTTTCCGAGCATCACACCGGTGACTTTTCCGCCGGTTTTGATGACCTTTTTGACACCGGCTTTTTTCATATTTGCCGTCGTATTGACCGTCAGTTTTTGCTTAGACGGGTCGGATTTACGGAAATTATCGTGATTGTTGTTCATGTGTCCTCCGTTTTTCGGAATTCATGCATATTTTTCCGGAATCGGTAAAAAATCAACGTAGAAAACGTAGAAGCAGAAATAAAAATGCAAAGGAGCGGTAAAAATGAAGCTGTCCGAAAAATACAAAAAATATGCGGTGGTTCTGTTTGCCGTTTTGTCCGTTTCGGCGGCGTGCGCCGCATTATATGTATGGACGGAATCGTTTGTGGAGTATGAAGAAGTGCCGAACGAGCCGCTTGCGGTCGTCAAAGACACCGGCAGCCTCCCTTCAGAGCAGTCGCTTGCAGAGCTGCCGGACTGTGCCTTCTACACTCTGCGTCTGCAAGGCGAAACATTTACCGTATACAACGATCAAAACCAACCGATTTACCGTACAAGCGGCTTTTCGGATGCCATGCTGTCGGAAGAAGACATAACAGAACTCGAACGGGACGGTTTAAAGCTTACCTCCCGTTCGGAAGTTTTAGAGCTTTTGGCGTATTTGGAGAGCTAATCCTCGATTTCGGAATTCTTGCGGCACTTGCATTTGTCTCGCAGAATATCGATGGCCGTGGTCACGGCGCCGATGGCAGCAATCACCGCAACGGTCGTCAAAATCACATCAAACAGCGAAAACTCCTTGTCAAAGTGAAAATCGAATGAAAACAGACTTTTACGCTGTTTTTTGGAATTGATCTCCAAGCCCATATCAAATTTCGGGCGCACGGTGATATCCTTTGACGTTTCAACAGCTGTTTTCACGTTTGCCACACCGGTTTCGTATTTTTCCTTCAATTGGTTGTTATTCAAGTCAAACATAGAGAATACCCCCTTATAAGATTCATTATCATTATACCACGTTTTTTGAAAAAGTAAACAGTCTTTTCGAAGAATTCATAAATTTCTTTGATTTTCGGGGAAATTTCAGAATCAAACACAAGAAATTTGGAAAATATACAGTATAACCCTTGAATTTATGCAAAGGCTGGTGTATAATAGATATATATTTTTGTGAACTTCGTTTCCACGGGAGTGTTTCTATGCTGAAAGTTGCGATAACCGTCAATCCCAACAAGGATCATGACTTGACCTACACCTCGCGTTTACTCGATATTTTAGACGAATGCGGCTGCCGCGTTTATATGTCCGACACTTTCAAAAAGCCGTATGGAAATCTGCCGTCGGTCTCCGAATCGCTGCTTGCCGGTCGCAAAATCGAGTATCTTCCGGAATATCAGCTCTTCCGGCGCGTCGGCTTATGCATTGTATTCGGCGGAGACGGAACCATCTTGAAGATCGCCAAAAAGGCCGCTCCGGGCGGTGCCTACATACTCGGCGTCAATCTCGGCAGAGTCGGCTATATTGCGGAGCTTGAAACACATGAGCTTGAGTTGGTGCGCAAAATCGCCACCGTTTCCGACGCAAGCGAAATCGAAAAAGTACCCGGCGTGCGCATCGACCGCCGTATGATGTTAAAAGCCGAAATTCTGCGCGGCAGTGAGTGCATCTACACTGCAGCCGCACTAAACGATATCGTCATTTCCAAAGGTGCCGTTTCGCGCATGGCCGGCTTAAAGCTTTCCTGCGACGGCAAATGCATTTCCGTCTACCGTGCCGACGGTATTGTGGTTTCCACCCCGACCGGCTCGACAGCCTATTGCATGTCCGCCGGAGGTCCGATCATCGACCCGAAGCTGGAATGCATCTGCGCCGTGCCGGTCTGTCCGTATATGTGTGTCAATTCGGGCGCGGTCGTCTTCTCGGACAAATCAGTCATTGAAGTGGAATTTCATGCCGACAAAATCAACGAGGCCTTTTGCACGGTGGACGGCAAAGGCGTTAAAAGCCTGTACAGCGGCGACCGTGTACGCATAACCAAATCGCCCTTAAACACCAAGCTCATCCGCTTAAAGGATGTGGATTTTTACAGTATGCTCAATCACAAACTTGCCGCCGCGCAGACAAACACCGAGTGGGGCAAACGATAAGTCGGAAAGAGGTCTTTTTACTTGAAAAGCAAACGTCAGGAAAAAATATTGGAGCTCATCGAAAAGCACGATGTTGAAACCCAAGAAGAATTGGCCGAGCTGCTGAAAAAAGCCGGATTTGTCGCAACGCAAGCCACGGTTTCCCGCGATATCCGTGAGTTGCGCTTGGTCAAGGTATCTACCGGTGCTCGCAACGGCCGTCAGAACAAATCCAAATATGCGGCAAACTCCGTGCGCAATGAGCTTGATACGCGCTTCACCGAAAAATTCAAAGGAATTCTTTCAGAAATGGTTTTGAAGATCAGCTCCGCCGGGCATATGGTGGTATTGAAAACCTATGCCGGTATGGCGCAGGCGGCGTGTGCCACCATTGATTCGCTGGAGCTTCCCGACATCATCGGCTCGCTTGCCGGCGATGACACGATTTTTATCGTGATGGCGACCGAAAACGACGCGCTCGATTTTGTCAAAAAGCTGTCCAAAAGCATCAGCCGTTAACGTTCAGAAAAAAGCGAAGGAGTTCGTTCCATGCTTGCAACCTTACATATTGAAAATGTGGCGTTAATCAAACGCTTGGATCTGTCGCTTCCGGAGGGCTTTTCGGCGTTTACCGGTGAAACCGGTGCCGGCAAGAGCATCATCATCGACTCAATCGGCATTCTGTGCGGCGCGCGCGTTTCCAAAGAATTGATACGCTCCGGCGAAGCGTGTGCGCTTGTGGAGGGAATGTTTTCCGACCTGACCGAGACGACCTGTCGTCGGCTGAAGGACTATGATCTGTCGCCCGATGAAGACGGCATTTTGTATCTTTCCCGAAAGATCACCGCCGAAGGAAAATCCACCGCCCGCATCAATGCCAAAGCCGTTCCTACCTCGCTGTTGCGCGAAATCACCGCCTTTCTCATCAACATTCACGGTCAGCACGACAACCAAGAGCTGCTCAAAAAAGAGCGGCACTTATCCATTCTGGACGCGTATGCCGACAACGAGGACTGTTTGCGCACTTATACGGAACGCTATGCAAACTACCGCGCCTTAAGCGACGAATACAAAAATCTCGTGACCGACGACGCGGAAAAGCAGCGCACGGCGGAAATGCTCCGTTTTCAAATTGAAGACATCCGTGCCTTAAAGCTTAAGCCCGGTGAAGAAGAAACGCTGACGGCTGAAAAAAAGCGGCTTGCCAACATCGAAAAAATCGCCGAGAATGCACACACCGCCTATGGTGTGCTGTTTGCCAACAATTTGAGTGCCGCGGAAAACGTGGATCATGCGCTTTCCTGTCTTGCAAATCTTGCCAAAATGAGCGACGGCATGGACGAGTATATCGACCGGCTCGAAAAAGCACGCTCCGAAATCTACGATATTGCCGAAAGTCTGCACGATCTTGCCGGTGATGCCGAAGAAAATCCGTCCGCAAGACTTGACAAAATCGAGCAAAGATTGTATGATATATATAAGTTGAAGCGCAAGTACGGCCATACGGTCGAAGCGATCCTTGCCTATGCCGATCAAGCTGAAAAGCGTTTGTCCGATTTGGAGCTTTCCGAAGTGCGTGCATCCGAGCTTGAAAAAGAGCTGAAGAAAGCCGAAGCAGACCTGAAAGCTGCGGCGGAAGTCCTTACCGCAGTCCGTACAGCGGCAGGCGAGCATTTGAAGAAAGAGATAGAGAAGGAATTCGAATTTCTCGAAATGAACAAAGTGCGCTTTTCGGTGCAAATTTTGCCGAAAGAGCCAAGCTCAGACGGCGCGGACGATATCGAATTCATGGTACGCACGAATGTCGGTCTTCCCTTTTCGCCGCTTGCCAAAACCGCTTCCGGCGGTGAGCTTTCGCGCATCATGCTTGCCATTAAGAGCGTTATCGCCAAAAAAGACGGTGTGGAAACGGTTATCTACGATGAAGTGGATGTCGGCATTTCCGGCAAGACCTCGCGGCGTATCGGTATCAAGCTTTTGCAAAGCTCACGTGACGCCCAAGTTATGTGCGTCACGCATTCGGCGCAGATCGCCTCCCTTGCCGACGCGCATTTTCTGGTCGCCAAATCTGAAAAGAACGGCTCGACCGAAACAAGCGTGTGCGCACTTACACACGACGAACGCGTTGATGAAACGGCACGCATCATCGCCGGGATCAAGCTCACCTCCTCTTCCCGTGCCGCCGCCGCCGAGCTGATCGATGACGCAAAAAACTATCGGTAAAAAAGTCAAACCTGCGGCTTGCCGCTGTAATAAAAAATATTTAGGAGCAGAACGATGACAGTATTTGAAGAATTAAAAGCCAGAGGCTTGCTTGCCCAGCTCACCAACGAAGAAGAAATCAAAAACTTGGTAAACGCCGGGAAAGCCGTATTTTATATCGGATTTGACCCGACCGCAGACAGCCTGCACGTCGGTCACTTTATGGCACTTTGCCTAATGAAACGTCTGCAGATGGCCGGCAATAAGCCAATTGCCCTCATCGGCGGCGGCACGGGCATGATCGGCGACCCATCAGGCCGTTCGGATCTCCGCAAGGTGCTCACCGTCGAGGACATTGAACACAACTGCGAATGCTTCAAAAAGCAGATGAGCCGCTTTATTGACTTTTCCGACGGCAAAGCGACCATGATCAACAACGCGGACTGGCTGTTAAAGCTCAATTATGTGGAGCTTTTGCGCGAAGTCGGCGCTTGCTTCTCGGTCAATAATATGCTTCGTGCCGAATGCTACAAGCAACGCATGGAAAAAGGCCTCAGCTTCCTTGAATTCAACTACATGATCATGCAGAGCTATGACTTCTACCGCCTGTTTCAGGATTACGGCTGCAATATGCAGTTCGGCGGCGATGACCAATGGAGCAATATGTTGGGCGGAACGGAGCTTATCCGCCGCAAGCTCGGCAAGGATGCCTATGCCATGACCATCACGCTTCTTCTCAACTCCGAAGGCAAAAAGATGGGCAAAACCGCCAACGGTGCCGTTTGGCTCGACCCGAACAAGACGCCGCCTTACGAATTCTTCCAGTATTGGAGAAACGTGGATGACGCGGATGTCATCAAGTGCATGAAGATGCTCACCTTTATGGATTTGGAAGAAATTGCCGAATACGAAAGCTTGGAAGGCAGCGAGTTAAACAAGGCGAAAGAAAAGCTTGCGTATGAGCTTACCGAACTGGTTCACGGCAAAGAAGAAGCCGATAAAGCTCTCGAAGCGGCACGCAGTCTGTTTGCAGGCGGCGGCAAGAGCGAAAATATGCCCACCACCACGCTTACCGATGCAGATTTCACCGACGGCAAGATCTCGCTTGCGGCACTTCTTGTAAAATGTGAGCTTTGCCCGTCCAACAGCGAAGCCAAGCGTAACATCAAGCAAGGCGGCATTTCGGTTGGCGACGAAAAAGTGACCGATTTTGCCAAGGTCTACGAAAAAGCCGATTTTACCGGCGATTTCATCATCAAAAAAGGCAAAAAAGAGTTTCATAAGGTTGTTACGGAATAAACGGTTCCGCAGACACGGTTTTTACGGAGTCGGCATGATGGGTGTCGGCTCCGTTATGTATAGTAAGGAAAAATCATGAACGACAAAGTCTGTTATATTTTCGGAGCCGGAGACCTGTATGCGGCTTCGGTAGACCTTCCGCAGGCGGCATTTGTCATCGCCGCCGACGGCGGTTTGTATCACGCAAAAAAGCTCGGCATCACGCCGGATGTCTTTTTGGGCGATTTCGACTCGGCAGACAAAAAGGATGCCGGTGAAAACCGTGTGGTATTTCCAAGCAAAAAAGATTATACGGATATGTTTTTGGCGGTAGAATACGGAAGAAAGCAAGGATATACCGTTTTTGAGATCTACGGCGGCCTTGGCGGAAAACGCATTGAACACACGCTTGCGAACATACAAATGCTGTCTTTCTACGCAAAAAAGGGCTGTACTCTGCACCTTCACGGGAATCAAACGCTGCTTACCGTATACACAAACGATCCGGAAAGCTCCGGAAGAGAAGCCGTAAAGCTAAGCTTTGCTGCCGAAAGCCGCGGCTATATTTCCCTCTTTGCCCTCGGCGGCGAGGTTGCCGGGCTTACAATTTCCGGCTTAAAATATACGCTTGAAAACGCGGAGTTGACAAGCGATTTTCCGCTCGGCGTGAGCAATGAATTTACCGGAAAACCGGCAAGCATTTCTTTTGCGTGCGGTTCACTGCTTGTGGTCGTTCCGGAAAACACTTCTGTGAAGGAGGAATCTGTATGACGGAACTCGAAAAGCTTCTTTACACCAAAGACTTCATCGACAAGCTTGCCGACGGCGTGAATCCGTTGACCGACGAGCGCATTCCGGAGGGCGATCTATTAAACAATATACGCATTTCGCGCTGTATGTTCTATGTTTCGGAGATTCTGCGAAAATTAGTTTGCGGTGAGACATTTGAAGGGATCAAGGTAAAAGCCACCGCAGCCAAAAAAATTCCGTTTGTCCTTTCACCGGAAAAGCGGCAAAGCCTCGTCTTACCGGAAAAACCGGTTCCCGCGACCGAATTCTGCCGATGGCTGTATGCGGCGGCAGACGACGACAGTATGCGCAGGCTGACCTATACGAAGCTTACCGAATGGTTGGTTTCACGCGGCATTTTAGAGGAATGCGAATGCGGTGAAATGCAGGGCAAAAAAGTGCCGACCGAGCTTGGCGAACAACTTGGCATTTCCGTTGAAAAGCGCAGCGGCATGCACGGCGAATACAACGTGGTCGTCTACAATCGTGATGCGCAAAGTTTTATTTTGGACAACCTCGACTCCCTTTGCGCCTATGCCGCCGATTTCAAGGCATCCTCCAAAGATGTGCCCAAAGCGGAAATTTAGCGTTTTTTGCACTTTTCACAAAAAAACAATTGACATTTGGGGTTGTAAATTGTATAATTAAACTGATATTATTGGAAACTTCTATACATTTGTCGATATATGCGAGGTACCTATGAAAATCAAAGCACTTCTCAAAACGTTTACGCTTACAACCGCCCTTCTTACATCGTTTGCTCTTGCCTCTCAGGCACTTTCATTCGATTTTGACGTTGAAACATCCGCCGAGCCGACTTTGCCGTCGCTTATCCGGGAGGAGGCCGGCTTTTTCGGCGATTCACCGTTTGAGCTTCCCGAATCCTTCACGGAATTTGCTTTTGCTCCGGGTGAAAAGCCGTCTTCTTTCACCTTTCATCCGCAAACAGATGACGATACTTCCGCATCGCTGTTTTCCGTCTTCTTTACAGGTGAAGGAACGGCGGAATCCCCCTATTTGCTTTCCGGTGCGGATGATTTGGAACGTTTTTCTTCAGCCGTTAACAGTGACACGACCGGCGCATACACGAAGGCGTACTACAAACTCACTGCGGACATCAATTTGAATGGTGCCGAATGGATGCCGGTCGGCTATTATGCTGCCGAAACGGAATACAGCACCGCCTTCCAAGGTGTTTTCGACGGCGACGGTCACACGGTTTCCGGCTTTGTAATCTCCGAAAACTGCGTTTATGCCGGTTTCTTTGGGCTTGTTTACAACGGTACGGTCAAAAATCTTACCATCTCGAATGCGCAGATCTCTTTATCGACCAATAATGTGCTGTATGCCGGCGGACTTGTCGGACGCTTTTTGGCACTCGGCAATAAGAAAACGGCAGCTATCGAAAATTGCCATGTAAAAGATGTTACGTTTTTTGCCGAGAGCAAGGCATATTCCGTTTATACCGGCAGTCTTGCAGGCTATCTTCATGCGTCCCAAGGTGCTTCCCTTCGTGTCAACGGCTGTTCCGCAGATGCAGAGATCACCGGAAAGTCAAGCGGCTATTCTCCCTCCGCGTCATCGGATACCCGTTTTAACCTGACCCTCGGCGGCTTTGCCGGCTATGTCGGATCACGCGACGCAGACAGCACACTTGTTATTGCAAATTCGTATTCACTATCCCGTGTAAACGGCATCTCCGCTGTGACCCGCTCCAAATCGGACAACCTCAAGGCCGGCGGTTTCATTGGTTATTTCGGCTCGGCTGCAGGTGCTTCGATTCAGCTTAGCGGCTGTTATTCCGCCGGCGGCGTTGTTACCGAAGCGATTGCCGAGAACTATTCCGGCGGTTTGCTCGGGTATTTGGTTGCGTCCGCATCCGGCGTATCCATCGAAAACTGCTATACCTTCTCCAACGTTTACGGAAAAAGCACTGCCAATACGGCCTATCTCGGCGGCTTTTCGAGTGTTGCCGGTTCTTCGAGCGATGCGGATTTTTCGCTTGAAAGCTGCTATTGTATCGGCAACGTTGTCGATACCGGCTCGCGCGATTCCGAAAGCGGCCGCTTTGTTGCCGACGCGCAAGCCGATGTGCAGGGCGGTATCCATGCCGCCGGCTGCTATGTGCTTGCCGACAGCCTGTTAGCCGGCAAAACGCTTTCTTCTTCGGAAACGGCGCTTGTGAAAGAGCTGACCTCCGAAAAAGCAGCCGATCTTGCCTCCTACTTTGGCTATTCCGAAAAGATTTGGAAAAACGGTGACGCGCCGTACACGTATCCGGTGCTTATCGCCACGCCGTCAAGCACACCGCACGTCAAGGCATTCTTTTATGATGAAAATACAGTGTTTCAAGCGGAAGACGTTTCCTTCGGCGGCACAGCCGCCGCGTTTACAAAGACGCCCGACAGCCACTATGTCTTCTCACATTGGTCTTTGATTCCGAACGGCGAAGCGGTCAAGCTTTCAGACACGCACTTGCTTTGCGATACGCTGTTTTTTGCAAATTTCAAAAATGAATACCGCTCCTACAAGATCGACTTTATGGCAGACGGCAAGCTCATTCAAACGGATACGCTTGTTTACGAGTCTCCCATCGTTTTTCCGCAGGCTCCCGAAAAAGTGCCCAATCAAGCATTCCGGTATGTGTTCACTCACTGGTCGGACAGCGAAAACGGTCCGGATAATGTCAAAAATGCCACCGTTTCCGGCGATATGGTGTTTTATGCGGTCTATGCTCGCATTGAAACCGGCGTTTGGGACGGAAAAACGGCAGATGCCTTTGTCAAAGGCTCCGGCACAAAAGACGATCCGTACAGCATTCTGACACCGGCCAATCTGTATTTCTTATCACAGAATGTCGGAACGGATACCTACAATGCAGCATACTATGTTTTGGAAAGCGACATTGATCTCGGCGGCAACGAATGGATCCCGATCGGATCAGCCGAAACGCCCTTCCGCGGACATTTTGACGGTGCCGGATACAGTGTGAACAACTTTCATATCACGCGCGAACTGCCCTATGCCGGCGTGTTCGGCCTCATCGAAAACGGCGTTATTGCCAAGCTTGCTGTTTCGAATTTTACGGTAAACATTCAGGCAGCCGACACGGCAGCCATTTACATCGGTTCGGTTGCCGGAAAAATATACACCAAAGGAACGAGTATTCTTGCGGAAATTACGGAATGCACGGCTGACGGTTTGATTCGTGCCTCCGGTGATTCGATCTATGCCGGCGGCATTGTCGGCGAGGCAGTCGTTTCAGATGATACCATGCGTTTGAATATTCAAAACTGCTATTCCTTAACCGCCATGGAGATAAATGCAAAGTCACTTTCCATGGCTGGCGGCATTGCCGGGCGTTTTAGCGGTGCAACCCTCGGTATTTCCGGTGTTGACCGCTGCTACTTTGCCGGTACGATAAGCGCCAAATCTCCCCTTTCCGCCTATGCCGGCGGCATTGTCGGTTTCCTCTTTGACACAGAGGCATATATTGAAACCGAGCTTTCTGCAACAGCAACGCTCTCTGAAATCGCCGAAACCGGAACAGTCCGCAATTGTTTCGCCATAGGCGAGCTTACAGCCGAAGCCAACGAATTTTCCTGCTACGCCGGTCAGATATACGCCTATAAAAACAAAGAAGCAACCATGAAAAACTGTGTCGGCTACAAAGAAATGAAAATTACCGCCTCCAAGATCCAATACGCCGACCGCACGGAGGAGCTGTCGGAAACCTTCCATACAGCTGCATTTTTGGAAACCATCGGCTTTGACACCGAGACCGTTTGGCAGCTGAATGAAGCCGCGCTTCCGACTTTGCGCTATGAGGGCACCGCCAAGAACGTCTACCGCATTAAGGAATTCCGCTACGACTCCGAAACCGAAACGGTCGTTGCTTCGTTGGTTCTCGGCTTCCGCGATGTGGAGTGCTATCAGGTTTTGATCGGCGCATATGACAGCCGCGGAAAGATGGTTGATTTTCTTATTAAAACCATCGAAAATCCTGAAGCTGTACAAACTGTCACCGTAGAGCTTGATGACATCGAAACCGCAGAAAGCTGTACGATTTCCATTGTGGATGCCGCAACGCTTTCTCTGTTACGTGACCCGTTGGAGCTTCGCTTTTAAGTAAAATATCGTCCCCCCAAAAAAACGCCGGAGAAAGGATATGTACCCCCTATACTGGACACCTGGTATAGGGGGTACTGCTATACGAAATTAGTTGTGAGTACAAACGGATTTATTTCATCCCAAGCATTTTCTTGATGAACTTCCAAAAACGCTTCTTTCCGGGCGTTTTCAGCTTTTCATACATACCGCACGTTTTCCCGTTATGGCAAGCCAAATATAGACACATCGGCGATTGTTCATCTAACTCATAGGTGCGTTTTCCGTTTTGGCAATACGGACACAGTTGCTTATTGAATATTTTCAAGCTTCTCAAAGCATCCCTTCCCTTCATTGTCTTCTCGCCATGCCGCACCCTCGCTCAAATTGTCCGCTTTTCCGCAGTATCCGGAGTTCCTGCAATTTCCGCATGATACTGTGCTCGTTTACAAGCGGTTATTTCCAATCCTCCCACTTGTACTCAACGCCATTATCATTCAGATAATAGTTATGTGTTATTGTAGCTTCCAAAACAATGACATAATACCACTTGTCTTTTTCCAGATCGCTGAACGGATTAAAATTCAAGGATTTCACATACGGATCAGAGGGTCTTCTGCCCAAGATTTTATTGACAACCGTCATAACTTCAGCACGCGTTATCTCATTCTCCGGTCGATACGTGCCGTCCTCATATCCTTGCATGAATCCGGAATTGTACAAGGCCAAAATATCGGCATACGCCCAATGCGTTTGCTCCACATCCGGGAACGGATTGCTCCGCTCGGTTTTCTGAAGGCCTGCAAAGCGGCTGATAAGTGCGGCAAACTCTGCTCTCGTCAAATGATTTTCCGGCTTGAACTCGCCATCCGGATAACCGACGATCACTTTTTTATCCGCCAAATATTCGATATCGTGCACCGACCAACGCCCCATGGCAACATCCGGGAAAACATTTCCGGTTTCGACAAACGGCTTTTCGTAAGCATGATTGGTAATACGGTAGAGAATTGCCGCAATTTCTTCCCGCGTGATGGCGCCGTTCGGCTGAACACTGCCGTCGGGATACCCGTAAATATAGCCGATATGCGTCGGATGTTCATTGCCGAAGATATCCTTGGTATATTTTCGCGTTTTGTCCACGGTGATTTTGCCTCCACCGCCGCCACCGCCTCCGCCGCCCGACGGTGATTTTAAGCCATAAATGTATTTGGCTTCCGGTCCGAAGAAGCTGTAGCCGTCCACCGTTTCCATATAAATCGCACGCAGGGTTTCGGAGGATGTAAGCGTAAAGACGTCGCCCGTTTTGAACTCTATGCGTTTTGCCGGATCGGTCGGATCCGAGCCGTCACGGGTATAAAACAGCCGGATTTGTCGATCGGAATCGACGTATTCATTCACCAGTTTATATTTTGTTCCGCTTGTATACAGAATCGGGTTCCCCTTGGCATCCGTTTCGGCAAGCGTGGATACCGGCTTGTCCAAGACAACAAACCTGTAATTGAAATCCTCCGGTGATTCGGGAATCACCGTGCCATCGTCGTCCTCCAGCCAAGCGGTGATTTTTAACTTACGCCACATCGGGGACGGATAAATCGGCGGTGTGGTTCGGCTGTTGTACGCCACCTCCGGCACGGAGAATGTATCGCCGCCGCTTAAGGTGACAGTGTACTTATAATGAATGGTGAAATCGGAGGCGGTGTTGATGGTGATGCCTTGGCTGCACGGCGTTTCCGAAAGCTCGTTGACGGCGAAGGTATGCCGTTCATCAAACGGGCTGTTGACATACACCCTGCCGCTTGCAGGCTCATTCCCCTGAGCAAACAGATAGTATTCGTACACTGGCTCGGAATATGTACCGGAATCCGGCTCCAACGGATTGTAATCTTTGATGGTATAGGCCTTGATGATCTCATCCCGTTCAACCGTGATAACACCGCCGAGATAGAGAGTATCCGCTTTGGCTTCCGTACTCTTGTTGTAATAAATGACATGGTTTGCGCCAATCGGAGAAAGCGGATTTTCGTAAATAAGCACATCGACTTTGTTTTCGTACAAGCCGGAAACGGGCTTGATGACCGGCGAAAGCGGAATAAACCGATAAAAAGCTACGTTTTCGCTGCTTTTGACACCGTTCTTTTCGGCATAAAAATAAATGATGCAATTATCCGTGAGGCGCAGCGGCTCGGTATACGCATATACTTTTTCGGGCGCAGCGGCATAATAGTAGAATATTTCCGCGTCCTGTGTCAGACAATACATTTCCGGCATCAAAACTGCGTTTTCTTCCGCATCGATGACACCGTTTCCGTTTTCGTCGATGGCTTTTTCGGGATAATCACCCGACGGGACGGAAATATATGGCGGCAAAACCGTTTCCGCCGACGGAAGCACGGTATAGGTTCCGCGCACTTGATCGCCGGTTACGCCGTCGAGCTCGGCATAGGCGGTTAGTTCAAACGGTGAATCGTTGTAGACATCGCTAGGTGACGGTGAACCAAGTTCCGTGGTTTTATCGGCATCTTTGTACGCTTTTCCCGTGACTGGATCGACATAGAAGGTATCAAAGCCTTCCAACAACACCGAGTTTTCCGCTTCACCGATGGTATAATAAACCGTTTCTCCGGGAATTCCTTTAATCGGAAGCAGCGTTCCGGAAGCATCAGCAAGCACGGTGCTTTCGGGAATTTTCGGAGATTCTGGAACGATCGTATAGCTGAATACGCCCAAATCGCTCTGGCGGCCGTTTGCATCAACGGCAATGGCTTTGATAATCGTATTGCCTTTTAACGGAATATCCTCTCCATTGAAGGCAACGGTAATTTTCGAGCCTTTTGCAGGATTGTCGGGAATCGTGCCGTAACCGACCGTATAGTAGATCGTCGTATCTTCCGGCTGTGAGAAGAAGGAGGTAACATGCAGTGTCGGGTCATCGTTTTCGAGTACATATAGTCCCGGCTTCAGCGTGACCTCCGGACGTGCCGGTTTGCCCGAAATGATTTCATACACCTCGGAGGCGACCTTGCTGTAATGGCCGGATTCGTTTCGGATAACGGCGTTTACGATGGTGCTGCCGCTGATAACGACACCGACCTTATCCGCCACGGTATGCTTTCTTGTGGAGGAATTGCGCGGGTCGCTGCCGTCCACCGTATAATACAGCTCGTACTGTTCACCAGAATGCGGCTTGAAAATTGTTACGGGTTTGCTCTTTTCATGAAACTGCGTCGAGGATGGAACGATGATCGGCACATCGGGAATGATGGTATATTTAAAACGCGCAATATCACCGCTGTTTTTGCCGTCAGCTGAAAAAGCGATTGCCTTAATTTCCGTATCTTTAGTAAGACGGATATGCGAGGTTTTATCATACACCGGGCTGTTTTTATCGGGAATGCTGCCATCAGTCGTGTAATGGATAACATCGTTAAAATCGCCGGTATACAGGCAGACGCAAACCTCTTCGGTATACTCTCCCGGATACGGAACAGCCGAAACGGCAAGTGGCGGCAGCACGTCAAAGACGTAGTTGTAGGTGGTCGTGACGCTGAACACGTCGTTCAAGCGTGCCACGGCGCGGATGGTGGTGTTTTTGGAAACAGTAATCGGTTCGGCATACAAAACGCCGTGATTTCTGGGATCACTGCCGTCAGTTGTAAATAGGATGTCTGCGCCGGACTTGACCGATTCGGACGTTAAGGTCACTTCAAACGGCGCAGTGAAGCCGGTGTTACTGTCCGGTACGGCAAGCACCGGCGACGGCATGATATACAGCATATATAAAGCAACCGAACTGAATTCCGCGTCGGAAGCCGTATTTCCGCGAATGGTGACCAAACGCACCGGCGTGGAATGGGTAATATCGATTTCACGCGTCATTTTGGAAAGCTTGACCCAGCCGATTTCCGGATCATCCGTGCCGCCGCTTAAATCAATATCCCCTGTCTCAGCCGTTAACGAGAAAGTGTAGTAGATTTCGTAAATGTTTGAAATGTTTCCGTCATGATCGGCTTTATCCGTGCCATAGACCGAAAAATGGTTGTTATCAGTATAGTAATAATACGGAACCTTGGTGCCGTCCTTAAAATACAAGGTCGGTGCCGGCGGCTCGATATAATAATTGTAGCTCATGACGTAGCTGTATTTATACGTGCCGTTAACAAGCTTGCGTGCATAGCACTTGATCTGCGTCGTATACGGAATATCGATGCCCTCAGTGACATCATACGGCAAAAAGCGGGTATCGTCCGGATAGGTCGGCGCATTTTCATCGAGCGAATAGAAAATTTCGCAATCGGCGGTTTTGGTGAAAAGATGCACGGTCATACTGCCATCTTCAGACGGCGAATAGTAACCCGGTTCTTTATCCGGAACCGGCGGCTGTATCGGCGCGGTTTCGCCAATGATGAGCTGATGATAACCGCCGTACAGAACGGTTGTATAATCTTTAAAGGTATACGGATAGCCGGTCCGGTGCTTTGGAATCAGTTCAAATATGCCTTCGTTGGAAACCATGCCGGTCTCGATCATGACCTCCGTCGATCCTTTTGCCGAGGCCTTCGGGCGAAGCGTGATATTGCAGAGGTTATACCAGTTTAAGTCGGCAGTCTCTTGCTCGGGAAACAGCACCGTTTCGCCGCGAATGACAAATACGCCCTGCACGACCGCATATTTCTTTCCGTAAATATCCTGCACGGTGACATCCTGCAGGGTGCGGTCGGTATAATCCACCACCACTTCGGGAATTTCGTTTTCTTCCCATGTACCGACACCATACTTTTCGGCATCCTCAATGGTCATGCCCTTGGTTTGGAACGGGAGCATATAGTTAATTGCCGATTGGTTCAACCCTTTGGAAAGCGACGGATTTTTATGCGTTTTGATATCATGATACACCAAATCGAAATAATTCGGGTCGAAATAAAACTTAACGATATAGCTGTTAAGGTTATACTGATATTCTTCTTCGTCAAAGGAGCCGTCTTCGTTCTTTTTGCCTTTATTTGGCGCGTCAATTGCCGCATAAACATTGACATCCTCACCGGCATAAATCTGCGTACACGAGGGCGGATTTTTCTCCGGATCACTCTCGGAAGCATGGATATAGACCGTGCGTGCAAGCTTGGTTTCATCCACGACCGGTGCCGGATCGTTGTCATCAGCCACCACAGGCACCGTCCATCCGCAAATCATAGACAAAACAAGCACTATGGAAATCAGTTTTTTATACATTCGACCATACTTCCCTTCATTATTCTCCAACGGGCGAATCGCACGCGCTCCGACGCTTTTGATGTTTCGATATTTTTTGAATATCATACAGCCGCCGGCGTAAAAACACTCAAAAAGCACCGCAAATCAAAGACACTGCGGTACGACTCTTTTTAGAGCCGTACCGTCAGTGTTCACTTTTACTTAATGCAAAACATGAAGCTCATGTTCGACAGTTGCTTCAATGATCTGCGCTGCAGCCCAGTGTCCTTCGATATCCGTGAACGGATTGCCGTTAGTCGCCACATAGGCGCGAATCTTTTCATCGGTCGGCACACGCCCTGTTGCACGGTTGATAATGGCAATCGCTTCCGCACGGGTGATGTTCTTGCCAAGACCAAAGGAACCGTCCTCATAGCCACCGATGATGCCGTTTGCCTTCATGGCTGCAATGTAAGACGCCGCCCAATGGTCAGCCGGAACATCGGAGAAGCTGCCGGTCACACTTGTGTCGTACTTCTTTAACCGGCAGATCATTGTCGCAAATTCTTCACGCGTAATGGTGTTTTCCGGACGGAACGTACCGTCTTCATAACCGCTGACAATGCCATTTTCGGCAGCAAAGCCGACATTGGCCGCATACCATGCACCGGCATCGACATCGGCAAATTTGGAAACATCATACGTCTGTTGAGCATCAAAGCCGTTGGTGATACGTGAAATCAAGGCAGCCGCTTCGGCACGCGTGATATTGTTGTCCGGACGTGCAGTGTGATCCTCATAGCCGGAAACATAGGCCTTGTGCATTATCGTTTCGGCAGGCTTGGTATCCTTGTTTCCGCTGGCAGAGCCACCTGTCGAGCCGCCCGTAGAACCTCCTGTCGAACCGCCCGTAGAGCCTCCTGTAGAGCCGCCTGTCGAGCCTCCTGTCGAACCGCCCGTAGAGCCGCCTGTAGAGCCGCCTGTCGAGCCTCCTGTCGAACCGCCCGTAGAGCCGCCTGTCGAACCGCCGCCGGTGGAACCGCCTCCACCACCGCCACCACCGCCACCGCCGCCAGCGCCGCCAGCTCCGGAATCGGAAGCTTTGACGGTAACAGTCGCGTTGGTAATAGCGATATCAAGCAATTTATCCGCAGCATCGCCTTCAATATCATAAAGAAGTGCACCCTCCGTCGTCTCAAAGGTGAGTGCGAATTTTCCGCTCTTTACAGCCTTAAAGGTCAGCTTATAAATGGTTTTGTTGCTTGCATCCGAAACGGTGTTCAAAAGAAAGAGCGCGCCGTCATCGGTGTTGTTGACTGCTTTATATTCAGCATTGGTTTCGGCACATTCTGCCTTGGCAAGCGTTGCAATGTTTTTCGGATAGATCGCCTTAATAAAGTAAGTATTGACATCCTTGTCATCGGCATCGAGCACCAGCGTCAAGGTAAAGGTGCTGCCGGCCTTGACTGATTCCGCCGAGGAGGTCACCGTTAACTTTGCCGGAACATTGCCCTTTGCGCCGGATTCGATATGATTTTCCGCCGAAGCGATCAAAGCCAAAAGGTCATACTGCGTAAGGGTAATATCGCGGTTATAGTCCACACCGTCAAACACAGAAGCCGACGCATGATACAGCGAAACAAAACGGTTATAGTCCAAGAGCGTCAATTTCCCGTCGGCATTGACATCACCGGCATAGAAGTTTTCGGAGGTCAGCGTAACGGTTTTGTTTTCAAACAAATTGACATTTTCAAGCGGCTTTGAAACAAAGCCGTCTGCGGCCAAAGCAATGTCATATTTGCCGGCCGTAAGCTGAGCAATTTCAAATTTATAGGTAACCGCATCAATTTTGTTTGCTTCGGAAAGCTTGAAGGTTCTGACCTGATTGTTCTTGCGATTGGTAAGCTTCAGGCTGATACCGGAAGCATCCGCAAAACCGCCGCTGGCTTCAAGCTCACTTAACTTAATGTTTGCCGTCAACTTCACGCCAGTTTGTTCGGATTTGCTGCACTTTACCGTAATGCTGTTTTCTTCGGCAACATAATTCTTCGGTTCGATGATATTCGGAGCAATGACGCAGTAAGAATTTTCCAAGTCACCTGTGGCAAGCGTGATTTCCTCATCAGGTTCTCCCTCAAAGGTTACAACTGCGATTTCTGTTCCGCTTGCCGAAACAGGCAGAGAGTATTTGTTTGCACCCGTAAAAGCAATATCAAAGCTTTTCGAGGCATTGGCCGTCTTGGCATCGATCGGCTGGATAAAGAACGGCTGTTTGCCGGTCGCCTTTTCCACAAGCTGATTGATGGTATCCGAATAGGCAATGGATTTGTATTTGCCATTACCCGAAAAAACAAATTTTAGTTGAGAGGCGGAAATATCGCCGCCGGTTTCCTTGATACTGATTTTTACCTTTGCCTCACCCATTAAGGTGTCGGCACTGTCCGTCACGTCTTCAAAAACGACCTGCATGGTGTTTTCGGCGGCATAAACCGCTTGTACGCACAAAAGCATTAAAAACACGAACAAAAAAATCCGTGTCAGTCTTTTTGCTGTCTTCAAAAAATATACCTCCTGTCAGAGCGTATCATACGAGAGATCAATTTCATATCGGGAGGATCGCTCCTCCCGATACGGAGCCACAAAATTGAGCCTTAAAAAGGCAATGGATTATTCAGCCCAACCTGCAAGAAGGATGGAAATATCATCAAGGTTGACCTTGCCGTCACGGTTCAAGTCGTACTGGATGAAGTCCTTATCGCCGGCAGTCAGATTGCTCTTGCCATAGTAAGACGATACAGCGGACAGGTCATAGATATCGATGACGCCGTTCATGATGATATCGCCGGCAAGGAAGTTCTTCTTGGCTGTCTTGACAATACCGCTGGTTTTCTTCGAAATTTCAGCGATCGCACTGTCATTGGCATTGTTCCAGAAGTTTACAGTGGTGTCTTCGTTGAGGTCGAACTGAACCTTCGCATCTCTGTAACCGTCGCCGCTGACAAATACGGTGTACTTGTCAAATGCCGGGAGGTTTTCGAGCGTTAAGGTGTAGGTCTTTTTAGCAGTGTCATACGCAACAGCCCCTGTCGTCTCGAGAGTACCGTTCTTTTCGCTGTAAGCTACAGAGTCAGTACCGAGGTCAAAGTCGATAAAGCCGAGTCTTGCGCTGTAAACACGAAGCTTCATGTTCTGGTAAGCCTTGACATTGTCAACCTTGGCATAGTGCTTGCTGAGGTCTACAACAACCGTGAGGTTCTTAGACGGTTCGGGAATGTCGTACTTAAAGCTGAAGACCGTATCAACATCCAAATGATCGTAGGTGTTGTCGGACTTTTCAACTGTCAGCATGACGTTTTCAGCCGAGATGGTGCCTTTACCGTAACCGCCATTGTAAACGAGCTTACCGATAACAATACCCTTGCCTGCTGCCGCTTCGCTGACAGCCGGTCTTACGCCGTCCACCGGCTTTACGTTAATTTCATAAAGACCGGTAGCTTCGTCGTAAAGAAGTGCAAATCCGTCAGCCGGAACGATTTCATAATCAACAGCGTCATAACCAACGTCAGCATTGTTGCTGATGGTGAACTGAACGCCCAAGAAGTTGGTTACCGGAGCCGTCGGAGCAGCAACAACGATAAGACCTTCTTCCGAGCCGTCGTTTGCTTTGATATCAAAGTCATTGTTACTATCGTCAAAGTACTTGTCCGTAACAACTCTTTCAGCCAAAATGAGGGTTGCGCCATCAGCAGCCTTGGTAACATTTACCGTTAAAGTCGGGTTGGTACCCTTGTCAAACTTAAAGGTAAGAGTCGTTTCAGCCGCGAGGGTTGCAAGGTAAGATTCTTCGATGTGAACAACGTTGTCGTTGACAGTGTATTCGGTGCCGTTGGTAAGACCAACAATCTCTTCAAAGGTATTACCGTTCGGCGTGATGACAACATCAAAGCCGTTCGAACCGGTTACATAGTCTTTTTTAGTGATGGAAAGTACAGCGTTCACAATGTACTCATGCGAAGCTTCACCGGGGTTCGAAGCAAGATACAGCGAACCGTTCTGATTTGCCGTAACAATGACTTTGTACGTGCCGGTTTCGGTTACGAATTTAGCAAAGTCAAACGTAACAGCTGCCTGGTTGTTGTTGTAGAGTTCAACACCGTCTTTTTGAAGAACGACATTGTAATCTGCAGCATTTGTAACATTTGCCCAAGAAGCAGTTTTTTTCGCTTCGTCGATGGTAACTGCAGGAGTTGCGAGCTGTTGCGGTGCAGTAACCGTAACAGATGCAGGCGTTACCGTAAAGGTATCAATGTCGGTACCATCAACATCTCTGATTTTCGCTGTTGTTACAGAAAATGTATAGTCATTTCCAACAGCATCAGCGTTTACCTTAAAGGTAACCGTGAAAAGCTTACCGGTGTTCTTTGCTCCATAAATATCGTTAATGGAGAATTTTGCAGTGTTAACAGGATCACTTTCAGCAAATTTGGGATTGAATACTACATCACCGAAATCGGTGGTAGCTGTGGATTCACAAGTGAAAGCCTTAGCATTGTAAGTCAATTCAATATCAGCAGAGCCGACATTCTTAGTAGCTGCGGTAATCGGCAACGAAATCGTAAAAGATTCACCGCGAACAACGGCATCTCTACTTGATGTCAATGTCAGCGTTGAGTCTGCAAAAGCTGCGATAGCCATACCGGTTGTAAGAACAACCGCAGATACTGCTGTCGCAAGAATCTTTTTGAAATTCATAAGTATTCTTCCTCCTAATTTTTTTATAATTAAACACAAGAATGCTTCCGATACGGCTTCCGGCAGTGGCTCATGTACCTTCCGCCGTATCGGGAAATCCTCATGGTTAATCCGATTTGTTAAGCTTTTGGAATATAGGTATTATTTTCAACGTCAAATTCATAGCCAACAGCAATGTCTTCAATTTTGTAACGATTGATAAGACCAACCGCATAGCGACGAATTGCAAGAGCGTCACCGGAGTCAGGCGCCATTTTGCTGTCAGAGATTAAGCCAGTCACAAAGCCGGCAAAGTTGTTTTTGATATTGCTGTAAGGCGTTAAGCCAACAGAGCAACGACGAATCAAAAGTGCGTCCGCAGAATCCACATTACCATCCCCATTCACATCGCCCCACAAGAACCAACGAGCATACAGCGTAAGGTCGCCGGTCACAGGCGTTGTGAAATCATATTTCTCCGTGCACTCCGCATCGGTATACCAACCGGCAAAGCCTCTGCCTGCCCAAGAAGGTACGGCGGGCTTTGTGAGTGCTGCACCGTTTGCAACGGTTGCAGGAGTAACGGCAGAACCGCCCTGCGAATCAAAGGTAACCGTGAAGTTCGGTCTTTCGGCTACTGCCACAATGGTGATATCGCTTGCAGGCATCGTGAAGGAATAGGTGTTCTCTTCACCGGAAACCTTGGTAATTCCAGTTGTTCCGGTTTTCGCATAGACATCCTTAATATTGTACCACTCAGCCGGGGTTACGGTGATTTTGACCATATCGCCCCAGTCGTAGGTAGACTTGTCCGGAATACCGAAGGTTACGTTATTACCCTCGCCGGTGATGGTGTACTTGATCTTCTTGAAGGTTGCTGAAACGGTTACATCATGCGTCGGAATGACGAAGGTGTAGTCGCCAAGGTTATTAACCGAGACGTTTTCACCATTAACCGTGACAGTATCAATTTCATAATTCGGATCGGCTTTTGCATTAATTGTAAAGTTTTCGCCCCAATCAAGCGTCGCCGGTTCACCCAGTGTAATCGTTCCGTTTGTTGTTGCGGAAGCCGTTACGGTAAACTGCTGCTTTTTGTAGTGAGCTTTAATCGTTGTATCGGCCGGCGTAGTAGTATAGGTGTATTTACCATCTGCCCCTTGCGGAATTATCGTGGAAACGCCATCAAAGTTTGCGTCAACATGATCAATCACATAATACGAATTCGGTGTAACGGTAAAGTTAAGGACAGTTCCCCAGGGAAGAGCGTCACTGGCAGTAATTCCTTGAATTGTGCCATTTAGTGATTCAACATAGTGAAGGGCATGCTTTGTTTTTTCAAAAACAGCCTTAATAGTAACTGCTTCGTTCGGCATGGTGAACTTGTTGTCCGTAATAGGAGAGCCGTTCATCGTCAATGATGCAAGCACGTAGTTGGCATTGGTATCTACGGTCACCTGAACTTCTTCACCGACCGTGACAGGCGAGGTTTTATTAATGCTTACCGTGCCGCCGGCAGTTTCGCCTTGAATTTCAACCGTAACAGTGTGCGTCTTCTTGACAAAGATTGCCGAAACGGTGACCGGGTAGGAGGGCATAGTAAAGGTGTATGTGCCGTTGGATTCGGTAACGGTAACCGTAGTGTTTTCATCGCCGGTCTTGAATACCTTGTAGCTGCCAAGTTCGTAGGTATCATCTTGCGGTGCAAGCGTGAACGAAACATTTCTTCCGATAACAGCAGGGCTTGTAATACCTGAAATTGTGCCGTTCTTTATATCGGTTGTGATTGCACAAGCGTCAAGCTCAAATTCGACGCTTACTGTAACATCACTTGTAGGCATGGTAAAAGCCCATGTGTTATACTTAGCTACATATGTTGTATCAAGCGTTACTTCTACATTATTCTTGTCCGTTACCTTAACCGATTTTACTTTGTAGTTTGCATTAGGTTCCACACCAACCCAGATTGTTGAACCATGATATGCCTTTGATATTTCTGTACTTGTATCACTTCTATATACAACTTGAACCGAACCCTCATCGGTGTTGTAGTTTTTTGTTATATTATACTGATTTTTCGTTATGTCAAGAATGATATAAGCATTTTGTGTACCTTTATAATTATTAAATGTACCGACAGGAACAGAGAAAGTGTATGTGCCTGAATTACTGAATGTACCGGTAAGGCTACCCATCTGCGATTTGACACTCTTGATACCGTTAAATGTATAACCCTCATTGGTATTTACAGTTACAGTAACAACGTCGTTTGCCGTAACGGTCGGAGTTTTAGTTTCGTCATCAACTATATACTGCCATAATTTAAAGCCGTTCGGTGTAGATATTGTTAATGTTCCTTTGTTGCCGGGCATTGTGTAAGTGATAGTGCCGTCTCCGTTCCATGTGTAATTCTTACATTCATATGTTGTATCGGCAGATGGACCGGCATAGAATGTCATTTGAATGTCAGGCACATATTCAGCCGTTACCGTTACTGCTTCGCCGGGCATGGTGAATTTGTTATCGGTAACAGTAACATCTTCGCCACCTGCTGTTTTGACAACCCATTTTACAAATGTGTGGTTTTTAGCTTTGGTGTCGTCCGCTACAGTGATTGCAAGCGTCAATTCTGTACCTTCCGGAACTGCTGCCAAATCACTTGCGCCTGTTACTGTAATCGTACCTATTTTTGAATCAGTTCCTCCCGGATGTGTTGCAGCCATATATATAGGATCTGTTATGGTGACAGGATATGTAGCTACTTTTTCGGTATAAACTGCTTTAAGACCGCATTTTTCCGATGTACTGGTCAATTCCGTTTTTTCGTCTGCTGTACTTTCGCTGTAACGGCTTGTTGAGGTACCATTCTTCAAGCCATCATAATACCATTTAACATCATATGTTTTCCCTGTACTGCTATCTGAATAAGATGTCGGCATGGTATATTTTGCACTTGCAGAATTATTTGCAATATCATAACCAGCTGATGTAGCCTTGTTGTCAACTATATAAGAATCACTTACCGTTGTTATTCCACCGTTAGAAATGTAAATGCCACCACCAATTTTAGCCTCATTATCAGAAATAATACTGTCGATAATGTTTACATCCGATGCATATGCGTGAATTGCACCACCTCTATATGCACTTGCAGTATTGTTTGTGAATCTACACCCTGTTATATTCAAAGACGCTTCATTGCTTATAATCGCACCACCGCCAAAACCTTGACTTGCTGTTGTGCTATTACTGTCAAAAACACAATTTTTAATTGTCGGAACATTTTCAGGTTCACGGCCGGTAGTTATTTGCAAAAAGATTGCACCGCCACCGTATGCACCATAAAAAGTACCGGAAACCTCAATGCTCTTGTTTTTTGATAGCTTTACACCATTCATTAAAAATTCCGCCGAATCCACGCCAATTGCACCGCCTGCAAAAGCGGCCTCATTACCTATGAAAGACCCCCCGTTTATTGTAAGTGTGGTGTTGGGTTCAGCCAAAATTGCTCCACCCAAACCGAGATCGCCCTCAGCCTTGTTTTCCAAGAACTTACCACTATTCATAACAAGTACAGCATTTGTATCAGCCGGGAGATAAACAGCTGCGCCACCAATTGGGCTTGTAGTACTGGAAGATGATTTTATATACCCTCCTTTAATCGTTCCGGTTTTAGTTTCACTTGAATCATCAAGCGTCAATTTTCCGGTAACCTTAAATATACGATGAGTGTTATTACCATCTATTGTAAAACCGCAAAGGTCAAGACCAATATCGCCAACCATTACAATTTCCGCTGCTGTGGTAATATCCTTCAACAGTTTAATCGTACCGGTACCAGTCCCAATAGCAGCAACAGCGTCCGCTAACGAAGAAGTCGTTTCAGCACCGCCGTCAACAGAATACGAAACTTCATCATCTGCCGCCAGTTCCGTCTCCGTCCCCTGCACCGCTTCATCCGCCGTTTCAACGGTTTCCGCCGCAAAGTCAACGCCGTTCTCCGACACAGGTTCGGCAAATGCAACCGGCATCATTGTCATGACCATTGCCACGGATAATAAAATGCTTAAAAATCGTTTCATTTTTCTGTTTTCCTTTCTGTATCTTTTTTTAATTTTATTTGGACGGTTTTGATTAATCGCGCCATTTGCCGTACACAACGCACAGCTTTATTTCTTTCAACCCGTTCACATCCTTTCGCGTCCTTACCGCTTTTTGTGCGGCTCCGGCGTTTTGTTTGTGTTTTCCGGTTTCAGCCGTTCCTTCAGAAAAGCGCGGACAGCGTCTTTACTCTCAAACCGGATCGTTTCTCCAAATATATAATTCACTGCGTCCGAAAGCTCCGCAAGCGGACAGCTTTCAAACGACGGATCCTTCAAGATCCATTGTGCTAAGCGGTTTGATACGCCATACCGCAGATCACTGATGAGCGGACAGCCGACAATCCGTCGAATCTGTTCCAAAATCTCCATACATATTTACCGATCGCTTTTAAGTCCTTTCTCTTGACTGCAGACAGCATCGTGCAAGACGGAATAGATAAACTCCAACTGCATTTGGGATTTTTCCCTCTCTTCCCAAATCACATAGTCGAGCACAGCCGAAATAAACAGATAAACAAGCGGTCGCAGGCGTTGTTGGTCATAATTCAGACGTTCGGCCAGCTTTCGGATATAGGCATCGTAAATCGCATTAAAATTTTTTCCGGTCGAACGGATCTGTTCTCCGTAGAGCGGGCTTGCCGCCATTTGATAAACAAAACGGAGCTCTTTGGTATACTTTTCGACCTCGTCCAAGCAGCCGTCGAAAAAGTCACGCAAATGATCGAGGCTTGAAAAGACATACCGGAAAATTTCATCGGTCACCTTTTTTAAGCCATATTCGGTCGCTTCACAGACAATGGTTGTTTTATCGCCGAACCAATAATACAAGCTGCCCTGCACAAGGCCTGTTTCCTTACAGAGTTCGCGGATTGTGACATTTTCAAGGCCGCGTTCCACCAAAAACGGAAACACCTTTCCCAGCAGTTCACTTTCGGTCACTGTTTCATAGGAAGAAATGTTCATATATATCACCTTCCGAATTGATTTGAACATCCGTTTTAATTGCAGCAAAAAAATATATTTGCAACATAATCAGAATTATGTGGTATATGTGTATAATCTAATTTTTATGCGATGATATTATATCATCAAAAAATGCAGTTGTCAATAATTTAGAAGAACTTTTTTCAACTTTTGTCAACTTGCATTATTTTTTACACGACCAACAGACCAATGCTGTAAAAATATTTAACATTGGTCTTGTTTTGTTGCTTTATTTTACCTGATTGCAGCTGTAAACGAACGACTGCAAGGATAAATTAGTACATTTATTTCTGTTCGCGGTCATAAGTCTGCAACATAATTCTGATTATGTAGCTTTTTGCTCTTTTTTCTAAATTTTGTTGACAAGTTGAATTTTTCATGATATAATAGTATCCGTAAGTTCAGGAATAATTCCTATTTCTACCACATAATTCTGATTGTGTGGCTTTTTTATTTGCCGTCAACACCGCAAAAGTCCAAGTCTTTGTATTTGTTTTCGACATATTTCGCCGCTGTCCATCGTATAGATCCGTGTGGTATT
>CAKSCV010000001.1 GCA_934444645.1 uncultured Eubacteriales bacterium | reverse complement strand
GCCTGCGGAGCGGTTGCCGGAATAACGTTTGCGGAAAGCTGTACCGACGCGTCAGCCTCTGTGATTTCCGTTACGGTGCCGTCGGCAAACATAATGTTCTGCGGTACAGTAGTGTATTCGGTTCTGTCATTGAGAGTAAGGCGCGCGTTTGCCTGTTCAAAGATGAGCTTTGCGATTCTGTCCATGCCGAGGTCGCCCGGATGGTTCTTAACGCCGTCGATGGCGTCTTTAAGGGAAGCATCGTCCCATGCCATGTTTTCGCGAGAGCCTAAGGTATGAACGAGTGCAAGGCCGAGATCAAGGTCATCGGCAACCAAGGTCATGCCTTCGATACGGCTTGAGCCGCCCCAGAAAGGCGTGCAGACGACAATCGTTGCGTCCGGTGCTTCGGTGCGGAGCGCGTTAACAAGGCAGGTAACGGCGTAACGGTAAGATTCGGTAGTCGGATTGGTGTTGACGTTTTCACCCATCTGGATGGCGATAACATCCGGTTTAAAGAGTTTAACATCGTTTACAAACGCAGATACTATTCCGGAATAATCGGCTTCCAAATCATTTGTAGCAATGGAACGCTCAAATCCGGCAAGCGAGGTGCCGACATTAAGAGTCGTACTGTTTGCACCAAACTTTTCGTTCATGTAGTACTGCAAACGGTGTGCATAGTCTTTTTCCAACGCCGATGCAGCCATACCCCAGTTATGATTCCAACCTATGCTGGGTGCAACGCCATGGCACGCGATGGAGTTGCCGAATACAAGAAGTCTGTAATCGTTAACTGCCATACGTTCCGGCTGACCGGAAATGTTGATGGTAATGGACTGTGCTTCGGAAACGCCCTTGATGAAGGCGGTCACGGTAATCGTGCCGTTGAGTTTGCCGGTAAGCGTAAGCGAACCGTCACCATTTTTTGTGAGCTGTGCGTTTACGGTATCCGTAACAAAATCGGCTTCGGAGGTTTCTCTGCCGTCGCCGTAACGAACGTACGGATAAATGGTTACCTGACCGTTGTCCTCCGTGATTTCGTTGGAGGTGGCATATAAACCAATCTTTTCGATTTCTTCAGATTTCGGAGCAATAATCTTGTCGGCGATATAAATGTCCGAAACAGTCAGGGAGCCTGCACCGTTAATGGAAATCATAAAGGTATTTACATTGCCCTTGAAATCCGTTCTCGTACTGAGGTCAACGACGTAGTATTTATATTCACCGTCCGTAACGGAGGAAACAACCGAGGTTGCTGTTTGAGCCTCACTATAGCTCGGATAGTCTGAAGAGGAATAATAGACTTTGAAGCCGGAAATGCCGCTGTTATTTTTTGCCTTAATGATAAGCTTGTTATAAACAGAAGCATCGAGTGGAGTGGACGGTGCTTTGATATTCATTGCGCCTTCGTTACCGGTGCCGGAACGGGTAATGGTTACCGTGCCGTCTTCGTTCGCGGTAATCGAGGTATGTCCCCATGCGCTGTACTCGCTGTTCGAGTAATGATACTCATTTGAAACATCCTCATTCGGCTCATAAAGCGTGGTAAAATAGATTTCTTCCAATTCTACAATACCGTTGCCGCCAAGGAACTGGAACATACAGCTTTGATAATTTCCTGTCCAGTTTGCGTTGGTGCTCATATTGATATAATATTCCTTGAAAACCTTGGAATTCGGTTCGAGGGAAAGATTTACGGTTTGATCTTCACTTGCTCCGGGGTGATCGGAGGTAGAGAAGTAGAATTTGATGCGGTTAACATTGCCAAGGCTTCTTGCCTTAACAACAAGATAGCGGTGCGATTTTGTATTTAAGGCAACTGACGGATGGCACAGATACGGAGTGCCTTCATACGTTTCGGCAGCTGTATTGACAATGAGCATACCGTTCTTATATTCCGTGGAATAGCCCTTGTTTGCTTTTGTCCAAACCTGCGAAGAAGCGTCTTCGAAATCCCACTTGTAGGTGGTTGCGTCCGGCGTATCCGGATCTTTTTCCCAAACGGCATACAGGGTGTTCTTTTCTTCCACGGTAATGGAGGAAACAATATCGTCAGCCGTTGCATCAGCCGTAAGTGCCCAGCCCTTGAAGAAATAGCCGTAACGGGTCGGTACGATCGACGCGTCAGGCGTATAGGAGGTGATTAACTTGCCGTCGTCATCCAACAAGAAATAACGGTTGGCAACGACTTTATCCGTGCCGTCGTTCATGAGATAGGTGCACTCATAATTCGGACGGGTGGCAAAATAGATTTCTTCAAATTCTATCGTGCCTTCACCGCTGTTTGCCGCAAACATACAGCCGGTGTAGTTGCCGGTCCATCTGGCGTTTTTCGACATATCAACATAGTATTCCTTAAAGGTATCGGAGTTTCCGTCGACCGAAAGGAAAACCTGTTGGTCTTCGCTGTTGCTCGGATAAGTGCTTGTTCTGAAATAGAACTGAATTCCGGTAACGCCGCTGCTCTTGGCGCGAACAACGAGATAGCGGTGATCTTCAGTATTTAACGAAACAGCCGGATGGCTGAGGTACGGCGTGGTGCCTTTTCTGTCTTCCGCATGGTTGTTAACAACCAGAACACCGTCTTTATATTCGATGGCATAGCCGTAGTTGTTCTTGACCCAAACCTGCTTGGATACATCGTCGAAGTTCCAGCGGTAGACATATGCGCTTGCGTTTTCATTCTTTTCCCAAACCGCGTAGAGTGCGATATCCTCGTTATTCAACGCGATGGTTTCGGGTGCGTCAGCCGTGGTGCTGTCCTTGGAGAGCGACCAGCCCTTGAAGATGTAGCCGAAGCGAGCCGGCTTGCTTGCAGTATCAACAGGATAGACCGACATGATATCGCCTTCGCCGTCTAAAAGGAAATACTCAGACTTGTATTCGCTGTCTGTGCCATCGTTTAAGTAGTAGGTTGCCTTGTAGGACGGAACATAAAGAAGATCGTCGAACATAAAGTCGGTAGTACCTGCGGTTTTTACGAGCTTTCCCTGGATCAGAATGTTTTTCACATCGCTTGGATCCACAGTCGTCGTCCCGGGCACATTGGCTTTCGAAAAATCAAGCAAGCCGCTGAATTTTTTCCATGCAGCATTATAGGAAAAGCCGCCGACATCCTTAACAATGTTGCCGCCTTTCATAACCCACAACGACTGAGCTTCCGTGTAGGATTCCCCAGCAGCCGGCGTGTACGTCTTCTTATACTTGAAGGAAACGTAAATCGGACGCTTTGCTTCGATTGTAGCCGGTGTGTAAAAACGGAAGGAAGGATATCTCTCCTTATCGTTCGGCAGCGAGCAGGAAAGGGACAAAACCTTTTCCGAGCCGTTGACTTCGTCCTTGGCAGGGTTGCTTATAACTTTTGCTTCGCCGTTCGGTGTGTAATACTCGGTAATAACCGAGTTGAAAGAGTTAGCTTGCTCTTCCGTTTCATAGCCGTACGGTTCGGTTGTCTGTGTGAGCATATTCAAGCCCGGTTTTACGCCCACTTCGTTGAGAGCAGCGGTTTCTGTCTTGTTTGTAACGGTTTCTTCAGCTGTTTCAACCGTTTCCATAGCCGGTGCAGCGAAAACGAATCCGCTGAAAACCATGCAGAACGAGAGCAGAAAACACAATGCTTTGGTAAAATGTGTTTGTCTCATAGAGATACTCCTTTACTTTGTTGTTGATAATATTATAACATACGCAGACGTACATTTCAAGACGACAAAACGACTTTTTTTCACCGCTTCGTTTGTGCAGATTTCACAAACAGCCGTGCAAATTACGGCAATTATTCACTATAAATATGAAGAAAAATAGACAAAATGCTGATTGGCTGACAATTTGCCTATTTTCGGATAAGCGTATAAGAAAAGAACAGCGCACCGGTTTCGGTACGCTGTTCTTTGTTGCTGCAAGCGTTTATGCGCCAACATTTATGACATTATAGATAAAGTCTGCATAGGGCTCTTTGCCTGTCATCTCTTCGGACATTCTGTTTGCGATATCATACATGGTATCGGTAAGCGGGTTGCCGTAAACAATCAAGCCGCTCGAAAGCACAACATAGGGTCTGACATACAAATCCGTTCTGTATGCTTGCTTTGTATTCGGAAGGCCGACAAGAACCGCCGTGATGATCTGCGCTTCGTCCGTTGAACCGTAAATACGATTTGTCGTTTCGTCGTGTGCAACGCCCTTTATGGCATTGCCGGCTTCTACGGCTGCCATGGTCAGCTCCTCCGCCGAATTGATTCGGTTGCCGATGGAAACGAGAAAACCGTACTCCTTAACGGCAAAGCCATCTATTTCAACGGTTTTGACAAGATACTTGTTGGCAACCATTGCACGGAAACGAACGCCGTTTGGTGCGGCAGAGCGAATCGATGCAGCGTCGTCGGTGGTTACGAAAGCCGTGTCCATCTTTTCCGCACTGTCTGCTGTCAGCTTATAAAGAATTTTTTTGGAAATGTCCAAGGCGTTGCCGAAGTATACAAAGCCAACGCCGTTTTCATCAAGCTTGACAAGATATTTCGCGCCGTTCTTCATTTCAACCGGTTTATCACAACCGCCGACATACATATAGTCGGAAGCCGCAACACCGGCAGATGCCATATCAAGTGTGAAGACTGCGTAACGGTTCTTGTTGGTATCTGCGATTTCAACCGTATCGGTAACGGCAACAACACCGTTCGCAAGATCGATATCACCCGAAAGATAGAGGTTCTTTAAGAAAACTGTGCCTGTCGGCACCAGTGCGCCGCCCTCTTTGACAATATAGGTCGCATCGTCGGATACGGAAAGCTTTCGTGTTTTCCCGGAATCGGTTAAGATGTTGGCTTCGGAATCGGTAAAGCGGACATAGTCAAGGTCAACGCTTCCCTGCGTGTTGACAATATCGAAGCGAAGCTGGGTCATTGTGCCCTTCCAGTTTTCCTTGCCCGTAAAATCAAAGGTGACAAGCTTGTAATCCTCGGGATTTCTGCCGCCAAGCGGAAGCAAATCGGTTTTTACGGAATTTCCTTCGGAAAGCTGGGCATCGCTTCCTTTGAAGAACATTTGCGAGAAGTAATCGCCGGTCGATTCGGTTGACCATTTCATGCGCGCGACCACCTTGCCGGAGGTTGTCGCGGCGGCAAAATTCGTCGGAATGCCGATGATCGGGTCATAGGAGTTATCCGCCTTTGCCGTTGCCGTAAAGTGCAGGATGCCGTCCGATAACGTACCTTTTCCGTTGCTAAGGCTGTATTCCGCTGTGCTGTCCATTTCCCAATGGTCGTTTTTGTCCCAAACGGCATAAACCGTATGAACGGAATCGTCAACGGTATCCGAAAGAAGCAGCTTGCTTGTTTTGCTCTTGCTCCAGCCCAAGAAGGTATACCCTGCTCTTGCCGGCTTTGTTTCGGCAAACGTGTACTTGCCGTTCGAGGTCAGATACTCCGGCGACGGGAGGTTGGTCACCGTGTCGGTGGTATTGGCATCATACGTCAACGCGCCGTTTTCGGAAGAGACAAACGCGATTTCATCGAGCATGAGCGAGCAGTCGATGTTGGTCGGCTTGAAAGAAAATCCGGTGATCATTTCCTTGACATTCGAAAGATCAAAGGCATAAGAGGTCACATCGGTCGTGGTTACGCTGACAGAGTAGGAGTAGCTGTTTTTCGCGGTATGTACCGTTAAATCAAGGGTCGTATCCTTCGCTATCGCACTGTTTTGCAGACGAAGCGCGAGAATCGAATATTGATTCGGGTCAACCGCAAGCTTCGGCGAATTAACCTGAAGCACCGCTCCCGCCTCAAGATCGGTGTTGGTAGCAATCATCGAGAAGATGCCGTTTTTTACATATTGGTTGAAGCCGTAATTAACAGTAAAACCTTCTTTGTAGTCGGTGCGGTCGAAGGTCCATCGCACGGCGGGCGTCCAAACGGCATAGACGGTCGTATTCTCCGTTACATTGAACGAAGAAACCGCTTCTCCGTCCGGCGCAAGCGCCCAACCGACAAAGGTGTAGGTCTCACGTTCGGGATAGATTTTATCAAATACGAATTCGCCCTTTGCATAAGGATTCGGATGCGGCATACCGGTCACGGTATCGGACGTGTTTTTATCATAGGTTACGGTAAACGGCGAAGTCTGACCGGAAATCGTGATTTGGATTTCGTCAAAAGCGTTTTTGTTATAGTGCGCCGTCGCACGAACCGTGACAACACCATCGTTGAGGGCGGTCAGAACGCCGTTTTCGTCAATTGTGGCGATATAGTTGTTATCGACCGACCAATCGACGCTTTGATCGGCATCTGCCGGAAGAATTTTTGCAGAAAGAGCCAGCGTTCCGTTTTCGGTCGTAATCGTGTTCTTTTCGCTTAAGATTTCGAGTGAGACCGGAAGATTGGTATAGGTGATGACCTCTCGTTCGCTGAGGTCTTTTTCAATTTCGGCATAAAAGAGCTTTGCGATGTTTTCCATACCGAGGTCGCCCGGATGAATCGAAACGCCGTAATGATCAAATAAGCCGAGCGCCTTGTTTTCGTCCGTGTTTAACGTGTGCAAAAGCGCAATCCGGACACCCAACTCGTCCGCAACCTTCATCGCGCCGTAAACGCGTGCGTTTCCGCCCCAGAAAGGTGTTGTAATGACAATGGCTGCGTCGGGTGCTTCTTCTTTGAACATGGTGACAACCTGGCGCATGATGTTTTCGTACTGAGCTTGGCTAATGCCCCCGGCACCGTTTTCGCCCATTTGAAGTGTGATGATGTTCGGCTTAAAGGTGCGGAAATCATCCCGTATTGGGTCAATCATATAGGAATAATCTTTATCGACGGCATCATTTGCTGTGACACCGTTTTCCCAATTGGACTGCGAAGTGCCGAATTGATGAACGACATTGTTTTCACCGTATTTGCTCTTTAAGGCTGCAAGAATGCGGTGCAAGTAGTCCTTATCCTCCGAAGAAGCTGCCATGCCCCAGTTGCCGCTCCAGCCGAGCGAAGCGTTCGGACCGTGCTTCATGATCGAGTTACCGTAGGTAAGGTAGCGAATCTGCGTTGTGGAGGTACGCGGATTCTGACCGGAAATCGTAATTGTCTTTGAAGCCGAATAGGTAGGATCGACCGTCAGAAAGGCAGTAACAGTGACGGTGCCGTCCATCATACCGGTAATGGTTGCCGTACCATCCGCGTTTTTGACAAGCTTGGCGTTGACCGAGTCGGTCGTATAGGTAACTGCAATGTCAACATCGGCACGAGCATTGACAACGGGTGTCAAAACCACTGTTCCCATGTCTTCCGTAATGGAATCCGAAGAAGCATTTAATTCAAGACTGTCGATGAATTTCAATTCTTTTGCATAATACATATCAGTCACTGTAAGTGTGGATGCAGCTTTACCGGTCGAAGAGAGCATTAACCGGCCGATAAGTCCGCTCCAAGTGCTTTGTGCACCGAGATTAACGGAATAGTAACGATATTCACCGTCCGAATACGGCAGTTTGGTCATCATGAGCTTTTGCGTTTCTGCCAGTTTCGGATAGGCACTTGTAGAATAATAGACGTAAAACGGATTATCCACATCCGAGCCTTTTGCTTTCAAAATCAAATAAGGATAATAATCGGCATATACCTCGGCATCGCTCGGCATATCAAAGAAACTGGCACCGCCATCCTTCGGAATGTTCATAATCATGGAACCGTCGCCGGGAAAGGTGTAGTCAAAGCCGCCCCAATGAGAAGTGACACGGCTTGCTTCAAGCGGATAATGCCATTCCGGTTCAACTTCCTCAACCGGCGGCGTGTAAGATTCGTAAAAGGAAATCTCTTCAAATTCCACGCTGCCTTTGGTTGCACCATGCAGACATAACATGCAGTTTTGATAGTTTCCGGTATACAAGTTACCCTTGACAGCTTTCATGTCAATGTAATACGTGCGGAATTCCGTATCGTTCGGACGAAGAGGAATTTTGACCGTGTGGCTCTCACTCCAGCCTTGTTCGGAGGTTTGGTAGTAAAACACGATTTCGTTAAAATCGCTCGTGCTTTTGGCTTTGATAACCAACCAGCGCGCTTTATCCGTGTCTACCGAAACCGCTTTATGCTGAAGATAACCGGCTTCCGGATCGACATTCACCTTCATTTTTCCGTCTTCGTATTGAATGGAATAGCCTTGGTTAAAGCAAGACCAATTTTGCGAAGCGGAATCTTCAAAATCCCATCGATACGCAACCTTGTCTTCCGAAAGTGCTGCTTTGGCATCTGCTGTCACCGGAACGGAAAAGCCGGCAATTAGCAGACAAATCGCTGCAATCGAAAGAAGAAGCGAAAACGAGAGGCGTGTTTTTTTCATGCGGATGCACCCTTTCTAACCTTGAATTACGATTTGGTTTTATATAATATTTTATCGCACACATAAATGAATGTAAATGACATTTTTGACATATTTTCATTTTCTGACATAGTTTCTAATTGTAGAAGTAGGACAAACATTTCTTTACTTACATTCGTGAATTAAGTTTATTATAGTATAACAGAAATACTGTATTTTTTCAAGACGCGCAACATAATCTGTTTATATGAGCAAAATAATGCTTGATTTGATTCTGCTTTTAGTCTGTACTTGCGCATTTGAATCATTGTTCACAGCTAACGGATTAAATAATCCAAGAATGTCCATGCAGAAAAATTTCTGTTTTTTTGACAAAAGCGCGAAAAATAGCACTTGACAAACCATAAAATAATCGGTATAATAAAAAAGTAATGTGAGTTCGCTTGTTGCGGCGCGTTATTCAGTTTGCACCTGTGGCGGAATTGGCAGACGCGCCAGACTTAGGATCTGGTGTCTTTGACGTGAAGGTTCAAGTCCTTTCAGGTGCACCACACTTTTACAACTTTATTCCCATGGGGCATTAGCGCAGCTGGGAGCGCACGACACTGGCAGTGTCGGGGTCAGGGGTTCAAGTCCCCTATGCTCCACCAAACAGAACCGTAGTTTTGATACAAAATTACGGTTCTGTTTTTTTATAATATAGATTTTTCTTATAAATACCAAACAAGCATTCTGCACTGTAAAAAAGTGAATGTAAAAAAGCTCAAATCGCCAAAAGGTAATTCTGCATAATAGATAAAACAAACAATAAAATTGTATATTTTAATTGGTTTTTTCTTGATTTAAACTCCTTTTTTGCTGCGAACAAACTGAACCTCTCATGGGGCTGGTCGCAGGCAACAGCCTGCTGCTCGCCCATGTGACCGGGGATATACATACGCCGTCGGGTTCAGTTTGTCCGTTCTGAAACATTTTTTCCTATCCCCAAAAAATGGACTGCAACACTTTTTACAGCTTATTTTATTTTAAGAATATATGCAAAAGCTTGTCATAGAGTTCACTATTGTACGGCTGATAGCGCATAGGCAGGTCGAGCCAAGTTTTTTTGTCAACAATGGATTTTGTATGCGAAAAAGCGTCAAATCCGGCTTTGCCGTGATATGCGCCTATGCCGCTTTCGCCAACGCCGCCAAACCCCATGTTGCTTGTTGCAAGATGAATTATAACGTCATTTATACAGCCGCCGCCAAAGGCGGATTCATCGGTTATGCGGCGAATGTTGGCTTTATTGTGTGAAAAGATGTACATTGCCAGCGGTTTGGCGTGTGTTTTCAGCTTTTCAACAACAGTATTAAAATCATCGAATACAATAACCGGCATAATCGGTCCGAAAATTTCTTCACCCATAACCGCGTCGTTTTCCGTTACATTATCCATAACCGTCGGCTCCATCCGCAGTGACTGTATATCGGTTTCACCGCCGTATACGACTTTGCCTTTATTAATAAGTCCGCAAAGACGCATAAAATGCTTTTCATTTACGATTTTGCCGTAATTGCTGTTTTTCAGAGGATTGTCTCCGAATTGCAGCTTTATTTGTTTCTTTACCTCCGAAATAAATGCGTCTTTTACCGAACGTTCGCAAAGAATATAATCGGGAGCAACACAGGTCTGACCGCAGTTAAGATATTTCCCGAAAACAATGCGTTTTGCGGCAAGCTTTATATTGGCGCTTGAATCAACAATACAAGGACTTTTTCCGCCCAGCTCCAAAACAACCGGCGTAAGATGCTCTGCGGCATGACGGAGAACTTCTTTACCTACTGCCTGACTTCCGGTGAAAAATATAAAGTCAAATTTTTGGTCGAGAAGCGCGGTGTTTTCGGCTCTGCCGCCGGTTATCACTGCAATATATTCCTGCGGAAAACATTCGGAGACTATTTTTTCTATAACGGCGCTTGTTGCAGGGGAATATGCGCTTGGCTTTACAATTGCCGTGTTTCCGGCGGCAATGGCATCGGCAAGCGGATCAATGCTTAAAAGAAACGGATAATTCCACGGGCTCATGATAAGCGTGTTTCCGTAAGGAACGCTTTGTGTAAAGCTATGAGAGGCAAACTGCGCAAGGGGCGTGCGGACGGTTTTTCTGTGTGCAAATTTTCTTGTATGGCGAATCATATATGAAATTTCGGACAGTGCAAGCCCGCTTTCGCACATGAAGCTTTCGTAAAAGCTTTTTCCTAGATCGGCTAATAAGGCATTTTTTACTTCCGATTCGTGCTTTTTTATGGATGAATACAGCTTTTTGAGCTGATTTATACGGAAATCTACTGACAAAGTATGTCCGTCTCTGTAATAGTTTCTCTGTTTTTCAAGCAAAGCCTGAATTTCCGGCTGAGTCATTTTTCATTACTCCAATCTGCAATAATATAATAAAATTTTTCGAGTTCCTTTCGTGCCATCAATTTCGGAACGGGATAAAGCGGATTGGCCTCCGCTTCGGCATTGCGTGCCATTTGTGGAATATCGGATTTTTTTATTCCCGTAAGTTTGTCGGGAATACCTATCCGTTTGTTTAAATCCCTTACGGCTTTAATAAATTTTTTCGCGCCGATTTCATGACTGTCATTTTTATCGGAAACTCCGACAGCGATTCCGATTTCATGCAGCTTTTTGTAAGCACTTTTGCCGTAAGCTTCAAGTACATAGGGCATAATTACGGCATTTGCAAGACCGTGCGGTGTTCCGTATGTACCGCCGAGAGAATGTGCAACGGCGTGAATATATCCCACATAAGATTTTGAAAAAGCAATTCCTGCCTTGTATGCGGCAAAGAGCATGTTTTCTCTTGCGATACGGTTATGACCGTCATTATATGCGTTTTCAATATTTTCAAAAATCAACTTTGCTGCCTCAAGCGCCAGACGGCGTGTTTCTTTTGTGGTTGAACGTCCGATGTATGCTTCTGTGGCATGAGTCAGGGCGTCGATTCCGGTTGTGGCTGTCAGATGCGGCGGCAGTGAATAGGTGAGGACAGCGTCCAAAACGGCATATCGCGGAATGAGAGGGAAACTCATCAAGGCATATTTATGCTGCTTTTCACTATCCGTGATAATTGCCGCAAGTGTAACCTCGCTGCCTGTGCCGGCGGTTGTAGGTATGGCAATGAGAGGCGGCAGAGTACGCATTACACGCAGAATTCCTTTTAACTGCCCCAAACTTCTTTTAGGATAAACAAGCCTTGCTCCGAGAGCCTTTGCACAGTCCATTGAAGAACCGCCGCCGATTGCGATAAGGCTGTCGCAGTTGTTTTGCAAATAAATTTTCAGAGCCTCCTCCACATTATGTACTGTGGGATTTGGCTGGGTTTTATCGTATATTATGTAGGCAATGCCGCATTTTTTTAATATGTCTTCAAGAGGTTTGGTTAAACTGTTTCGCGTAATACCGCTGTCGGTTACGATAAGCGGCGACTTTATTCTTTCCTTACGGAATACATATTCCAGTTCGGAGCAGGATTTTATAATTTCGGGTTCTCTGTATGGGAGAAACGGCAGAGCTATACGAAATGTCGTCTGAAAAACGCGGCAAAATGCCGATTTAAGAAAAAACATAAATATCTACCTTTCGCAATTTTTTAAAGCAGATTCGAGATTTTCGCTGATAATACCGAGACTGTGGTAAAAAGCAGCACGTTCTTCTTCGCTTAGCCCTATGCTGACTTCGTCAAGGATGCGGTCTATTTTATCGGTGATTTTTTTGCCTGCTTCGTATCCTTTATCGGTCAGGAAAATGGAGGATTTATAGCGCTTGGCGCTCTCGGTTTCACGGGTAAGATAGCCGTTTCTTTCAAGATAGTCAAGCGATCGTGAAATAGTTGCCTTGTCCTCTTCACAGCGTTCACATAAATCCGTAGCCGTTAAAGCACCGGAGGAATAAAGATAATAAAGGCATGAAATATGTGAGCTGCGCAGACCGTATTCTGCCATTTCGTGATTTTTTATACTTCGTATGCTGCGGCTTATTCGGTTAATAAGCACGGTAAATACTTCAAATCGTTCTTGCATACTGATAAAATTCCTTTCTGTATTGTACTTGTTGAAGTTTCAACAAGTACAATTGTATCACAAATTTGTTGAAATGTCAACAGGCGATAAATGAAACTGAAAAATATATATTTGGATCTTTTTTAATGAGATAGGAAAAATTGTTTCAGAACGAATATTGGAGCCCGGCCCGTTGTGCTAAGGCAACGGCTTCTTTTTTGTTCCAGTAAAACAAACTTGTCTGTCCGTTCAGCTCGTCCAAAATGGCGGAACGCAGTTGCTGTAGCGCAGTATTCTTTCCGCATACCGAAACAATAGCATTGCTGTCAATTCTTATGAATTTTTGCGTGTACCGCCATCGTCCCGGAATAAAGCATCTAAGAACATTTTTCCGCCGCCTGCATGTCCGCTTCGCCTAAAGACTCAACCGCAGTCGGCTTAAAATGAAATTAAAACAAAATTTTCAACAAAATATGCAACCAAGTTGTTTCTGACCGGTTGACATTTTCGGCAATTAATGGTATAATATACTTCCGTTGAGTTCCGTTAAGCATTTAACGCCAAGCCGATACAGCCACACAAGCAGAAAGGGATTTGAAATGCCGGACAATAAGACAAAAGAAATCGATATCATGGAATTACTGCAGCTTTTTTGGAAAAAGCGAGTTTTCGTTGTGCTTTTAGCTTTACTTTCGGCGGCTGCAGCTTTTATCTTCGTTTATTATTCAACGCCCTTGTACAAATCCCGCGGAGTATTATACATATCAAACAAGAATCTTCCGACGTCTTCAGAGGGGAAAACCAGCACGAGCGATATCAATGCTTCCCGTTCTTTGGTAACCTCGTATCTCGAAGTCCTCAAAACCAATGATTTTTTGTTAAAAGTTACCGCTGAACTCAATAGTGAGCCCAACAATCATTACACACCGGCGCAGATCCGCAGCATGATCTCCATGTCTACGGTAAATGAAACGGAATTACTGTATGTGCAGGCAATTTCACCTGATCCCTACGTTTCCTATGAAGTTGTTTCGGCGGTTCTGAAATTTGCGCCGGACACTTTGGTTTATGTTTTCGACAGCGGCAGCGCCAAAATCATCGACACGCCGGAAATCCCCGAAAAGCCTGTCAGCAACAACATCTTTCGCAAGACGGTTATCGGTTTCTTTTTTGGTGTTTGCCTTGGTTTTGTTATAATCTTTCTGCTCCACTTTTTCGATCAGAAAATCCATAAGTCTTCCGATCTTGTCAAGCGTTATGATCTCTCCGTTCTCGGTGAAATCAGGAGGTAGCAGAACATGAAAAACGAAAATAAAAAAGCAAAGAAAACAAAAGAAAATCACGTACATCGCGCGCCGAATGCCTTTATGCTGGATAATGCAGCATCTGATTTTTCCCGTGTGGAGGCTTATAAAGCCATTCGCACCAACATCATGTATTCGCTTGCTAAGTCGGACTCCGGAAAAGTCATTATGGTAACCTCCTCCATCCCGAATGAGGGAAAAACCACCAACAGTATCAATCTCGCATTAACATTTGCCCAAGCCGGATTGCGAGTGGTGCTGATCGATTGTGACCTGCGCAAACCGCGTGTTCATCGCTACTTAAAGATGCAGCTTGCTGAAGGTATTTCCAATTATATCTGCGGTTATGCCGAATATGACAAGGTTCTCCAAAAAGGCTTGCCGCAGGGATTTGATTTGATCACTGCCGGTGAGATTCCGCCGAATCCGACGGAAATTCTTGCCTCTGAACGCTTTTCGGCACTGATCGAACGGTTAAAATGTGAATATGATTATATTTTCTTGGATACGCCGCCGGTCTCAGTCGTTGCAGACGCAGCGATCGTATCAACCTCTGCCTCCGGGGTGGTCATCGTGGTCAAAGCCGATTTCACGACATACGATGTATTGGATCAGACTGTTGAAAGCTTAAGCAAGGTCAATGCAAAAATTTTCGGTTTTATCTTGACAAATACCGTCGCCAAAAACAGCGGAAAAAGATACGAACGCTATAAATACCAATATTACAACGAGCATTACGGTGATCATTACAGCGACTATTACATCGAACATGAGTAAACAACTACCCAAAAATCGAAAAAAGTGGCTTCTTTTGGTGTTGCTGATTTTGCATACTGCCTTTATTTTTGGCAATTCCGTGGTTTCGGCACAGGATTCCGGTGCGTTGAGCGGCGGAATTATGCTGTTTCTTCGAAAGCTTATCGATCCGAGCGGTCGCTTGGATCCGGAGTTGCTTCATTATGTCATTCGCAAATTAGCACATTTTTCAGAGTTTTTTCTTCTGTCTTGCTTATACCTGTTGTTATGTCGGCAGCTGTCGGAGGCCTATCGCACGCGCTGTACACTTCTTGCTCCGTTTGCCGGTTTATTAACGGCAGTTATAGATGAATTCATCCAAGCATTTTCCGGCCGCGGCAGTTTGGTAAGTGATGTGCTTATTGATTTTTGCGGCGTTATGACTGCCGTGCTCTTATTTTGGCTCATTCCGTATATTCGACAGAAACAACAGAAAAGGTGAGATCCATGATTCGCGATAATCTTCTCCGTTTTTGCAATGAAAGGCATATTTCACCACGCACGGTTTGCTTTGCTCTCGGCATCGGCGACAGAACCATGAAGCAGTGGTTAAACAACGAGATTCCGAAGCTTTCGGCATTAGAGCCTGTTGCCGAGTATTTTGGTGTGACAGTCGGCGATTTGCTTGAGGATGCCGACTATCCGTACAATTGCAAGGATATTGATTTTTCTGTTTTCAAATTATAAGACATAACAGACAGCCATGCAAGGGTGTACCTGCATGGCTGTTGCTTTTGTATAGGTAATTCTATTTTTCAACATGAACATCCATCTGCGGAAACGGAATTTCAATGCCGTTTCGGTCAAACGTCTCCTTAACGCGCTTGGTTAAGCGGTAACGAACGTCCCAATAGTTCTCCGTTGCCACCCAAACACGAAGTATCAGATTGACCGAGCTGTCGCCGAGGGAATCCACCATTGCTTCGGGTATCGGTGATTTCAAAACGTTATTTTCATCTGCCGCTACCCCAAGAAGCGCCGACAACGCTTTATCGATATCTGCCGCATAGGCGATACCGACCGGAATATCCATGCGTCGCGTCGGAAGTCCCGTTACGTCGGTTACCGGTGCGTTGGAGATAGAACCGTTCGGAATGGTCACCTTGCGGTTGTCGAGCGTAATGATCACGGTATACAGAACATTGATTTCACGGACCGTTCCTTCAAATTCGCCCGAAACGATATAATCGCCGATTTTGAACGGTTTGAAAATCAAAATCATAATGCCGCCGGCAAAATTGGACAGCGACCCCTGAAGCGCAAGACCGACAGCCAAGCCGCAGGACGCAAGAGCCGTAACAAGCGATGTTTCGGGAACGCCGAGTGCCGTGGCGGCGGTGATATATAACACGGCGTACAGGACAACCCGTATAAAGCTGTTCAAAAACGAACGCACGCTTTCGTCAAGTCCTGTATATCCCCTGCTCTTGTTCAGAAGCCGAAGGAGCAATTTGATGGACTTTGAGCCGACAATCAAAATAGCAACTGCAAGCAGTATTTTGAAAATGGAGGTGGCACCAACTGTTTTGACAGTCTGCCATAAATGCTCCCAAAAGGTGGAGTAGTTTTGAATATCCGGCATAACGTCTCCTTGCATTACAGCAAATAATCCGACATGGCTCTGCCGCGCGATGCTTCGCTTTTTGGGGCCGTCGTTGCGCCCTTATACAGACTTGGCAGTACCTGAATGCGGCATTCCGGCAAAAGCGTGTCCGGTTCGTTCCAACCGATGCCGGAACAATGCTGTTTTACGGTTTCCGTTGCAAACAGGCAGCCGGTATAGCGTTTTCCGTCGGTGTTTGCCGCGATGATTGAAAGCTTTTCCGGAACGGCGATGCCGAGTCTTGCGGCAGAAGCTTCGATAAGTGCCGCTTCTTTGACGGTGGATGCCACAACCGTACTCGGATAGCCATTGCGGCAGGAGCGCCAATAGGCTTCAAAAACATCTCCGGCTTGTATTTCTGCGTCAATGAAATGAAAATCCTCCGGGCGGAACGTGCCTTTTGCGGCAAACGTTCCGGCGAATGCGGTAAAAACAGCAGCATGGCTGCTGACAACGGCAACGCGTTCGTGGCCGAGTGATGTGACAAAATCACGAATCATGGCAGCAGCTGCGGCAAAATCCGGTTTTACGGCAAGCTTGATAAGCTTACCTGCGCCATTAACGGATTCGGATATCTTTTGTGTGCTTTCCGAATGTTGCGTTGCGGAGGAATCCGCATTCGGATCAGCAACAAAGCTTCCCAAGCCGCTCTTTTTTGTAATCAGCCGCTCTCGTGCCAATACATCGAGCGCGCGCCGCACGGTAAGACGTTCCACCTGATATTCGCTCATTAACTGACGCTCGGGCGGCAGCTTGGTGCCGACAGGATAAACGCCGTTTTGGATTTTTTCTTTTAAGTCGAGACTGATACGCCGGTATACGGAATTCTTGTGTTCGGACATTGGCTTCGCCTCCATTTTTGTATACAGGTATAGTATACTCGTTTTTATATCATTTGTCAACATCTTTGCATAAAATGCTGTTGAAACAAGGAAAACGGAAACTTTTTCCGCGATTTTGCGCAAAGTCTCCCGGATAAACACCTCTAAATGCCGCATTTTTCGAATTTTCTTCAAAAAAGCAGAAAAAACTTGAAAATATAGTTGAAATCCGCGCCGTTTTATGGTATGATATTTCTGTTAAACTATGGGTATGTGCCGACAGTTCTTGTTTGCGGCACAATCGCATACGATAAAACTGACCATACAGGAAAGGCGAAACACTATGGCAATCAAATGCGCTTTTATTTCCTTGGGCTGTCCGAAAAATCAGGTGGACAGCGAAGTGATGCTTTCAAAGCTGAATGCAGCCGGCATTGAGATCGTCGAGGAGGATATTCATGCCGACGTTGTTGTTATCAACACCTGCGCTTTTATCGAAAGTGCAAAAAAAGAAGCGATTGAAACAATTTTGGATGTTGCATGGCTCAAAAAAAACCGCGGCTTAAAAGGAATCGTTGTTACCGGCTGTCTTGCACAACGCTATAAAGAAGAACTGTTTGCAGAGTTGCCCGAAGTTGATGCTGCCATCGGTGTCGGCGATCTTGACAGCATCGTGGATGCGGTAAAAGCCGCTTACAAAGCCGGTACCGAGCCGGATTCCGGTGCACCTAAATACTGCCGCATCACAAAAGCCGAGAACCAAACGCTTGGCGGCGATCGCGTTGTTTCCACGCCGGAATACTCCGTCTATTTAAAGATTTCCGAAGGCTGCGACAAGCACTGCACCTATTGCATTATACCGTCTTTGCGCGGGAAATTCCACAGCCGTCCGGTAGAGGAGTTGGTCAAAGAAGCATCTGAGCTTGCCGATCTCGGCGCACGCGAGCTGATTGTCATTTCGCAGGATACCGTCAACTACGGCAACGATTTGTACGGAAAACCGTCGCTCGGAAAGCTGTTAAAAGAGCTTTGCAAAATCGAAAAGCTCAAATGGATTCGGGTGCTGTACTGCTATCCGGAGGATATGACCGAAGAGCTTGCAGACATCTTTGCCAATGAACCGAAAATCGTTAAGTATATTGATCTGCCGATCCAGCACATTTCCGACAAGGTCTTAAAGCTTATGGGACGTCACGGCGGTTCGGCACTCATCAAAGAAAAGATAAAAATGCTGCGGGAACGTATTCCCGGATTGGTACTTCGTTCGACGGTCATTGTCGGCTTCCCCGGCGAAGGAAAAGAAGAATTTGCCGAGCTTGCGGAATTCTTAAAGCAAGTAAAGTTTGAGCGTCTCGGCGTGTTCGCGTTCTCTTGCGAGGAAGGTACTCCGGCGGCAAAATTAACCGAAGGCATCGTTCCCGAAAAAACCAAGCAAAAACGCCTTGACACTCTCATGCGAAATCAATTCGAGATTCACGAAGCAAACAACAAAAAGCTGATTGACAAAACACTTGAGGTTCTTTGTGAGGGCTTTGACCGTCCGTCCGGCGTTTATTACGGCCGAAGTGCGTATGATGCGCCGGAAATTGACGGAAAAGTCTATTTCCGTTCGACACGAAAAATCGGCGAAGGCGAATTCGTCAACGTCAAAATCACCGAAGCAATCGATTATGACCTTCTCGGCGACGCTGTTTTGTAAGCTGCCGGCGAAGAATCGTATAAAGGAGCGTTACCCATGAGCGCACAAAACAAAGCAAAGCAAATCGACAAAAATCTGCCGAATAAACTGACGGTTTTACGGATTATTCTTGTTCCGGTCTTCATTCTGCTTTTATGGCTTCCTGCCATGACAGGCGGCACGGTGAGCAATTTTACGGCACGATGTCTGGCGGCAATCGTTTTCGCTTTTTCCGCCGCGACCGATTTTGTTGACGGAAAGCTTGCAAGAAAATATGAGCTTGTTTCCAATTTCGGAAAGTTCATGGATCCGCTTGCCGACAAATTTCTCATCATCGGTGCGCTTCTTGCGGCAGTGCCGGTATATGAAAAATTCGAGTGGGCATTGGTGGTCAGCCTGGTGGTCATAATTTTCCGCGAGCTTGCGGTTTCTTCCATGCGGCTTATCGCCAAAAATGCCGAAGGCTTAGTCATTGCGGCTGCATTGCCTGGAAAAATCAAGACTTTTTCGCAATGCATCTTTGTTCTGTTGCTTTTGCTCGAGGAATATGTATTTGCCTTCAGTGATTTTTTTGTCACGTACCGCCCGCTCACGTGGACTTGTATGGCAGTGATGGTCTTTTTCACGATTTATTCCGGCATCCAGTATTTCAACGTATATAAACGTTTTATTTTCGACGCATAGGTTTGCGATTTCCTCTGGAGGGTTGACTGTTGTTCTTCAAAAATCTGCGATACGATCTGAAATCCATTAAAGAACGCGATCCGGCTGCGCGCAACTGCTTAGAGATTTTTTTGCTCTATTCCGGTTTTCACGCGCTTCTCTACTATCGCATAGCTCACTTTTTCTACAAATGCAAATTAAAATTCTTGGCTCGCTTTGTTTCCCAGCTCGGACGTTTCTTTACGGGTGTTGAAATTCATCCGGGCGCAAAGATCGGCCGCGGTTTGCTCATCGACCACGGTATGGGCGTCGTTATCGGCGAAACCGCCGAGGTCGGCGACAACTGCACCATTTATCAGGGCGTAACGCTCGGCGGAACGGGAAAAGATGTCGGCAAACGGCATCCGACAATCGGTTCCGGCGTTATGATCGGCTCCGGCGCCAAGGTTCTCGGTCCGTTCACGGTCGGAGACAATGCAAAAATTGCCGCCGGTGCGGTGGTTCTCAATACCGTTCCGGAGGGCGCAACCGCCGTCGGCGTTCCGGCAAAAATCATTTATCCGGGCCGCGGAAAAACGGAAAAATGCAAAAGCGACCTCGACCAGATCCACATTCCCGACCCGGTTTCGACCGAGCTTTGCCGTATGCGCTGTCAGATCGAACAGCTTGAAGCACAAATCAAACGCTTAGAAAAAGAATCGGCACATCATCCGGAAATCGATGATTGACCAAGTATTCACCGAAAGGACTGCAAAAACAATGAAATTATATAATTCGCTTTCACGCGTCAAGGAAGAATTTATACCGCATGAACCAGGCAAGGTCTCGATGTATACCTGCGGCCCGACCGTGTACCATTTTGCGCATATCGGCAACCTGCGTTCCTATATTATGGAAGATGTTTTGGAAAAATATCTGCGCTATGCCGGCTACGACGTCAAGCGCGTCATGAACATTACCGATGTCGGTCATCTGACCAGCGACGCCGATACCGGTGAAGACAAAATGCTAAAGGGTGCCAAGCGCGAACACAAAACGGTCATGGAGATTGCCAAGTTTTATACCGATGCCTTTTTTGCCGACTGCGCCAAATTAAACATCAAAACACCGGACGTTGTGGAACCGGCCACGCACTGCATTGACGATTTTATCAAGGTCATTTCCGCCTTGATCGAAAAAGGTTATGCCTACGAAGCAGGCGGCAATATCTATTTTGATACATCCAAATTAAAGCAGTATTACGTTTTCAACAATTTTGAAGAAGAAGATCTGCAGGACGGTGTGCGCGAGGGCGTTGAAAAAGACGACAACAAGCGCAACAAAGCCGATTTTGTACTGTGGTTCACCAAATCGAAATTTGACGACCAAGAATTAAAATGGGATTCTCCGTGGGGCGTCGGCTATCCGGGCTGGCACATCGAATGCTCGTGCATTTCCATGAAGCACCTCGGCGAATATCTGGATATTCACTGCGGCGGTATCGATAATGCATTCCCCCACCACACCAACGAAATTGCGCAGAGCGAGGCATATCTCGGTCACAAGTGGTGCAACTATTGGTTTCATGTGCTGCATCTCAACACATCAAACGGCAAAATGAGCAAATCCAAAGGCGAGTTTTTAACCGTTTCGCTGTTGGAGAGCAAAGGCTATGCGCCGGTCATTTACCGCTATTTCTGCTTGCTCTCGCACTATCGCAAATCGCTTGTATTCACTTACGAAAATTTGGACAATGCAAAGGCTGCCTACGAAAAGCTGATTGCGCGTATTGCAAAGCTTGCAGACGGCGGCGAAGTCGATACGGCAAAATTTGAGGAATTGCGCCGCGATTTCACCGAGGCCATGGATAACGACATCAATACCTCTCTTGCCATCACCGCCATTTACAACGTACTCAAGGCCGAAACGAACGACGCGACCAAGCTTGCTCTTATCGCCGATTTTGACCGTGTTTTAAGCCTTGATCTTCTCGCAAACGCCAAGGCATACCGCGAAAACGAACAAAGTGTCCCGGCCGCCGATGATGAATTTGCGGCAAAAGTGAATGAAGCGGTCGCGCGCCGCACTGAAGCCAAAAAAGCCAAGAATTTTGCCGAAGCAGATAAGATTCGCGATGAACTCAAGGCCATGGGTGTTATCATCGAAGACACGGCGGAAGGTCCGAAATGGAAGAAAATTTAACGCTTCTCTTTGCGCATGATCTGCGTCATTACAGTATTTTGAATTTTGCCTATATGGGAGATGTGGTTTTGGAGCTGTTTACGCGCGAATATCTGCTCAAAACAAGCGGAAAGACCAAGCCGGGCGAGCTTGTAACCGCCTCGCGCCGCTTTGTTACCTGTGAAGCGCAAAGCGACGCGGTCGCTCATATTGAGCCGCTTTTCTCGGAAGAAGAAGCCGACATTTTCCGCCGAGGCCGCAATGCAAAAACGCATTTCACGCCCAAGCACGGCGATGCGATTCAATACCGCCGTGCAACCGGGTTTGAAGCTCTGATGGGATATTTGTATTTGACAGGTCGTGTTTTACGCGCCAAAGAGCTGTTTTTAGCGGCTTTTGACACGAAAAGCGGAATGAACGGGTATTCGGGCGACGAAACCGACAATCATACAAAGGAAGCGTAACATGGACAAGCTCTTTTCCCTTTTCAAACAAATCGAAACCGAAAAAACGCCGGCAGCACCGATCGATTTTATGGTCGTCGGACTCGGAAATCCTGGCGATAAATATCGGTATACCCGCCATAATACCGGCTTTTTGGCGCTTTCCTATATGGCGCAGAAGCTGAATTTTGAAATAGCAAAATCCCGTTTCAATGCCCTCTGCGGCGAAGCGATGCTCGGTACGCACCGAACGCTGTTTCTCCTGCCGCAAACCTTTATGAACAATTCCGGCGAAGCGGTACGTCCGGCCATGGATTTTTATAAAATCCCGATCGAACGAGTGCTTGTTGTTTTCGATGATATTTCCCTTCCCTGCGGAAAACTGCGCATCCGTCCGAGTGGTAGTGCCGGCGGTCACAATGGGATAAAATCCATCATCGCACACACCGGCAGCGAAAATTTTCCGCGCATCAAAATCGGCGTCGGCGAAAAACCGCATCCCGAAACAGAGCTTGCCGATTGGGTGTTATCCGGCTTTTCGCAAGAGGAACGTGCGGTTCTCTTCGAGAAATTCGACAAAGTCTGCCAAGCCGCCGCACTTATTGCGGACGGAAAAATTGCCGAGGCTATGAACCGCTGCAACGGCTAAACCACATCAAATTCCGGCAGACGGACATACTATACGCAAAAGAAAGGAGAACGCCTTGAACCCGATCAAAGCCATCAAAAAATGTGCCAAACAAAAGCTTTATGCCGATTGGTTTACACATATTTCTGTGTTTGTCGGTTTTTTTGCCGTTTCTTGTGCCGTTCTCTTTGGCGGCGCAGCCTGCGTGACGCTCTTGGGCCGTTACGCATATCTTTCCGAAGTCGATTTTGCACTGTTAGATTCTTTATACGCACTTTTCGTTGTGTTATGCGTTATACCTCTTGCCTATGGCGTATTGACTTACGCTGTTCACATTACGGATGGACAAGCAGCGGATGTGATGGATTTGTTCTGTGCCTTTGGAAGCGGCAGGACTTTTTGCCGCAGCTTTACGCTCCTTTGGTCGCTTCTTTGGCGAGCCGTTCTTGTTTTTGCGCTGCCGGTTTATTTGGTTGCCCAAGCCGATATTTTGTTATACGACGAAAACTTTCTTTACACGGATATCGGCGGCTTTGATCTCGGCTATTTTTTGATTTCATCCGGCTTGTTCATTGTTTTTTTTGCCGCTTTTGCTTTCTTTTCACGCTATTTCGCCGGCATTTATTTTGCAATCAGACACGAAACCGCCCGGCTTTCCGTATGCTTTTCCGCTGCCGCTTTTGCACGGAAAGCGGATCCTGTCAAAAGCTCTTATGCACGCCTGTGCTTCGCGTTTCTTCCGCTGATTGTGCTATCGCTTTTTACATGCGGCATTTTATTTTTGATCTACACATTGCCGCTTATAATGCTCGCTTTTTTTGAAGCCGCCAAAAGACAAACCGCAACCTTACAAGTGCGGTTCCATGCTGATGCATTTTTCGATTATCCGCCTTTAACCTTGTAATTATCACGAAAGAAGGAACATACATGAAAGAAAAGTACTATCTGACGACTGCCATTCCCTACACCTCGCGCAAACCGCACATCGGAAACACGTATGAGCTGATTTTGACCGACTGTGTTGCCCGTTACAAGAGAATGTGCGGCTATGACGTTTTCATGCTCACCGGCACCGACGAGCACGGTCAAAAGATTGAGGACGCCGCCAAGGAAGCCGGCATTTCGCCGCAGGATTATGTGGATAACATTACAAACGAATTAAAGGGTATCTGGAAGCGCATGAACATCAGCTACGACAAGTTCATCCGCACGACAGACGATTATCATGTCAAGGCCGTTCAGCACATTTTCAAGAAGCTCTATGACCAAGGCGATATCTATAAAGGCGAATACGAGGGCTGGTATTGCACGCCCTGCGAATCCTTCTGGACAGAAACACAAGCCGCCGACGGCAAATGTCCCGATTGCGGCAGAGAAGTTAAAAAAGCCAAGGAGGCCGCTTATTTTTTAAAGCTCTCCAAGTATCAGAAGAAGTTAGAAGACTATATCGAAAGCCATCCGAATTTTATTATGCCCGAAGCACGCAAAAAAGAGATGATCAACAACTTCATCAAGCCCGGAGTTCAAGATCTTTGCGTATCCCGTTCAACCTTCACCTGGGGCGTTCCGGTGGAATTTGATCCCGGTCACGTCATTTATGTTTGGATCGATGCGCTCTCCAACTATATCACGGCACTCGGCTATGACATTGACGAAAAGGGTGAGCTTTATAAAAAATACTGGCCGGCAGACCTGCAGATCATCGGCAAGGATATTCTCCGCTTCCACACGATTTATTGGCCGGTCATTCTGATGGCACTCGGCGAGCCGCTGCCCAAGCAGATCTTTGGTCACCCGTGGCTGCTTTCCGGTATGGATAAAATGTCCAAATCGCGCGGAAACGTTATGTATGCCGACTATCTTGCCGATCTTTTAGGCACCGACGCGGTGCGCTACTATGTGCTGGCGGAAATGCCGTTCTTGAACGACGGAAGCATTACCTACGAAATGCTTGTTTCCAAAATCAACGCCGACCTTGTCAATACTTTAGGAAATCTTGTCAACCGCACGGTTGCCATGGTCAATAAATATTTTGACGGCGTCATTCAAAAGCCGACCTGCAAAGAGCCGCTCGACGAGGAATTGGTTTCGGTCATCTGCGACGGCTTCGCGCGCACAACGGAAAAAATGGAAACGCTCCACATTGCCGAAGCAACCGATGAAATTATGACGGTTTTACGCCGCTTAAACAAGTATATCGACGAAACCATGCCGTGGGCACTCGCCAAGGATGAAACCAAGAAGGAGCGTCTCGGAACGGTACTGTATAACCTTATCGAAGGTATTCGTGTTTGCGCCGTTATGCTCTATCCGTTTATTCCGGAATCGGCTGAAAAGATCATGAGCGAATTAACGCATCCCGAAAACGCCGAAAAGCTGTCACTTGAAAATTGGAAAAGTGCTTCCGAATTCGGACACGAATATGCCGACGGCAGCCGTGTCAATCCCGCGCCGACGCCCCTCTTTATGCGTATCGACGAAAAGGAATTCATGGCAAAATTAGAGGCTGACCGCAAAGCCGCCGAAAAGGCTGATAAGGCTGCCAAGAAAGATGAAAAGAAAGCCGAAGAGCCGGAAATTACCGAAATCGGCATTGAAGATTTTCTCAAGGTTCGCCTGATCTGCGCGCAGATTCTCGAATGTGAACCCGTGCCGAAATCCGATAAGTTGTTAAAGATTATTGCCGACGACGGCGAAGGCAAACGTCAGATCGTTTCGGGCATTGCCGCAAGCTACAAGCCGGAGGAGCTGATCGGAAAAAAGGTCATACTCGTCTCTAACTTAAAGCCGGCAAAACTACGCGGCGTGGAAAGCAACGGTATGCTGCTTGCTGCCGGCACGGAAAACGGCATTGTCGTATCGTTCTTAGACGATTCGGTAAGGCCCGGCACGGTGATTCGATAAGGTATGCCTATGCATTTATTCGACTCACACGCTCACTATGACGACGCACACTTTGACGGTGAAACCGAACGGATCCTTGCCGAGGTTCACGCAAGCGGCGTCGAAAAAATCACCAATATCGCCTCAAGCCTTGCCACAAGCAGGGCTTCTGTGCGTCTTGCCGAAACACACGATTTTGTCTACTCTTCTGTCGGTGTGCACCCGTCCGACGCGGTGCGCGATATGCAGAACGCAGATTGGCTACAACAGCTCGAAAGCCTGTACCGCTCTTGCGAAAAAGTCGTGGCAATCGGTGAAATCGGACTTGATTACCACTACGGCAAAGAAGACAAAAAGGAACAAAAGCTCTGCTTTGACGCCCAAATGCAGCTCGCTGCAAAGTTAGATGTCCCGGTGGTCATTCACGACAGAGAAGCACACGAGGATACTTTCGATATTCTTGCACGCTATCCGTCGGTCACCGGTGTGGTTCACAGCTTCAGCGGCAGCTTTGAAATGGCAAAGCAGGTCCTGAAAATGGGATATTGTATTTCGGTCAACGGCGTTTTGACCTTTAATAACGCAAAGAAAATTGTCGATATCGTTACGCGGCTTGACGAGCTTGCGCCCGACGCAAGAGAGCGCATTCTCATGGAGACAGATTGCCCGTATCTTGCGCCTGTTCCCTTCCGCGGCAAGCTGAACCGCTCGGATTATATGCTGTATACCGCCGAAAAGGCGTCCGATTGCTTGGGCATTTCACGGGAAGAGTTCTGTGAACTGACCTACCGCAACGCCTGCCGTTTTTACCGAATCGATGAAACCGGAAAGGTTTTGAGAAAGTCGGTCGAAATATGAAAAACACGAGAAAAACCGTTTTGATCACCGGTGCGGCGCGCGGAATCGGTGCGGCCTGTGCCGAAAAGTTTGCCGCGCTTGGCTATAACATCGTCCTCAACTACCGTACAAGCGAAAAGCAGGCACTGGCACTTGCTGAAACACTCAAGCAAAACAGTGCACAGGTTCTATGCGTGTGCGCGGATGTTAGCGACGCAAATGCGGTGGAATCACTGTTTGCACAAGCAGAAGCTGCGTTCGGGCAGGTGGATATTCTCATCAACAATGCCGGAATTTCGCAGATCAAAATGCTTTGCGATGTGACCGAAACCGATTGGCGGCATATGTTTGCCGTCAATATGGATTCCGCCTATCTGTGCTCCAAACGTGCGCTTTGTGCCATGGTAGCGCAAAAATGGGGACGCATCATCCATATTTCTTCGATGTGGGGCATTTGCGGTGCGTCTTGTGAAGTTCCCTACTCTGCCTCCAAAGCGGCTCTGATCGGCTTCACCAAAGCACTTGCCAAAGAGCTTGCACTCTCCGGAATAACGGTCAACGCACTGGCACCCGGCTTTATCGATACGCCCATGAACCGCAATGTTTCGCCGGAGGACACCGCCGCATTCATTGAAGAGATCCCGGTCGGCCGCATCGGGAAGCCGTACGAGGTGGCACACGCCGCAGCGTTTTTGGCGCATGAGGATTCCGGGTATATCACCGGTCAGGTTTTGGCGGTTGACGGTGGGATTACATGTTAAATTGTGCACAATGCAGCCTTATACAAATGCACAGAATCAAGCATAATCACCAAATTTATTAAAAATGTGAAAATTTTGCTAAACTCTCTTGCAAATCGCTCGCGTTTGTATTAAAATAAAGATGTATGGATAAAATAACCATAAATATTTTATTTGGAGGAATTAAAAATGTCCGTAAAAGTTGCCATTAACGGTTTCGGCCGTATCGGTCGTCTCGCATTCCGTCAGATGTTCGGTGCTGAAGGCTACGAAGTTGTTGCTATCAACGACCTCACCAGCCCGAAGATGCTCGCTCACCTCTTAAAGTACGATACTGCTCAGGGTAACTATGTTGCTATGGGTCACACCGTAACTTCCAAGGAACCGGTTCTCGCCGAAGACGGCAAGACCGTTGTTACGCCGGGTTCCATCACGGTAGACGGCAAGGAAATCACCATTTACGCTATGCCGAAGGCAAGCGATCTTCCGTGGGGCAAGATCGGTGTTGATGTCGTTCTCGAATGCACCGGTTTCTACTGCTCGAAAGAAAAGTCCATGGCTCACATCGAAGCAGGCGCAAAGAAAGTTGTTATTTCCGCTCCGGCTGGCAAGGATCTTCCGACCATCGTTTACAGCGTAAACGAAAAGACCCTTACCAAGGATGACAAGGTTATTTCCGCTGCATCCTGCACCACCAACTGCCTCGCTCCCATGGCTAAGGCACTCAACGACTACGCTCCGATTCAAAGCGGTATCATGACCACCGTTCATGCTTACACCGGCGACCAGATGGTTCTCGACGGTCCGCACAGAAAGGGCGACCTCAGACGTGCAAGAGCTGCTGCTCAGAACATCGTTCCGAACACCACCGGCGCTGCAAAAGCTATCGGTCTTGTTATTCCGGAACTCAACGGCAAGCTCATCGGTTCTGCTCAGAGAGTACCGACCTGCACCGGCTCCACCACCATCCTCGTTGCTGTTGTTAAGGGTAAGGATATCACGGCTGAAGGTATTAATGCTGCTATGAAGGCTGCTGCGAACGAATCCTTCGGCTACAACGAAGACATGATCGTTTCCTCCGATGTCATCGGTATGCGTTTCGGTTCCCTCTTCGACGCTACCCAGACCATGGTTGCCAAGATCGACGACGACACCTATCAGGTACAGGTCGTTTCCTGGTACGACAACGAAAACTCCTACACCAGCCAGATGGTTCGTACGATCAAGTACTTCGCTGAGCTTTAATTAAGAGTTTCTTTACAAGGCGGCAGGGCTTCCTGCCGCTTTTTTATGCCTTTTCGGAACATTAGGTTTAAGAAGGCTTTGAATCGCTCTGACCCTCCATAAAACAAAATAATGAAAAAATTGCAGATGCAAAAAACCGCTGCGCCCTTACCCGCCAAATCAACGAAATTGCCTACTTCTATTCTGCATACAGCAAGCCATGTTGCAGCGCAAATCAAAAATGTTGCCACAGGATAGAAAAAATATTCCTTCATAAAACCCTTTGGACTCACGCCAAACGCCGAACGAAACAACAAAGGCGGCTCAAAGAAAAAAGCTGTTACAGCCGTTGAAACGAGCGTTCCGGCAAATACGCCGACTGCGCCGAAACGCTTGACAAACACAAGTGACAGCGCAAGATTCAAGATGCCGCGCGCGAGATACAGGTATCCCGTACTTTTGAAAACCCCGTAACTGTGCAAATAGATCTGCACCGGGTCACGGATGTAGGACATATAAAAGCACGCGATAATGACTGCCGTTTCCGCCATGCCGAAACAATGCTCCGCGCCGATCCAAAGCGTGACAAAGGAACCGATCAAATTCACAAGTAACGCCGAACAGTTGGTAAGAAGCACAAAATTTCCAAAGCTGATAAGGCGCAGAACACGTATGCTCTTTTCGTTGCTTTCTGTGACACCCAAATTGCCGATACTGGCCGATGCCGCACCTACCGCTAACGCCACAAAGCTGCCAAGCGAATGGATGATGAGCGAATAGTTGGAAAACACGCCCATGTGCGCAAGTCCCAAATGCGAAGAGATCAAAATGCTGTCGGTAGAGGAATTGATAACACCGCCGATTCGGTGCAGAATCAGTGATCGAGTGCTTTTCCAAACATGTGCTTTGTAAGCCGTGTTTACCGGGAGAGCCGTATTTTGCGCACATTTTACAAGAAACGGATAGACGCGGTCGGCATAGGCATTGACCGCAAAACCATCCAGTGCCAAAAAGAATATACGCAGGAAGATATAGATAAGATAGCTGTTCGTAAGATACAAAAACACGACCTGCGCCATCGTCATCAATACCGATGAAACCGTGTGAAATGCCATGATGGCGTACATCCGTTGGTCACACATGACAAGTGCCCTTTTGGGGGCAAAATAATAGCTTAAAACCTGATGCACTGCAAAAAGAAGATAGACAGCACCATAGCGTTCGATTTTTTCAATATCCGAAAAAAGCAGCGGCATAAGCGGCATAAACGCCGTACATAACGCGAGTGTTACAAGTCCGATCATGCGATATACTTTTGCAAAATAGCGCATGATTCGGCAGATGCTTTCTGTGTCATTCTCTGCAAGCGGCTTATAGAGCGATTGAGACACCGCTTCGCCAAAACCAAGCTCGGCGAGCGACAGAACAGCGAAAACATTGCCGAACATACCGCCGGCACCCAGATATTCACTTCCTAAAATATTTATAAACACGCTTCGGCAGATAAAATTGCATACAAGCGTTACAATACGATTGATAATTGAGTATGCGGCATTCTTTTTGGTAAGACCGGTACGCGATTTTTTTTGTTTTGTCAAAAAAATCCCTCCATACATTTCAATGTATGAAGGGATTTCGGCTGTTATGATGAATAAAACTCTGAATTATTCGTTAAACGGAATGACTTGTCCAAGCTTATCGGATTCAAAGCAAGCTTCCATCACTTTCATCACACGGCGCATCTGCGGATGCGTAACAAGCTGTGTAGCTTTTCCGTCGATGGCAGCGCAGAAGTTGCGGTAATAATCGTGTACGTCGCTGGATGGCTTCTCAAGCTCGTATTCGTCCATGGTAATGCTGTCACGCGGCGCCATGGTCTTAGTGAGACCGGCAGCCGTCTGAACCGGAATAACCTCGCTCTCATGCCAATGCTTACACTTTGCGACCTTGCAGTTTTCACGCCAATCGGTAATCATGGCGCTTCCCTTTTGGGCGCGCAGGTAAAAACGCGGCATAGCGATAAAATTGTATGTACCGACTTCGATCAGCGCGCTCTTGCCGCCTTCAAAGTAGATATTGAGCTTGAAGCCGTCGTCAACTTCTTTATTAGTGATGTGATCAAAAGTACAATAGATATTTTCGATTTTTTCATCGAAAATCTGAAGGATCTGGTCGATAAGATGAACGCCCCAGTCAAGAACCATGCCGCCGCCGTGTTCCTTTTCGCCGCGCCAGTCACTCGGAATGCCGCGCGAGCCATGGATGCGGGATTCGATATTGATAAATTCACCAAGTTCTCCGGTTTCCTTCAAATGCTTCATGGCAAGGAAATCAACGTCGAAACGGCGATTTTGATGAACCGAGAACACCTTGCCGCTCTTATCTGCCGCTGCGATCATTTCGTCTAATTCTGCAAGATTCATGGCAACCGGTTTTTCGCAGATAACGTTTTTGCCGGCTTCCAATGCCTTAATAACCACTTCTTTATGCGAATCATTCGGGATGGCTACCGTCACAAGATCCACTTTCGGGTCATTCAACACAGCTTCAAGAGAATCGTAAGCAAAAATACCGCGTTCTCTCGCCAAGGCGCATTTTTCTTCTTTAATATCATAAATGCCGGCAAGCTCCACAACATCGCTTTTCAAAGCGTGCTGCGTGTGCCAGGTACCCATTCCGCCGTAACCGATGACGACTAATTTCTTTTTCATGGTGATAACTTCCTTTCCGCCGCGCGGAAAACGCGCAGAGTGCAAATTGGATTGAGTGGAAAACTTATCATTCCCCACTCATATTAGTATAAACAAAAGACTAACGCTTGTCAAGAGCTTTTTTGAAAAACCGCTTTTTTCACAAAAAACGGTTCGTTTATTCATATAAGCCTTTGAAAATCCGGTGGAACCGGTGCCTCGATTTCAAACCAAGAATCGCTTTGCGGCAAAGAAAACGAGACTTTCCGACAGTGTAACCGTGTACGCTCCCCCGGAAGTTCCGTGCCATACAAAAAGTCGCCGTATAGCGGACAGCCAATATGCGCCAAGTGGAGCCGGATTTGATGTGTTCGCCCGGTAAGCGGAATTGCTTCGACAAGTGACAGCTCGTTTTTGTGCGTAATTGTCCGATAAAGCGTCTGTGCCGGCTTGCCGGAACAATCGATTTTTCTCTTGATGATACTATCATCAGCCCGTGCAATCGGCGCATCAATTTTTCCAAACCCCGGTGTAGGCGTGCCGACGCATAACGCGTTGTAGGTCTTAACCGGATGCAGCGAAGAAAAAAGCCCGGCAAAGCAAGCATTTTTTGCAATCACACACACGCCGGTCGTATCCGCATCAAGACGCGTCAAGAGCCGGAAGGTAAACGGAATATGTCGATAGTAGTGCATAACGGCGTTGGCAAGAGTGCCGTCTTTATGAGTAAGCGTTGGATGCGAGGCCATGCCGCTCGGTTTATTGACGATCAGAAAGTCTTCGGTTTCGTATAATATCTCGATGGGAATTTCCTGCGGCACGACCGTTTCCGAAGTGCTCTCCGGAATATCGAGAGTCAACAAATCTCCGGATTTCAAGACATAATTTGTGTGAACCGAAACTCCGTTTACCGTGATAGCGCCGTTATATTTGGCACTTTTCAAGGTGCGTGCCGAAAAGCCGAGAACACCGCGGATGTATTCTTTGACGGATACGCCGTCGTCCCTTTCAAGAACACGAAATTCTTTTTTGATGGCACTTCACCTCACAAGCATAAAAAAAGTGCGCCCGAAAGCGCACTTGAAAAAATTAGTCGCTGATATACGGCAGCAGAGCGATGTGTCTTGCACGTTTGATGGCAAGTGTGAGTTCTCTCTGGTGCTTTGCGCAAGTACCGGTGATTCTTCTGGGAAGAATCTTGCTTCTTTCAGAAACATACTTGCGAAGCTTTGCAACATCCTTGAAATCAATCGATTCCGACTTTTCTATGCAGAAATTGCAAACCTTCTTGCGCTTTTTGCCGGGGCGGAAAGGCTTTTGAGCCGGTGCGGCCGGTGCCGCAGCCTGCTCTACAACTGCTTCTTTATTGGCGTCCATACGAATATACCTCCTTATAAAATCAGCAAAAATGTATTTGCTGTTTCGACTCAGAACGGAAGATCATCCTCCGCAGCAACTTCTTCAAAATTTGCTTCCGATACGCGTGGCTGTTGCGGCAGCTGGGTCGGAAGCGGCTCCCCACCGTAATATGTGCCCTCGGAGCGTTCGCGCGATGTGCCGTTAGCAGCACTTTCGACAAACGATACGTTATCGGCCACAACTTCGGTGATATAGCGCTTTGAACCGTCGTTTGCGGTATAGGATCTGCTCTGAAGCTGTCCTTCAACAAGGATCTTTTTACCTTTATTGAAGTATTTTGCTACAAATTCCGCAGATTTGCGCCAGCAGACGATATTGATAAAATCCGCTTTTACTTCATCTGTTTCCTTTGCATATCTGCGCCCTACGGCAATGCTGAAGGATGTTACGGGAATTCCCGTTTGTGTCATCTTCAATTCCGGATCGGCTGTTAAGTTTCCGATCAAAATTACTTTATTAAAGCCATAGCTTGCCATACTGCGCACTCCTTTCACCCGAAATTACTTTTCGAGCTTTACAATGATGGAACGGAGAATACCGTCGGTGATGTTAAACACACGGTCAAGCTCCGCCGGTACTTCTGCCGGAGCGGTGAACGTAACCACATAATAGTAGCCGTCCGTATAGTCGTCGATCGGATACGCAAGTCTGCGCTTGTTCCACTCGTCAACCTTGTCCACTGCACCGCCGTTTTCCGTGATAAGTCCGGTGAATTTATCAAGAAGACCTTTTGCATTCTCCTCGGTAAAATCAGGATTCACGATGAAAACTGTTTCGTACTTAGACGTAAGTTCCATTTCCTGCACCTCCTTTTGGACATATGACCCCGAAATAAATCGGAGTAAGGAGGAAAAGTCATCATCTTCAGATAATTCAGTTCGTATGAAAACCTTTCCACGAAATAGAATTATATAACATTTTCAGGTATTTGTCAAGGGTTTTCGGCAATTTTCTTTCAAATTTAAAAATACGCAGCAGCTTCGTTTAGCGTAAAACAGAAAATGTCGAAAAATAGTAAATAAGAAATATTACAAAAACCATTGACAAACAAGCAGGTCCGTGTTATAATATAAAAGCTGTGGCAGAAAACATCAAAACAATCTATTCGATCCTATGGAGAAGTCGCGTAGCTGGTCGAGCGCGCACGATTGGAAATCGTGTAACCGTTAAAAGCGGTTCGAGAGTTCGAATCTCTCCTTCTCCGCCAAATAAGAAAACCGCTGAATAAGCGGTTTTCTTTGTTTTTGGCTTAACCATGTGGGTTTCACGTTCTTTTATTCGGCCGAGATTCCGGACTAAAATCCGGCATTTCGGACTAAAATCCGGTATTTTGAACGAAAAGTTGAAATGAAAGATGACACGACAAAGTTCATCCAACGTTGTTTATCTTGAAAAGACCGCCCGGATTCTCACAAAACAGATTGCCGTAGAAGCCGAGAACTGCCTGGAAGACCGAACTGTTGCTAACACGTTCAAAAACGCCGCCGTCTTTCGAAATAAAGTCACTCGGTGTCTTGTAGAACTTGAGTTTGGTCGTGTCCACACCGATCATCTCATTGTCGGCGACGTGCTGCTCGCGCACAAGAACAACCTTTCGACCGTCGGCAACAATGTTAAGACCCGAAACACCACCCCAGAATTCCTGCGTGTCGGTGATCTGCGTCTTGGACTCCTTCATGTATTCCACATACGCATTATATGCCGTCTTACCGCACAGAATCATGTCAGTCTTGGAATTGCGGTATTCCTGTGCTTCGCGTACCGCCTTGGAAATAAGCGTGTCGGTAATGCCGCTCGTCGCGTCATATTCTTCCGGAATAAGCCAATTGTTTCCACTCTTGGTTACACCGTAAATCGACGTAATCGAGGGATCAAAGAACGCACCAAGACCGAAAATCTCGCGTCCGTAAGAGCCCTGTACCGTGATAAAACCGGCCGCAACCGTAATCGCAGAACCGTCAATCGTGATTTTCTTGTTCTTGCGGTCAATACCCAAAATGCGCTTGCCGGTGTGTGCCGGAGTCGAACCAACCGCCGCATTTGCCGCATAGAAGTCAACCTTCATGCCTTCCTTCAAATGCTTCACCGAATCGACCGTAATGGTATTTCCGGCAAAAGAAAGTGCCGAAACGTTGCAAAGAACGCCTTTTCCGTTGCCGAAAAGACTGCGTCCAACGTTCCATACCGCAAGGTCCTTGAAGCCCTGCATTTCGTTAAGAAGCAGGTCGACACCCTTGTCACCAACACCAAGTATCAAATCTTTGTTAGAAATTTCAATCGTGTCGCACATCTCCACTACATCAAGATCAAAACACTCACCGTTTTCCGAAACGTCCTTGTATTTCGCTCCAAAGCCGAAACCGCCGTTAATGCCGACCGTCGTAATAACGTCAATTTTCGAAGACGTAAGCGCCGGCTTGCCGATTTTTTCAAAAAGCGGAGACGGTTCTTTCGAAATCTGATTGTCTAACGCCGGAAGACCCTGTTCTCTCGCAATCTTTTCAAGATCGGCAAGATTGATTTTGTTTGTGTTTGCCATACTTTTTTACTCCTTTATAATTTTATTTATCTGTACCGTTTTCACGGCTGAGACCTGTTAAAATCTTTCTCGCGCTCAGTTCATGTTTTAATGCTCTTAGCTTCAATTATCATTCGGGTCAAACAAAAGCAGAGCCACATTTTACAGCTCTGCTCAATGTTTATTATAACAGATAAAAACGTACAAAACGTACAATTTTTCAATTTCTTTGTTGTCAGAGATTTGCCTTTACTACCATTATACCAAACAAATGCGTGCAAAACGTGCAAGTTTATAAATTCATCTAATGAACTTCGCCGGCAGATCTTAACCTTGATGAGTATGCCATATCAAAACAAACGTTTTGAGAGCACACGTCTTCAAAGCAAGATTAAAAGCAGTTTTGGCGTAACAGGTTCTCCCTCTTTTTCGGCTCTCACTCCTCCCTCACTCTCTTTCCACAGCAAACATCAGCAAAAAGCTCACCAAAAGAAGCGCACAGCTGATCCAAATTGTCCTATGCCCCCACAGTCCTGTAAAAACACTGCCAAGACCGGCACCAAGGGCAAACAGCAAGATTACAAAAAAGTAAATTCCCGCTTTTCTTAATACTTCTCTGTCACGCGTATGAAAATAGGCAAATAACGCCTCAGCGCCGGTTCGCATATTACCGATGCACATGGTGCTTGCATAAATATGGCCGCGCACCTTCCGGAATGTCTGAACCTGAAGTGCACAAACAAACGACACCAAAGCATTGGCGGCGGCATTCCATTCCTGCGGCAGAAAGCCGACAACAAACAGCAGTACGACTTCAAAAGTCAAGATGATCTGACGCCAATGCAGCCTTTCACAGTGCTTTAACCGGCTGTGTACGGCTTCCGCAAAAAACGTACCGATCAAAAAAGCCGCAAGCGGAATCATGTACCGGAAGCTGTCCGCGTAACGTCCGTCAAACAAATGCGTACTCATCAAAACAATGTTGCCGGTCTGCGCGTTAGCGAACACCTTGCCGCGGCACACATATGTATATGCATCCTGAAATCCGCCGGACAGAACCACAAACATAGCCGTCAGCAGCGAATCGGACATTTGTCCTTTATGAAACAATCCCATTTGTATTCCTCTTTTCCTGTTCATTATAGTCTTCTCGTATTGTTTTGTCAATGTTTGCGGATATATTTGAAGCGTGCCGAAGAACCTTTATATTTCCTGTCCCGATTTTTATACATTTGGTCTTTTCCTTGACAAAAAACGACGTTTATTTTATAATAAGAAAATGATAGAGTAGCATTAACAGATGGGGTGTTTCATATGCAATCTTTACGTGTCGGAACTTATAATATTTGTCATGCACATTACGCAAACGGCGATTTGAATAAAATCGGCGGCGTAATCCGTGAAGCCGCACTCGATATCTGCGGTATCCAGGAAATCGAATATAAATCCACCCGTGTCGGCGGCGTCAACCAGCCAAAACTGCTTTCAGAAGCCTGCGGACTTCCCTATTACCGTTTTGTCCGCGCCATCGATTATGCAGACGGCTATTACGGCACCATGATTCTTTCGCGTTTTCCGATCGTCGGCTTTTCTATGGAGGAATTGGAATCCGGAACCTCCGAAAAACGCGCAATCGGACACGCTGTACTTGATTTAGGCATGAAAAAGCTTGATTTTTTCTGCACGCATTTATCATTTGAATCGCCCGAGCTTCGCGCGCCGCAGTTTTCGCGTCTTTCAGAACTGCTCGCACCGTGTCGCTCCTATATTTTGACCGGCGACTTCAATACGGATCTGTTTGATGAGTTTTCCGTTTTGCGTGCCGCCGATATGGCGAACAAAGCCGAACGACGCTTTGTAACCTTTCCCAAATCGCATTGTGCGATAGACAACATTATTATTTCTCAAAATATGAAATTCGGCAAAATCGGCACGGTCACGGATTCCTATACCGACCATTATATGCTGTGGGCAGATGTGACGGTCGAATAAAAAAGCGGAAATGTCGGAATGTCGGATTGTTTTTGCGTTTTTTCAAAAAAATCTATCAAAAGCGGTTGACAAATTCGAACAGATGTGATATAATGCTTTCGTTGAGTCGGTTATACGGCTCGCACGGAGGCATAGCTCAGCTGGTTAGAGTGCTTGCTTGACATGCAAGAGGTCAGTGGTTCGATTCCACTTGTCTCCACCATAGTTGGCTAAAACGAACACGCTCGTTCTAAAGCGAGGCTATTTCGTGTACGCGTTTCAGCTCAATATAAAAGACGATACATAAGTGTCGTCTTTTTTGTTTTTTTGAAAACCTTCGGAGCAAACCAGGCATCCGCCCGCATCGCTTTGATCGCCTGTGTACGAACCGCTCCAATTCCGCCTCCTGCTTTAATTCCCGCAGTGTCTCAGCATTCACATCCGTGTCCATGATGCTCTCGTCAAATTCATCCGCTTCACTCACCGAAAAACTTTTTTCGAAGAATTATTGACATTTTCGCCGATTTCGGATATACTATGAGCAGGGAGATGCTGTTCCACGGCCTTTGAGCCATTCACAGCTAATATATTAGCGGTCGGGAGAGTATCCTCTTTTATTTGCGCCACATTATAAACTGTTGCTTTTGTTCCATTATGCCCGACAGAAATCGTAACTTTGTAGTATTTTCCATCGAAATCGTGAAAATACGCTGTTCTGTATGAAAAACCATTTATAGCAAACGCATGTTTTTTCTTATCCTGCGTTAACTTTCTGCCGTTTCTTGTTGAAGCTTCAGCAAGTTCATCAATATGGGATTCCGCACGCATTTTGACTTTAAATTCGGAATTATCCATCGGTACACGATTACCTTGAACCGTTTTATGTGAATCCCAAGCTTTGTATTTTGTTTCTTTCTTTGTAAGTGTCAGTATATCCCCCTCTTGCGTTTTTATATCTAATTCTCCACTATCACTATAGTTCATCGAAATAGTATTTAATTTGAGAAATCCATTTGTTTCGATTATTGCCACTTATAACTTGCCTGCTTGCTTCAACATACGAAGATCCATTGTCCAAATAAACAATACTGTTCTTCTTCCCGCCGTTCTCACTCCGAACGGCGTTTTTGCTTTCCGCAAGAGCCGCATGATATAACCGCGCCGCCTTGTCAAGAAACGCCTGTGTTTTGGCATTCTTGGAACCTAACGCCGCCTTAAGGCGCGTGATCTGCTCATGCATCCATACACCAAAGCTCCGTTTGTAACCAACCACATACCGAATCGCATTCTAGTCCGTCAATAACTTCGTCCCGACAAAGTTCGCAAGAATGTCCGCATCTACCTCTACGTCGGTCAATAGCAGGGTTTTCTTGACTTTTACCGTAATTTGCGGTAGAATAAAAAAACAAGGCGTTGAAGGACGATAGCTTGGCGGCAATGCCGAAAAAACAAAAGCATAGCCGTATACGCAAAAGCGTGACACACCCCCACCTGAAACGGTGGGAGTGTCAATATTCTGAGACATCTTTTTGCAAAGCAATAGGAAGCCTTGCATTTACACATTTAGCAATACTACCGCTATAATGCCGAGACCATAGCCGATATATTGCATTCTGCTGAGCTTCTCCTTATATATCGTCACGGCACAAATAAAGGTAAGTACAAGACCGCCGGCCGAAATACTCGGAAACAGCACCGCGTTCGGCAGCATGGCGGAGGTCACCATCACCAAATAGTTCATAAAGCCATTCGCCAAGCCTTTGACAACACCGTATTTCAAGCACGGCTTTAACATGGAAAGCTTGTTTCCCGGCTGCATAAAACCAAGCACAAACAACACAATCGTCACCGGAATCAGAGCATAGATCATGAATTCGTTTTTATACGCCCCGTCAAATGCCATTTGCTGCATTTTCTGCACGGTCGAACACATTCCGTTCGAAACAAAGCATAAGAGCACATAAACGATCCACAGCGGCGTAAAATGCAGGTTTTCGTTTTTCTTGAAATTGATCAGAAACAGTGATACCGCCCATGCAGCTAAGCCGAAATACAGCGCCGTATGCGGCGTTTCCTTTAAGAACAAAAGCCCGTAAAAGGTCGGAATCAAAAGCGAATACGACGACATCAGCGACGTGATTGAAATCGGTCCCGTTTTTATGGCAAAAATTGCCGTAGCCGAAGCCGTTCCGAAAGCAACGGCAAAGCCGAGCGAATATGGGATAAGCGATGCTTCAAACGAAAGCCGACCGCCGCTGTTCAGCAAAAAGAAGCACAACGCACAAAAACAAACCACCGCTGTAAACAGATTGCAGTTCGGTTTTGCGGTCTTGAGGTTGTATTCTTTGGCTAAAATAACTTCAAACGAGCCCTCCAGAATGATGAGTATCAAAAATAAATAGGCCATTTCTCTCCCCTATTCTCTCACTTCAAAGCCGGCAAATGAAAACGGCTGAAGCTGTGATAAATGAACGGTATTTCCTTCCAAACGCGCCGTACAGCCAATACATTCGATGCTTGTATACGCTTTATCAAGCTCGATCACCGGCTCGAAAATTTCATCGGCAAAGATATTCCAAAGGCCGACCGAAAGTGCTGATTCACCTTTTTTGGCTAAGATATACAAATCGGGATTTCCATAGGCATATGCCGGAATTTTCGCGCCGAAGCGATTACACGCCGCTTTAATTTCCGCCGAACGGTAATAGCTGCGCAACAGATTATCCCGGCCGTAATACAGCTCATATCCTTCAAACGCAAACACAAGAAATTTTCCGCCGTCAGCGTTTTCGTAGTAATACGAGCCGGGCGTTTTCAGCGTCAAGGTGCCGTCGCCGTGCTTGCAGCAAAAATGACTGCGTATATCTGCATTTTCATCAACCTCTATCGCGCGAACCGTGTTCCACACAAACGTCTTATCACCGTCATCACCGAAAAACTCATACGAGGCCTTATACGGTTCGCCTACGCTTTTCAGCCCGACATCTACGCCCTTGGCTGTCAGGATTTCTGCGGCACGCACATCCAAAATCAAGCCGTTTTTATAAGCATTTTTCGGCACCAGCGTGACATTTTCCGCAAAAGCAATGCCGCACACGCCCTCGCCGTCGTAAACGGTCGGAAAACCGTTGTCCACCATCAATTTAGACGCGACCGAGAAAAACAGATTATCTGCTTCATCGCTTCTTTCGAAGGCTTTCGGAATGCGCATATCCGTAAATTTTTCCATTCGCTCATAGACACGCACGCCGACCGCCGTTTTGCCGTCAAAATGCGTTTCGATGGCTCTATACAGGGGACGATGCCGCTCGTGACGCTCGATATAACCGGTTTCATAGCCCGGTTTTGCATAATAGTCAATGGCATACTTCAAAATGCCGTCAAAGCCGCCCGAAACACGCAAGGCGGTATCGAAAATCTCCAGATAATTGGCCGGACAATTGCTGCGCGGTCGCGGAGAAGCATCGCCCTCCGACAAAATCTCAATGCCTTCGCCGCACCAGCTTCGCTCCATACGTTCGGTTTCGATAACGTTTTGCAGCCGACAGTTCCACCCTCTGTTTTCCGCCCAATACGGCGCGCCGATCAGTCGTAAAAACGGCTTGGTGTTTCCGGCGAGGATCCGGGCAAGCGTCGCCGAATCGGTTCCGTCAAAATCCCAGACCGTAAGGCATGCGCAAAAGCCGATCCGAACAAGCGGATTTACACGATCCACAGCTGCACGCACTTCAGAGGCGAAAAGCTCTATGAAATATTTTTTAGACGCTTGCCAAGCATCTCTGTACTCGTTTTTGTCACCGGAGACCAAAAGGGACGGCAAATCGGTTCTGTCGACCGTCTTTCCCAAAAGCCGTTCCATATAAGCAAGATGATTTTCGCACACGCATCCCAAGCCGCTCGGCAGCGTTCCATACCGGAAATCATCGTCAAACAGGATCAAATCGATACCGCACGCGGCAACATCGGCAATGTATGCACACGCAAACGCGCGGAAGTCTTTATCGGACGGGCAGATCTCATCCTCCGAAACCCTGCCGCCGACGCCTTTGATATGCATATACGTGTTTTTTTCACCCAGAGCGAACGCCCAGATCCATGCACCGACCTCAAACCCATGTGCTTTGAAAAATGCGCAATTGCTTCGAACGGCATCCAATTCCCTCTTTTTTGCCTCTTCGGAAATATAATATCGCTCGATCGAAAGCATAACGCGCACGGCATCCAAGCGGCGAAGCTCCGCAAGATGCTGCTTTAAGAGATTTTCATTCTCGCAAACACGGATGATCGGTACCGAGATTTCATAAGACATTTACTTTCCTTCTTTCTGATTTTCAAAAAAGTTCTTTAATATTATAGTCCCTTGCTCCCGGCGGCGATAGACAAAATCGGGTACGATTTTATGCACTATTTTCCGGAAAATCATTTGCTTTTGAAAAGAATTCGCATGTTCACTGCCTTTCACCGTTATATACAGCCGTTTAAACCGTGCGGCACTTGCTTTTTTTTCGAAACTGTGCTATACTTTTCCAAAAAATATAACCGGAGGAATCCTTATGAATATCGCTGTTGACATCGATGATACTTTAACCGATACATTTGATTATTACATTCCGTTTGTCGCCGAATTCTTCGGTGCCGACGCAGACGAGCTGCGAGAGAAAAACATTTCCTACAACACCTTGCCGGACGCATGGAAAAAACAAGAATACGCCCTCGGAAAAGCCTACAACGACAAATACATTCCCGACGCCCCCTTCAAGCCGGATGCCGCCTGGGGTATTCGGGAGCTTCGCAAGCAAGGACACAAGATTTTCATCATCACCGCCCGTACCACTGATTACTATGCCGATGCCGTCAAGGCCACAACGCTTGAGCTAAACAACGGCGGCATCGAATACGACAAGCTCATCTGCACCATCGATAAGGCCGGCGCCTGTGTTGCCGAAAACATTTCGATTTTAATCGACGACGCACCGTTTAACTGCCAAGCAGCCAAAAAAGCCGGCATTACGCCGATCTTATTTGAAAGCAAAGCTTATCCGAACGCCGGAAAAGATTTTTTGCACGCCGCCGACTGGAAACAGGCCGTCGCCATCGTCAAGCGTCTGGAAGAAACGTTAAAAAACAAATAGTATCCCGGCATGAAAGACGATGCGCTTCGACGCTTTATTCTGTTAGCTTGTTAAAATGATAACAAAATATCTCTAAATCGAAAATCCTTTTCAACAATCTGCACAAAATGTTGACTTTTTCGAACAGACAAGCTATAATATAAATATTGTTGTATTTTGAAACAAGCGATTAAGACCATCCGGATTCTTAATTGTTATTCATTATGAGGAGGTTTCAACATGCTTGAAAGCCTTGCGCCGGAGCGCGTGTTTCATTATTTTGAAAAAATCTGCTCCATTCCTCACGGTTCGGGAAATACCGATAAAATCCGCGCTTTTTGCGTAAATTTTGCCGCTGAACACGGCTTGGAACACACATTTGATAAACACAACAATGTCCTCATCCGCAAAAAAGCCTCGCGAGGCTATGAAAACCATCCCCCCGTTATTTTGCAGGGACACATGGACATGGTTTGCGAAAAAACGCCCGATTGCCCCATCGATTTTTCCAAAGACGGCTTGCGTTTGAAGCTCGACGGCGACAATCTTTCCGCCGAAGGCACCACGCTCGGCGCGGACAACGGTATTGCCGTTGCCATGATTTTAGCTGTTCTGGAGGACGATTCGCTTTCTCATCCGCCGCTCGAAGCAGTCTTTACGACCGACGAAGAAACCGGTATGTACGGCGCTCACGGCTTTGATACCGCAAAGCTTTCCGGTCACACATTCATCAACCTTGATTCCGAAGAAGACACCGCCTTGACGGTCGGCTGTGCCGGCGGCGCCAAAGCACACATTGATTTGCCTCTTGCGACCGAAGCAAATGAAGCTCCTTGCGTGAAGATTTCGCTTTCCGGACTGCTTGGCGGCCATTCGGGCATCCTGATCGGCGAAGGTCGGCAAAACGCCGATAAGCTGCTCGGTGCGCTTTTGGATCGTCTTTCTTCCTTCCGTCTCATTTCGATAAGCGGCGGTTTTAAGGACAATGCCATTCCGAATGCCGCCGAATGTGTAATTGCTACCACCGTGTCTCTTTCGGAGCTGAAGGCTCTTGCGGCGAAATTTGTCGAAGAAAACCGCGTTTCCGCTGACAGCGGTCTTACGGTTACGGTTTCCGCCGCGGAAGCGCATGTGGCAGCCCTTGACAGCAACTCAACCGAAAAAATCGTTGCTTTTCTAACGCGTATTCCGTTCGGCGTACAGTCGATGAGCAAGCAGATTCCGGGATTGGTGCAAAGTTCGCTGAATCTCGGCATTATGAACATCTCCCGTGAGAACGAAAAAAGTGTTTTTCAGGCCGTTGTATCGGTTCGCAGCAGCGTTTCCGCCGAAAAACAGAAAATGCTCGACGATTTGCAGTCGCTTGCCGTGTCGCTCGGTGCAGACTTTGCCGCACACGGACACTACCCGGCATGGGAATACAAAGAAAACAGCCGCTTACGCGACATCATGGTTGCTGTCTACGAAAAACAGTACGGTAAAAAGCCGATCATTGAGGTCACGCACGCAGGATTGGAATGTGGTCTGTTTGCCGGGAAAATCAAAGATTTTGATGCCGTTTCCGCCGGTCCGAACATGTGGGATGTCCATACGGTCAACGAGCATTTATCCGTTTCTTCCACAAAACGTACCTATATTTATCTTTGCAATGTGTTAAAGGAGCTTTGAAAACGATGACAAAAGAAGCTATCAAACAGATTCAAAAAGAGCTTGGCGCAAACGATGCCTTGCTTGTGGCAAGCATTCCCAACCGTTTTTACCTGACCGGTTTTGAAACCAGCGACGGTTTTGTGTTTATTGCACGGGATACCGCAGTGTTTTTGATCGATTTCCGTTACGTGGAAAAGGCGAAGCAGATTGTTGACAGCTGTGACGTTCGCTTATCCTCTTCGCCGCTCGACGAAATCAAAGAGTTATGCGAAGCAAACGGCATTCAAACGCTGTATGTCGAAAGCGAAAAGACCTCCCTCGATTTTGCCAAGCGCTTATCCGAAACGCTGGCAAGCTCCCAAGTAAAGGTCTCCGATTCCGATAAATTTGATATTCTGATCCGCGACTTGCGCAGCATCAAAAATTCAAAAGAGCTTTCCCTTATAAAGGAAGCACAAAAAATGACCGACGATACCTTCACCTACATTTTGGAGCGCATTGCTGCAGGGCGCACCGAAAAAGACGTTATGTTAGACATGGAATTCTATATGCGCAAGCTCGGCTCGGAAGGCGTTTCGTTTGATTTTATCGTTGTTTCCGGCAAGAACTCCTCCCTGCCGCACGGCGTGCCGACCGACAAGAAGATCGAATGCGGCGATTTTGTTACCATGGATTTCGGCGCAATTGTCGGCGGCTATCATTCGGATATGACGCGCACGGTTGCTGTCGGGAGCATTTCCGACGAACAAAAAGCCGTCTACGACACCGTTCTGAAGGCGCAGCTTGCCGCTCTGGACGCCGTTCGTCCGGGACTTGTCTGTAAGGATATAGACAAAGTGGCGCGCGACATCATCTATTCCGCCGGTTATGAAGGCTGCTTCGGTCACGGTCTCGGTCACAGCGTCGGTGTGGAAATTCATGAACGTCCGAATTTCAATATGCGGTGCGACACGGTACTGCTTCCCGGCACTGTGATGACCGTCGAACCGGGCATTTATCTGGAAAACAAATTTGGCGTTCGTATCGAGGACATGGTTTATGTCACCGAAAACGGCTGTGAAAACCTGACGTACAGCCCGAAAGAGCTGATTATACTGTAAGTGCCGATTTAGGCAATTTCACCAAAATGTAAGGGTTTTCGCTTTTAGCTATTGCATTTTTTTGCAGTTTATGCTATAATACACAAGTAATTCAATGATATGTCAAAAATACATCAAGGAGCTGAAACAGTTGACAAAATATATTGTCAAGCGTATCGCACTCGGTCTACTCAGTATTTTCGTTGTCGCGACGCTGACCTTTTTCTTAATGAACTTAGTCCCCGGCGGGCCGTTTGTCGCCGAAAAATCCATCAGCAAGGCGGCACAAAAGGCTTTGGAAGCCAAATACGGCCTCGATAAGCCGCTCTTTGAACGCTATATCACCTATATCACCGATTTTGTTCAAGGCGATATGGGACTCAGTCTTCGTCAGCGCGGCAAGACGGTTTCCGATATCATCTTCTCCAAATTTCCGGTTTCCGCCGGTCTTGCCGGTATCGCCGTTGCCGTTGCCCTCTTAGTCGGCATTCCGCTCGGATGTCTTTCAGCCTACAACCGCGGCAAATTTGCAGACAATTTCATCATCGTTCTCATGACCTGCGGTATCGCCATTCCGAGCTTTATTACCAGTGTTATCCTGTTATACACGTTCGGCAGCCAATTGAAGCTGTTGCCGACCATCGGACTTCGAACCGCCGCCTCGTACATTATGCCGGTAACGGCACTTGCCGTTTATCCGACGGCGTATATCACGCGTCTTATGCGTTCCAGCCTTCTTGACGTCATGGGACAGGATTACATCCGCACAGCAAAGGCAAAGGGGCTTTCCAACTTCAAGATTCTGTTCAAGCACGCGCTTCGGAATGCCATATTGCCGGTTATCACCTACGTCGGTCCGATGCTTGCCAACCTCATGACCGGTTCCTTTGTTGTGGAAAAGATTTTCACGATCCCGGGACTTGGCGGCGAATTCGTATCGGCCATCTCGAAGCGTGACTACACCATGATCATGGGAACAACCATTGTGCTTGCCACTTTGATCATTACCGCCAACGTTATTGTCGATATTCTTTATAAAATCATCGACCCACGCATTAAATTGAAGTAAGGAGCAGCAGAGAGAACCTATGAACAAGAAATTTCCGAGTCTTCATCTGAATCCGGATGACTTCGCTCTCGCTTCTCCCGATGAAAAGCAAAGCCTTGTCGTCATGCGCGAAAGCGTAAACTTCTGGAAAGACGGTTTACGCCGGCTGCGCAAGAACAAAGTGGCGATGGTCAGCCTTGTATTTGTGATCATTGTCATAATTTTCGCCTATATTCTTCCCTCCTTCTGGCCTTACAGCTACGAACAGATGATTCAAACCAGCGAAAATCTCAAGCCCTTCACCTACGGTTCAGCCGAGCAGGCGCGCATCGATGCCGGTGAAAGCGTTTTTCCGCACATTTGCGGCACCGATAAATTAGGACGCGACTTTGCCGCCCGTTTGATGATGGGCACGCGTATCAGTCTGACGGTCGGCCTTATCTGCGCAGCTCTCGTGCTTGTCGTCGGTTCAGTCTATGGCGCAATTGCCGGTTTTATCGGCGGTTGGGTAGACAATATCATGATGCGTATCACCGATATTTTGTACACCATTCCCGATGTATTGCTTATCATTCTGCTGTCTGTCATTTTAAAGCCGCGGTTAGAGGAATTGGCACAGCTGCCGGGTCTGAAATGGATGCAGACGGTCGGCCCGAACTTGATTGCCATTTTTCTTGTGTTCGTGCTGTTATACTGGGTCGGCATGGCGCGCATTACCCGTTCACAGATTCTGGTTCTGAAAGAATCCGAATATGTTACGGCGGCACGTGCCATGGGTGCCGGAAAATCCCGCATTATCCGCAAGCATCTGCTCACCAACTGCATCGGTACGCTTATCGTTACCACAACGCTGCAGATTCCGTCTGCCATTTTCACCGAAAGCTACCTCAGCTTCTTAGGGCTTGGCGTATCAGCGCCGATGCCTTCGCTCGGTTCGCTTGCTACCGATGCCGTAAAAGGCATGAACACCTATCCGCACTTATTGTTCATGCCGGCAATTCTCATCAGCGTCATTATTTTGGCCTTCAACCTTCTCGGCGACGGTCTGCGTGATGCCTTTGACCCGAAACTAAAAAGCTGAGAGGAAAATGAGACGTATGAGTAATAAATTATTGGACATTAAAGACGAAAGACTCTCGTTCTTCACACCGGCCGGTGAAGTCAAGGCCTTAAACGGCGTATCCTTCTCCATGAACGAAGGAGAAGTGCTCGGTATTGTCGGTGAATCCGGCTCCGGTAAATCGGTCACCGCCTATTCGGTTATGGGGCTTACCGCTTACCCAGGCAAGCTTGTCGGCGGTTCTATCTGGTTTAACGGTCATCAGATTGACAAGATGACCGAAAAAGAAATGCGCAAGATCCGCGGAAACGAAGTATCCATCATTTTCCAAGATCCGATGACCAGCCTTAATCCGGTTTACACAATCGGCAACCAAATTATCGAAGTTATTCGCCTTCACACCGGAAAATCCAAAAAAGAAGCATATGAACGCGCCCGAGAGTTAATTGAGCTTGTCGGTATCACCGAACCGGAAAAGCGGTTGAAGCAATATCCGCATGAGCTTTCCGGCGGTATGCGTCAGCGCGTGATGATTGCCATCGCGCTCGCCTGCGAGCCGAAGCTGCTTATCGCCGATGAGCCGACCACGGCACTCGACGTGACCATCCAGGCACAGATTTTGGAACTGATGCAGGAGCTGCGCCAAAAGCTCGGCATGAGTATTATCATGATCACGCATGACCTCGGCGTTGTGGCAAGCATGTGCGAAAAAATCGCCGTTATGTATGCCGGTCACATTGTAGAATACGGTACGGCTGATGAGATTTTCTACAACCCGTGCCACGAATACACCAAAGGTCTGATCCGCTCCATTCCGAAGCTAAATGTCGAGCAGACCGAACGCTTGATCCCGATCGAAGGACAGCCGGTGGATCTTCTCAATCCGCCTGCAGGATGTCCGTTTGCACCGCGCTGCCGCGCCTGCATGAAGGTATGCCTTGACCGGATGCCTCCCAAAACGGAATTATCCGAAACGCATTACAGCCATTGCTGGCTATTGCAGAAGCAAGCCGCGGAGAAAGGAGAGACTGTCGGTGAGTGAGCAGAAAAAATTAGTCGAAGTACAGCACTTACAGCAGTACTTTCCGGTCAAAGGAGGCCGCCGCAAGCAGTTTGTGCAGGCCGTGGATGATGTTTCGTTCTACATTTACCATGGCGAAACGTTGGGCCTTGTCGGTGAATCCGGCTGCGGAAAAACCACTGTCGGACGTACGCTTTTGCGTTTGTACGAGCCGACCGACGGAACCATTATTTACGACGGAAACGTGATTTCTGACAAAGCAAGCCATACCGCCGTCGATATGCTCCCCTATCGCCGCAAGATGCAGATGGTGTTCCAAGACCCGTATGCCAGTCTTGACCCGCGCATGACCATTGGCGACATTGTCGGTGAAGCCATCGATATTCACAAGCTTGCCGCAAACAAAAATGAACGCCGCGACCGCATTATTTCGCTTTTGGAGCGCGTCGGCTTAAACAGCGAGCACGCCAACCGCTATCCGCACGAATTCTCCGGCGGTCAGCGTCAGCGTGTCGGCATTGCCCGTGCGCTTGCCGTAAATCCCGAATTCATTGTGTGCGACGAGCCGGTCTCGGCACTCGACGTTTCGATTCAGGCACAGGTTGTCAACATGTTTGAGGATCTGCAGCATGACCTCGGTCTGACCTATTTATTCATTGCACACGACTTAAGCATTGTGCGTCACATTTCTGACCGAATCGGCGTTATGTACTTAGGAAAGCTTGTCGAGCTTGCCGAAAGCTTCGAACTGATTTCGCACAGCCTGCATCCGTATACCAAAAGCCTGATTTCGGCCATCCCCGAAGCCGACCCGATCACGGCGCGCACTTCCAAGCGCATTCCGCTGCAAGGCGATGTCCCCAGCCCCTTAAATCCGCCGAGCGGCTGCCGGTTCCGCACAAGATGCCCGTATGCCACGGAAGAGTGCGCGGCCGTTTGCCCGCAGCTTACCGAAGTGTCACCGGGGCATTTTGTGGCTTGTCACAATCTGCATAAAGTCCACTAAATCGCGACACCTTTGTTATCTATCCGTCCGACGGGCGGTGGATATAAATTCATGCGGCAAAAGCCGTAAATTTTAAGAAAGAGGCGATTCCATGAAACTCAAGAGAATAGCGGCAATTGTTATGGCTCTGACTCTCTCCTCCTCCATGCTCGTCGGCATGACGGCTTGCGGAAAGAAAGAAGACGACACTAAAACAAAGGCTTCGGCAGTGACCGTACAGATCGGTCCGAACCCCGAAACTCTTGACCCGGCACTCAACAGTGCCGTAGACGGCGGTAATATGCTTGTTACCCTGTTTGAACCCCTTCTCATCATTGACAAAGACAACAATGTTGTCGGCGGTCAGGCAGAAAAATGGGAAGTCAGCGACGACGGTCTTACCTGGACCTTCACCATGCGTGACGGTCTTAAGTGGTCGGACGGCTCTGAGCTTACCGCAAAAGACTTTGAATATGCCTTCAAACGTCTTACCGATCTTGACCTCGCATCCCCCTACGCAGAAACTGTTATCGGTATGGTTGAGGGTTATGCCGACGCTTGCGGCAATCCCGATCCCAATACCGGCGACCCCACCACCGAACCGAACAAGGATTTATTAAACGTTAAGGCAAGCGAAGACGGCAAAACTCTTACCATCGTTCTTGCTTATCCCTGCTCTTACTTTGATAAGCTCGCCGCATTCGCTCCCCTCAGCCCGGTCAACGAAGCTACCATCACCGCAAACGGCGATGCTTGGGCAGTCAAGCCGGAAACCTACGTTTGCAACGGTCCGTACATGATCAGTGAATGGACGCCCAACGAACGCATCGTTTGCAAGAAGAACCCGAACTATGTCGGCGGTTGGGATAACTCCAAGATCGTTACCGACACTCTTACGTTCTTGCTTCTTGAAGATTCCAGCGCTTCGTTTGCGGCTTACAACAGCGGCACGGCTCAGCTCATCAAGGATGTTCCGACCGAAGAAATTCCGAGCCTCACCGGCAAAGAAGACTTCCATGTTGATCCGATCCTCGGCACCTACTACATCAGCATGAACCTCAACAAGGAAATTTTCCAGAATCCACTCGTCCGCAAGGCCCTCACCCTCGCCATCGACCGTGAATACGTTGCAAACACTGTTATGCAGGGAACGTATTCGCCGGCATACAATTATGTCGGTCCGGGTGTTGTTGACGCAGAAGGTATGTTTTTGGACAACTCCAAAGCTGCCAACGGCGGCAAGACCTACATCGGTGAGGATTTCGCTGCTGACCTTGAAGAAGCTAAGGCTGCTCTTGCAGAAGCCGGTTATCCGAACGGCGAAGGCTTCCCGACCATCACCTACTCCACCAACGAAACTGGTTACCACATTCCGCTTGCCGAATACTTACAGCAGGCTTACAAGGAACTCGGTATCACCTTGAACATCGACAAGGTTGAATGGGCCTCCTTCACGCCGCAGCGTCGTGCCGGTGAATACGAAATGGCTCGTAACGGTTGGGTTATGGACTACAACGATGCCTCCAACATGATCGAACTGTTCTATTCCTCCAACGGCAACAACGACGGTAAATACAACAATCCGGAATTTGATGCCGCTATCGACGCTTCCAAGGTTGCTGATCCGGCTGAGCACTTTGCACAGCTTCACGCTGCTGAAAAGATCGCTATGGAAGATTATGCTTTCATTCCGGTTGCTTACTACAACGACTTCTGGCTCCAGAGCCCGTCGCTCAAAGGCAGCTGGCACAGCCCGTACGGCTATTGGTACTTACAGTACGCTTACGTTGAATAATCAGCTATTCGCTAAATAACCGCCGCCCACGTCGCTTACCGGTGACGTGGGCGGTTTCAGCAAACACGCAAAAATTCTGAAATTCGGAGGAACACCATGACAGTAATCGACAGATTCTTAACCTATGTGACCTTTGACACAACTTCCGACGAAACAAGCGATACCTGCCCTTCCACAGCAAAACAGCTGATACTTGCCGACTATTTGGTGAAAGAATTAAAAGACATCGGGCTAACCGATGCCATGCGTGACGAAAACGGCTATGTATACGGGCATGTGCCGGCAAGCACGGGTATGGAAAATGTTCCGAAAATCGGCCTTATCGCACATATGGATACCTCTCCCGATGTAAGCGGCAAAGACGTAAAACCACAGATTATCACGTTTGACGGAAATAATGCGCCTATGGTTGACAAGCGTTACCACGACGAACAGCTGATTGTCACCGACCACACCACGCTTTTAGGTGCGGATGACAAAGCCGGTGTTGCCGAAATCATCGCCGCGTGTGACGCACTTATGAAAGATAAAACCGTCAAGCACGGTCAAATCAGCATTTGCTTTACGCCCGACGAGGAGATCGGACGCGGCGCGGACAAGTTTGATTTTGAACGCTTTGACGCCGTGTATGCTTACACGGTTGACGGCGGCGAATTAGGCGGGATTGAATGCGAAAACTTCAACGCCGCGTCGGTAAAACTCATCGTCCACGGCATTAACACCCATCCCGGCTCGGCAAAAAATAAGATGCGAAACGCCATTCTGTTTTTGCATGAGTTTATCGCGCTTTTGCCGCCGGCTGAAACACCTGCTCACACCGAGGGCTATGAAGGCTTTTACCACATCAATGCGGTTGAAGGCGACGAAACGACGGCTTCTTTGCATATGCTCATTCGCGACCACAGCGATGAAATGTTTGAAAAGCGCAAAGCGTTTATAGCCGATACAGTTCGTTATCTAAACCGCAAATACGGCGAAAATACGTTTGATTTGACTGTCACGGACAGCTACCGCAATATGCGCGTGATTATTGACAAATATCCGGAAATTGTAAAGCGTGCCGAAAACGCGATGCGCGCATGCGGCGTTACGCCGGAAATCACCGCCATTCGCGGCGGCACGGACGGAGCAAGGCTCAGCTTTGAAGGGCTTCCCTGTCCCAACCTTTCCACAGGCGGCATGGGCTTTCACAGCATTTATGAGGCCATTCCCGTCAAGGCTTTAGAAAAGATGACTGAGGTTTTGGTCAAGCTTGTATCAGCAAGTGAAGCTTAGTTTACTGCACGAAAAAACCGTTTATCCAGACAAGGTAAACGGTTTTTGTCAGATTATATGAACTGTGTCAGAACTTCATTGTCTTCAGCCAATTAATCATAAGCTGTCCCCATTGGCAGGTGCCTTCCACATCCTCTGCCAAGCCTCTGCCATGGTTGCCGTTCGGGAAAATATGCATTTCAAACGGAATCTTTTTGGCATGAAGTGCCTGTGCAAGAAGCAGGCTGTTGTTGACATCCACGCAGGTATCGTCCGCCGTATGCCAGATAAACGCAGGCGGACAATCGTCCGGAACGCTGCATTCGCCGGACATTTTATCGACTAATTTCGGGTCAGGATTCGGTCCGAGCAGGTTATCCTTTGAGCCTTTGTGCGTATATTCTTTCATGGTAACCACCGGATAGCAGAAGATTCCGGCATTCGGGCGGCTGGAAACGCGGTCGATGGCGTCTCCGTCGGTTTTGCCGCTGTCATAATGCTCACAAGTGCTCACAGCAAGGTGGCCGCCGGCGGAAAAGCCTAAAATACCGATTTTTTCCGGGTTTACGCCCCATTCTTTGGCATGATAGCGTGCAAAGCGAACCGCGCGGTTCGCGTCGGAAAGCTCTGCCGGGTGTTTGTAAGGCGCAACGCGGTAATTGAGAACCAATGACGAAATTCCGGCTTTGTTCAAAAGCTCGGCAATCGGTTTTCCCTCATGGCCGGCACGTCCCGAATAACCGCCGCCCGGACACACGATGACAAGGCCTTTATCGGTGTTATCATCCTCTAAAAGATACGGCGTTATCGTCGTTTCCGGCTGTCCGTATTCTGCATTGTAATAGGGTGTTCCATTTTCCCACAGTTTAATGTCTTCCACGATTCTGTCTTCCTTTTATACAGTTAACTCATAGTCCTTGCCGAGTTCGCCATGGAATGCGGCAAGTGCCGGTTTTACACAGTTTTCGATGAACTCTTTGACCTGTTCGGCACTGCGGCCGGTATAGTTTTCGGGAACAACGATCTTATCGAGATCCTCCATGGAAAGCCCGAATGCCGGATCTGCTGCAATACGTTCAAGAAGGTCGTTCGGTTCACCAAGCTCTTTGACGACCTTGCCGGCAGCCATGGCGTGTTCGCGGATGCGTTCATGCAGCTCCTGACGGTTTCCGCCGCGCTTGACAGCGTCCATCATGATGTTTTCGCTTGCCATAAACGGCAGTTCCGCCATCAGACGCGAACGAACCATCTTCGGATATACCACAAGGCCGTTTGTCACGTTCATGTAAATATTTAGAATCGAATCGACCGCCAAAAAGGCCTCTGCAACCGAAATACGCTTGTTGGCAGAATCGTCGAGCGTTCTCTCAAACCATTGGGTCGCCGCCGTAAATGCCGGATTGAGCGAATCGCAGATGACATAGCGAGCAAGCGCACAAATTCGCTCACTGCGCATGGGATTGCGTTTATACGGCATAGCCGAGGAGCCGATCTGATGCGCTTCGAAGGGTTCTTCCATTTCCTTGAAGGATTGCAGAATACGAAGGTCATTGGCAAATTTATAGGCGCTTTGAGCAATGCCGGAAAGTGTTGCCAAAATTGCCGCGTCTACCTTGCGGGAATAGGTTTGACCGGAAACCGGAACAACACCATCAAAGCCGAAATCGGTACAGATAAGCTCTTCTAACTTCTTCACCTTTTCCGAATCGCCTTCGAACAGCTCCATAAAGCTGGCCTGCGTACCGGTCGTTCCCTTTGAGCCTAACATTTTGAGAGAGGACAGACGGTAACGCAGTTCATCGAGGTCATATAACAGTTCGTTGATCCAAAGCGTGGCGCGCTTACCGACGGTGGTCGCCTGTGCCGGTTGGAGATGTGTATAGGCAAGGCAAGGCATATTTTTGTATTTCAAGGCAAATTCCGAAAGGTTGGCAATGACCGAGCACAGCTTTTTTTCAACGATCTTCATGGCCTCACGAAGTCCGATGATATCGGCGTTATCGCCGACATAACAGGACGTTGCGCCCAAATGGATAATGGGAGCGGCCGTCGGACAGGCTTTTCCAAAGGTATATACGTGCGCCATGACATCGTGACGGACTTCTTTTTCTCTTGCTTCGGCGACAGCATAGTCGACATCGTCCAAATGTGCCGCCATTTCGTTTAACTGCGCATCGGTAATATCAAGACCGAGTGTCTTCTCGGCCTTGGCAAGTGAGAGCCAAAGTCTGCGCCAAGTGGTAAATTTCATATTTGCGGAGAACACATACTGCATCTCTTTGGAGGCATAACGTGTGGAAAATGGGCTGACATAAGAATTATAATCCGGCATGACAATCTCCTTTGTGTTGGAACAATCGGTTTATTATTTCTTTTCTTCAAGCAGTTTTTGCACGGAAGCAAGCTTTGCACTCACGCAAAGCACCTTCATGCCCTGTTCAAGCTCTTCGACCGTCGGGAAGGACGGTGCGATGCGGATGTTGGTATCGCCCGGGTCTTTATGATACGGGAAAGTCGCACCGGCTTCGGTCACGACAACACCGGCTTCTTTGGCAAGAGCCACTGTTTTCAAGGCACAGCCTGCGTACACATTTAAGCTGATAAAATAGCCGCCTTTCGGCTTTGTCCACATGGCAATACCGGTATCGGCAAGGTTTTCCTCAAGCACCTTTTCGCATATTTCAAATTTTGGGCGCAAAATAGCCGCGTGTTTTTTCATATACGCGCGAATGCCGTCCGCCGACTTAAAATAGCGCACATGACGCCACATATTCATCTTATCGTGTCCGATGGTCTGCTGCTGCATGATGGATTTGATATAATCCATATTTTCTTTAGAGCCTCCGAGTGCCGAAACACCCGAGCCGGGATAGCTGATTTTGGACGTGGACATGAAAATAAGCGGCAAATTGCCGTTGCCGTATTTTTCACATTCCGGAAGAATATCGACAAGCGTATCGCCCTCATCGTAAAGATCATGCACCGCATACGCGTTATCCCAGAACAAGCGGAAATCCTTTGCCGCCGGCTTCATGGAAGCGATACGGCGCACAACGCTTGCCGAATACGTAATGCCGGTCGGATTGGAGTATTTCGGCACGCACCACATACCCTTGACGGTCGGGTCTTTGATAAGCTCTTGAACCATGCTCATATCCGGTCCGTCCGCAAGCAGCGGCACATTGACCATTTCGATACCGAGCGATTCACAGATGCCGAAATGCCGGTCATAGCCCGGAACAGGACACAGAAACTTGATTTTTTCTTGCTTGACCCAAGGCGTTTCGCCGTTCACGCCGTACAGCATATAGCGTGCCACCGCATCGTACATTAAGTTCAGACTGGAGTTGCCGCCGACAATGATCTGATTCCACGGCACGCCGATAATATCCGAGAACATCTTTTTGGCATAGTCAAGACCGTCTACCAAGCCGTAGTTGCGGCAGTCGAAGCCATAATCGGTATAGCAGTCGGCATTGGTGGCAATGGCCGTAAGCATCGGCTCAGACAGGTCAAGCTGCTCTTTGCAGGGCTTGCCGCGCGTCATGTTGATGTTAAGTCCATTCGCCTTTAACGCCTGATATTCCTTTATAAGTTCGCTTTCCTTTTCCTCTAACTGATGGCTGTCCATCGAAAGATAACTCATGAAAACAGATCCTTTCCAAAGCATTTGCTGCAAGCATATCGGAGCAAATCATTTTGCCCATCTTGAATTATTATAGCACAAATTATTCGAAAATGCAAGAGGAATCCGCATTTTTCTTCATTTTTTGCATAATACGCAATTTTGTGTTGCAAAATGCATTAAATCGGGTACTTTTCACGAAGAATGTAACGAATGTATGGATATAGCAGGACAAGCGACGCCAGCGTCCATGCGCCCGGATCGCCTAAGCACAAGGTATAAAACGCTGCCGAAGAGGAGAAAGCATTTGTCGGAGCACCGTTCACAAGTCCCGGCAAAAACGAGCAAATTAACACGCGGCTCACAAGCTCGGCAATCCCGGCACCGAGCGTGAATTCGGAACGTCCCGTTCCCTGCACCGAACTGCGCATGATGATCAAGAAGCCGAGAATCATATAAAGCGGCATATCGGCATACAAATACAGGTTCCCGTAACGGATGGATTCTGAAGAAATCTTGTCGGCACTCAAAAAAATATGCTGATAAATACCGCCGACAGACAAAAGCAAGCCGACCGCCGTACACAGAACGCTGAAAACAAGCATGATCACAAGTGCTTGGTTTGTACCCTTTCGGATGCGTGCATAAGCGCCTTTTCCGTAGTTCTGCGCGTTATAGCCGACCATAGCCGAGCCGAGACCGTTAAAATAGACCATCAGGAAATTGACAAGCTTGTTGGCCGCGCCGAAGCCGTTCTGTGCCGGGTTTCCGGCGACCATTAGCCCATTCGGCTGCAAATCAAAGCGAATGACCGCGCCCTGCATGGTAATAATGCCGACGGCAAGCACGGAAAATTGAAGGCCAAGCGGAAGTCCTTGGCGCAAATGCGATATAATATCCGCCTTCGTTACCTTAAAATCCTCTTTTTTTAATCTCAAATCCGGATAGCGCACGAACGTATACACAAAGCACGCGGCAGCACTGAGTGCTTGGGCAAACACCGTAGCAATCGCCGCTCCCGCCGCTCCCCACCGAAAACCGATGAGGAACCACAAGTCAAGGCCGATATTCAAAATTGTTGACAGAATGAGAAATACCAGCGGCGTTACCGAATCACCCACGCTGCGAAGAATGCTGCAAATGAAGTTATAGCCCATTTGCGCAAAAATGCCGATAAACATGACAAAGCAATAGCTGTACGCCGCACGGTAAACGCCCATGTTATCGGTCGTTACATTGATCAAGCGAAGCAGCCACGGCAGCAATGTCAGCGATAATACGCTGAGCACAAATGTTGTCGCGCACGACAGAAGAATCTGCGCTGCAAACGAGCGCCGCACGCCGGCTTTGTCACCCAAACCAACGCGGTTTGCCGTGATAACACTGAAGCCTGCCGTGCAACCAAAAGCAAACTGCAAAAAAATGAAGGTTAACGCAAACGTATCGTTCACACCGGCAACTTCATCGGCCGAAAGCGTCTGACCGCAGATAACTGCGTCCGTAAGCACATAGATCTGCTGCAGAAGATACGACAGCATGATCGGAAGCGCGTATTTCAAGATGACCTTCCACGGTGTGCCGGAGGTAAGATGGAGCGGCTCGGAAAACCGGTGTTTGTGAATTTCCGAATGTGCCGAAGAAGAAGAAACGGAATGCACAGGCAAAACTCCTTTCGAATTTTCTTTTCCGCCGGAATTATAAGAAAAAAAGTACTTGTTATCAAGCTTCAATTTGCAAACATCTTATGAACATTGCTTTGCGTGTCGCAAAAAAGAATTGCAAGACATCCTGCCCTGCAATTCTTTTGCGTATATTCGGTTTAATACTTTAATACTCGATAATCAATGCTTGGGTCAGCTCATTGACCATTACCGGGTTTGCTTTTCCGCCGGTTTTTGCCATGACCTTGCCGACAAGTGCTTTGAGAGCGGCGGTTTTTCCAGCCTTATAGGAGGCGACCGATTTTCCATCACTCATCAAAACCTCACGTACTGCCTGTTCCAATACGGCACGGTCATTGATCTGTTCAAGTCCGTGTTCGGCAACATACACGGCAGGGTCAAAATCGCTTGCAAGAAGCTCCCCGACAATTTTTTTGCCGGTTGAGCTGTTGATTTTTCCGTCGCCGAGCAAATCCGCCAATGCCGCAAGACGTTCCGGTTTTACCGGAAGATCGCCATTTTCCGAATCATAGCTGCGCAAGATATCGGTAATGAGCATATTGGCGGCAAGCTTCGGATAGCGTGTGGCACAAGCCGTTTTTTCAAAATAATCCGCCACGGCAAGTTCGTTGGTGATGACTTCACTGTCATACGCTGTGAGACCGTAGGTTTCGGTATACAGTTTTTTGCGCTCATCCGGCAGCATGGGAATCTCGGCCTTTAAGGCAGCAAGCTTTTCTTCCGTAATGACGATCGGCGGAAGATCCGGATCCGGAAAGTAGCGGTAATCGTTGGCGTCTTCTTTTTTGCGCATGGAATAGGTTTTGCCGGAATCGGCATCAAAGCGGCGCGTTTCCTGAACAACGCTCTCTCCGCTTTCAAGCGCATCCACCTGACGGCGATATTCAAAATCGATGGCTTTGGCTATAAACTGGAACGAGTTGATGTTTTTCATTTCAGTACGCGTTCCGAAGGGTTCACCGGGCTTGCGCACCGAAAGGTTGACATCGCACCGCAAAGAGCCTTCGTTCATCTTGCAATCGGAAACGCCAGTATAAAGAATGGCGGCGCGGAGTTTGCGCAGATAGGCGTCCGCTTCTTCGGCAGAGCGGATATCCGGCTCGGACACGATTTCAATGAGCGGCACACCGCAGCGGTTGCAGTCGATGAGCGTTCCGAGCTTTGCGTCATGCACAAGCTTTCCGGCATCCTCCTCAATGTGAATCCGGGTAATACCGACGCGTTTAGAGCCGCCCGCAGTTTCGATATCCACATATCCGTGCTCACAGAGCGGCAGGTCGTACTGGGAAATCTGATAGGCCTTGGGAAGATCGGGATAAAAGTAGTTTTTACGGTCCTGTTTGGAAAAACGCGCGATCGAACAGTTGGTGGCAAGGCCGGCCTTAATGGCATAATCCACAACCTTTTTATTGAGCACCGGGAGCGTGCCGGGCATTCCCATGCAGACCGGACACACGTGTGTATTGGGTTCTGCGCCGAAATCGGTTTTGCAGTTGCAAAAGATCTTTGTTTTTGTCTTTAATTCCACATGGACTTCCAAACCGATAACCATTTCATAACCTTTATAGAGTGTCATATGCTCGCCCCCTTATTCTTTCTCAAACGCAAAGCCGGCACGGTACAAGAGCGGCTCGGAAAGTGCTTTGCCGATAAGCTGCATCCCGATCGGAAGTCCGCTTTCGGTTTTGCCGCATGGCAAGGACAATGCCGGAACACCGGCAATATTGACCGGAACGGTATAAATGTCACCCAAATACATTTCGATCGGATTCCCGGTCTTGGAGCCGAGTTTATACGCCGGTGTCGGCGCGACCGGCGACAGGATAAAATCGTATTTTTCAAATACTCTTTCGTATTCGGCGATAATCAGACTGCGCGCCTGCAAGGCTTTTTTATAATAGGCGTCGTAATAGCCGGAGGAAAGTGCGAATGTACCGAGCATGATGCGGCGTTTGACTTCATCGCCAAAGCCTTCGTTACGGGTGTTTTTGTATAGCTCATCGATATCGCCGTAAGCCTCGGCACGTTTGCCGTAGCGGACACCGTCGAAGCGTGCAAGGTTGGAGGACGCTTCGGCCGAGGAAATGACATAATATGCCGGAAGCGCATCGGCAAGTGCCGGCATTTTGACCTCGGAAATGCTTGCGCCGAGTGCTTCAAAGCGTTTGGCTGCCGCAAAGACGGCGTTCTTCACCTCGCTGTCGATGCCTTCGGCAAAGAATTCCACGGGAAGTGCCACTTTCATGCCGCGCACGCCTTTTTCAATAGCGGCAAGCGGATCAGTATAACCGTCGGCTATCGAAGTTGCGTCCTTTTCATCGTGACCGGAAATCGCTGAAAACACAAGCGCGTTATCGTACACGTTTGTGGTGAGCGGCCCGATCTGATCGAGCGATGAAGCAAATGCCACAAGGCCGAAGCGCGAGACCGCACCATAGGTCGGCTTCATACCGACCACGCCGCAAAAGGCTGCCGGCTGACGTATCGAACCGCCGGTATCCGAGCCGAGGGCAAACGGTGCAAAGCCTGCCGCAACCGCCGCCGCGCTGCCGCCGCTTGAACCGCCGGGAACGCACGTTATATCAACCGGGTTTTTGGTAACCTGAAACGCCGAGTTTTCGGTGGTGCTTCCCATGGCGAATTCATCCATATTCACCTTGCCGAGCATGACAGCCTTTTGCGCCTTCAACTTTTCCATGACCGTCGCGTCATAGCACGGTACAAAATCCTCAAGCATATGCGATGCGCAGGTGGTCTTGATTCCTTTTGTACAGATATTATCCTTGATAGCCATCGGAATGCCGGAAAGTACACCGGTCTTTTCGCCTGCGGCATCATAGCTCTTTGCCGCTTTTCCGGCTTCCGATTCAGTTACCGTCAAAAACGCGCCGATGTTGGCATCGCGGCTCTCAATTTCTTTCAAAAAAGCCTCCGTCAGTTCAAAAGAGGATAGTTCGCGCCCGTCCAGCATTTTTCGCATTTCGGCAAGCGTGAGGTGCGTAAGTTCAGACATGGTTTCATTCCCCTTTCTCATTCGACAACACGCGGAACGGTGATATATTCTGCGGTTTTTGTTTTTGCATTGGCAAGCAATTCTGCCCGCGTATACGTTTGTTCCGGCACATCCTCGCGGAACACGTTGCTTGTGGGAACCAAATGCTCGCGCACAGGCACGCCTTCGGTATCGAGCGCATTTAAGGCATTGGCAAAATCGATGACCGATTCCATATCCTGCTCCAGCTTTTCTTTTTTATCGTCATCAATGGTTAATTTCGCAAGCGACGCAACCGCGTCCACATCGATTTTTTTAGTTTTCTTTTTTGCGGAAACACGCGTGCCGTCCGCATCGATGGTTTCGGAAAGCGACAGAAGCGAAAGCTCCTCTAACTGCTTCATGTCCACCACATTCGGTGCTTCGGTCATGGGACAGGAGGCGTCTTTGGTTTTCGGAAAGGCAATGACGTCACGAAGCGAATCCGCGCCGCGCATGAGCATGACAAGCCGGTCAAGTCCGAACGCAAAGCCGGCGTGCGGCGGTGTGCCGTAACGAAAAGCGTTGATCATAAAGCCGAAACGCTCTTCTGTCTGTTCCTTGGTAAAGCCGAGAGCCTTAAACATCTGCTGTTGGATCTTTCGGTCATGAATACGTACCGAACCGCTTCCAAGCTCCACACCGTTGAGAACCACATCATACGCCTGCGCACGCACGCGTTCCAGATCACTTTCTAAATATTGCAGATCCTCGGGATACGGCATGGTGAACGGATGGTGCATGGCAACGTAGCGTGCTTCCTCTTCGGAATATTCAAATTCCGGAAAATCGATGACAAATAAAAGCTTGTAATCGTCTTTGCGCTTTAGCTCAAGCATCGTGCCAAGATCATTGCGAAGCGCGCCGAGCACACGGCGAACCGTCGCAAGCTTATCGGCACAGAACAAAATGAAATCGCCAGGCTTTGCCTCCACACGCGCAAGCAGTTCTTTCATGACATCATCCGAAAAATACTTGGTGAGAATGGTATACAGCTCGCCATCCGGCCGCACAGCAATCCATGCCATGCCCTTTGCGCCGCAGGAGACCGCTTTATCGGTCAGTTCTTCGATCTGGGAGCGTGTAAAATCGCTTTTGCCGCATACGTTGATCGCACGAACCACGCCGCCGCTCTTTGTAACCGATTTGAAGACAGAAAAATCGCTTTTCGCCGCGATATCGGTCACATCTACAATCGGCAGTCCGAAACGCAGATCCGGCTTGTCGCAGCCGTATTTATCCATGCATTCTTTCCAAGTGATTCGCGGAAATGCATAGTCGATATCCACGTCAAGCGAGTTTTTGAAAATGTATTTGAAGAGCTTTTCGAGGTGAACCAGCACATCCTCTTGCTCAACGAACGAAAGCTCCATATCCACTTGTGTGAATTCCGGCTGACGGTCGGCGCGCAGATCCTCGTCACGGAAGCAGCGTGCAATCTGATAATACTTGTCCATGCCGCCAACCATGAGCAGCTGCTTGAATATCTGCGGCGACTGCGGCAGCGCATAGAACATACCGGGATGAACGCGGCTGGGAACGAGATAATCGCGCGCGCCCTCCGGCGTGGATTTGGTCAGATACGGTGTTTCAACCTCGGTAAAGCCGTCGTTGTCAAGATAGCTTCTGGTCACGCGCGAAACCTTATGCCGAAAGCGCAGGTTTTCCTGCATTTGCTCGCGGCGGATATCGAGAAAACGGTATTTTAAGCGAAGATCCTCGCGGACGTTTTCCGCATCCTCCAGCTGAAACGGCAGCGGCTTTGATTCCGATAAAAGCTCCAAACGTTCCGCAGCAAGCTCGACCGTACCGGTCTTGATTTTGGGATTTACGGTATCCTCGCTTCTTAGCCGGATCTTGCCGCCGACCGATATGACGTACTGATTCTTTAGGCTTTCCGCAATATGAAAATGCTCCGGTGAGAGCAAACCTTCATCAAAGACGACCTGCAAGGTACCTTCACGGTCTTTTAAGTCGATAAACACCACGCCGCCCATATCGCGCTTGGTCTGCACCCAGCCGCACACAGACGCGTCTTTGCCGACATAGTCTTCCGTCAGTGCGCCGCAGTATACGGTTCTTTTTTCCATTTTTCTTCATCCTTTCCGAGCTTTCCGAAAAGGCGGTTAAGTGCAGACAAAACAAAAATCCCTGTGGAATTTCTTCCACAGGGACGAATATTTTCCGTGTTGCCACCCTTGTTGACTGTTTATAGCAGTCCGCTCTTTCCGGTACAAATTTATACCTCGCCGCTATAACGTGCGGACATTCCGGTCGAAGCTACTGACATTTCTGCTTTCCCTCCGACAGCTCCGGGCTGTTCTTCCTCACTATCCGGACGTACCGCGCTTTCAGCAATTGCGCCGCTCTCTGAAACGTCGTTTGATGCGATTACTCTTCCCATCATGGCTATTGGCATAAAGTATAGCACGATTTTTGCAATTGTCAAGGCGTTTTTTGATGTTTTAACAATAAATTCACACCGTTTACAAAAACAGCGGCTGCAGCTGTCTGCCTTGCACCGCTGCTTCAATGGTTTCATCCACGCGTCCGAAATCGCACACAAGGCTGTACGGTTTACCGTTCGGGTCATCCTGCCGCAGCGGCACAAAATAGACGTTTTTGCGCGTGAGCATTTTGGCAAGGCTTTCGGCATTGCCGGAAAGCGCGTCGTTGGTGGCAAGGGCAATCACGAGCGGCCTTCCGGTGCGAAGATGTGCTTTTGCCGCAAGCGTGACGGGCGTATCGTAAATGCCGCACGCAAGCTTGGAAAGCGTATTGCCTGTACAGGGACAAATGCAAAGGCAATCGAGTTTTATTTTCGGACCGAGCGGTTCGGCAGCCGTTAACGTATGCACTGCTTCGTGACAGCACAGCTTTTCAATGCGCGAAACAAAATAGGACGCCGTGCCGAATCGCGTATCGGTTGAATAGGCATTATAGGACAGAATCGGCAGGATCTCATCGTACTTTTGAGAAAGCCCTTCAAGGATCTTTAAGCACTTTTCAAAGTTGCAGAACGAACCGGTAACAGCAAAGCCTAACATTTTCCGTCACTCCTTTCGGCTAAAACGGTCAGTACCGTATCGGCAAGGATCTTTCCGGCCGAAACCGGAAACACTTTGCCCGGCAGTCCCAACGCCCAAAGCGTTTTGATACCGGCGTCTTTTGCAGCTTCAAAATCCACACCGCCAGGCTTGGATGCAAGATCAATAACAAGCGCATCCTTCTTTACGTGTGCAAGCACCTGTGCCCCAACCACAGGCTTTGGAACGGTATTGACAATCAAACGGCAATCTCCGGCAATTTTGGAGATGCAATCGGTATAAACCGGCGTGCAGCCGGCAATACCGGCCATCACCAAATCTTCGCTTTTGCGTGCCGAGGCATACACCTTGGCACCGAACGCGTTAAGCAAACGGCACAGTACCTTTCCGATTCGTCCATACCCCACCACAAGCACCGGCAGTCCCGCAAGCGTGACCGGCAGCTCTCGCATGGCAATGGCAAGCGCCGCTTCCGCGGTCGGAACGGCATTGGCCGTCTGAAAATCGGCGCGTGCGGCATAGTTTACAGCCGTTACACCGCACGGCACGTGCTTTTCCATTTTGAAACAGCCGCCGCCATATACGATAAGCGTATCACGGGACACATGTGTAAAAATTTCGTCCAACAAAATGCATTTTGCGCTAAGCGGTGCCTGAACAGTAATGCCGTCGCAGGTCGCCGGAAGCGGAAGCACCACCACATCGGCAAGTGAAAGCGCGTCTTCAAGCGTATCGCATCGTGTGGCAGAACCGACGTTTCCCGTATAGGTATCAAAGCCGAACAAGGCACATTCATGGCCTTCTTCGGCAAGAACGGCGGCGGCATGAACCAAGCGCCGGTCGCCGCCGACAAAGGCGATTTTCAAGAGTTTATTTATCATATCTCTGCAGTTTCGCATTCCCCACCTTTCTTCGACGCATAAAAATCCGCGTCCTTTACAGCATATGTTTTCGTGCATTGTCCGGTGCGTGAGCTCAAACCGGCTAAGAGAAAGCTTTTTTCGGTTTCGGCACATAAATTTCAAAAAAAACATTGAAAATATACGATATGTATTGTATAATATTTGTATTATGGTATGCCTATTTACCTTCTTTACAGGAAAGGACTTCCCTATGGCAGAAAAACTCATCAAAATTTCCTCCGCCGAACGCCGAGCCGGCGTTTTCGGAAGCTTTGATTCCAACACACGCTTGATCGAAAGCGAATTCGGCGTGCAGTTATTCGAGTGTTCCGACGGCATTAAAATTCTCGGTGACGAAATGCATGACATTGAAAATGCAGCAAACGCCATCGAATATCTTCTCAAAATGAACGAACGCGGCGAAGCCTTAAACGAGCAGACCGTGCGTTATGTCATCGGCATGGTTGGTGCCGGCAGCGCAGGCGCCCTGCAAAGCCTTGACGGCGACTGCATCTGCATCACCTCGCGCGGCAAGCCGATCAAAGCAAAAACTGTCGGTCAAAAGAGCTATTTGGATTCCATCGCCTCCAACACCGTCACCATTGCCGTGGGCCCTGCCGGAACGGGCAAAACCTTTTTGGCTGTTGCCATGGCGGTCAACGCGCTTCGTGCTAAGCAGGTCAACCGCATTATTTTAACGCGGCCGGCCGTCGAAGCCGGTGAGCGGCTCGGCTTTCTGCCGGGCGATCTTCAGAGCAAAATCGATCCGTATCTGCGGCCGCTTTACGACGCGCTTTTTGAAATGCTCGGCATGGAGGGTTACACCCGAAACGTCGAAAAAGGCGCGATTGAGATTGCGCCGCTTGCCTATATGCGCGGCCGGACACTCGACGATTCCTTTATCATTTTGGATGAAGCGCAAAACACCACGCCCGAACAGATGAAGATGTTTTTAACGCGTCTCGGCTTCGGTTCCAAAGCCGTTGTGACCGGCGACATCACACAGATTGACCTGCCGCGCGGCACAAAGAGCGGACTTACCGAAGCGGTGGAGGTTTTGAAGGACGTTCCGGATATTGCGGTTCACTATCTGTCCGACCGCGACATCGTGCGGCATTCGCTTGTTCAGAAAATCATTCGCGCTTACGAAAAATATGAAAATGCATCCGCCGAAAAAGCACAAAAAATGCAAAAAACAAACGACATTTAAGGAGAACACCATGAAACACACGATATACACCCAAAACAAACAGGACAAAATCGAATTGACGCCGGCGCTGCGCGCACTTGCCAAAAAAGTCATCTGTGCCGCGCTCGACGATCAAGAGATTGATTTTCCCTGCGAAATATCCCTCACTTTCGTTGATAACGACGAAATTCATGCGCTCAACAAGGAATACCGCGGCAAGGACGCACCGACAGACGTGCTTTCCTTTCCGATGTTTGAAAACGGAGAGATCGAATACGACGACGAGACCGGCGAACCGTGCGCCTTGGGCGACATTGTCATTTCGCTTGAACGCGCTGATGCGCAAGCCAAGGAATATGGGCATTCGCTTGAACGCGAGGTCGGCTTTTTATGCGTGCATTCCGTTTTGCACCTTCTCGGCTACGACCATGAGGTGAGTAAGGAAGACGAGGAATATATGAACGATACCTGTGAGGATGTTCTCGATTCGCTCGGCTTAAAGCGAAATACCGCACCGTCGGTAACAACCGAAAGCGGCGAGAACATTCCGGTCAAGGACATGAAAACAGCCTTTATCTCGATTGTCGGACGGCCAAACGTCGGTAAAAGCACCTTGCTGAACGCCATTGTCGGCGAAAAGGTCGCCGCCGTTTCCAAAAAGCCGCAGACCACGCGCGACCGCATTACCGGCATCCATACGGTCGGCTGCGAGCAGTATGTGTTTGTGGACACACCCGGTCTGCACAAGCCGAAAAACAAACTCGGCGAATATATGGTAAGTGCCGCCAAAACCGCCATTCCCGACACAGATGCGGTGATTCTTGTGGTCGAAAGCGGCGAAAACATCACGCCTGCAGACCGCGATATCGTTGAAAATCTGAAAACCTATCATCTGCCGGCAATTTTGGCAATCAACAAGGTGGATATTGCCAAAAAAGATAAATTGCTTGTCACCATCGACAAGTATTCCAAAATGTTCGATTTCAAGTCGATCATTCCGATCAGTGCGCTCACCGGAGAGGGCGTGGACATTGTCATGAACGAGCTAAAGCCGTTCTTGCGCAACGAACGCTGGTATTTTCCGGAGGACATGGTTACCGACCAGACGGTACGTCAGATTGCCGCCGAAACCATCCGCGAAAAGCTGCTTCGCTTACTCGACGAAGAAATTCCGCACGGCATTGCTGTCACGATCGAGGATTACGTCGAAAAGCCGGATATCATCGAGATCCGTGCGGAAATATACTGTGAAAAAGAAGCGCACAAAAAAATCATCATCGGCAAAAACGGCGAGACCTTAAAAAAAGCCGCCACCTATGCGCGTGAGGACATCGAAGCGCTTGCCGGAAAAAAGGTATACTTAAATCTTTGGGTCAAAGTCAAGGAAAACTGGCGCGACAGCGAATTAAACATGGCGCGTCTCGGCTTCAAAAAAGAGGATTAAGACGTGACGGAATTCACCACCGACGCGGTCATCTTGCGGCAGGCCGATTACAAGGAAAGTGACCGCATTTTAACCGTTTTAACGCCCGAACGAGGCATTATCTCGGTCGGTGCAAAGGGAGTTCGCAACATCAAAAGCAAAAACAGTGCCGCGGTGCAGCTGTTTTCGTACAGCGAATTGGAAATCCTGCAGGTCGGCTCGCGCTACAATCTGCGCACAGCGAGTCTGAAAGAGAGCTTTTTCAATGTGCGCTGCGATCTGCACCGTTATGCCCTTGCCTGCTATTGCACCGACATAACCGCCCATTTCTGCACCGAAGCAAGCGATGAGACCGAGCCGTTCCGGCTGATTCTCAATCTGTTATATGCGCTTTCCGAAGCCAAGGAAAAGCCGTTATGGCAGGTGAAGGCGGCCTTTGAGTTAAAGCTATGCACGCTTTGCGGCTTTATGCCGGAGCTTGGCAGCTGTACAATTTGCGGCAAGCGCACAACAAGCGTCGAAAGTCCCGATGAAGCATTTTTAACCGGCAAAAAATATCGATTTTCACTTCTCGAGAGCGGACTGGTCTGCAAGAAATGCTATGAGGCGTCGCGCACGCTTCCCACTTCCGCCATGCTGTCGGGAACGGCCGTGCTTCCAAAGGATTACACCCGGCCGCTCTCGTTTGCGGCTCTCACGGCGGCGCGCTATGTGGCGATTGCACCGTTAGCACGCTTTTTAAGCTTTCGCCTTGCTGAAGAGGAAACCGTTGATTTTTGCGAGCTTGCCGAGCACTATCTGTTGTTTCATGCCGAACGCGGCTTTCAAACCTTAAAATACTACAAATCATTATCGTAAAATACGAAGGAGTTTGACCCATGAACATATGGCACGACATTGATGAGAAACGCATTCATCCCGAAGATTTTATCTCGGTCATCGAAATCAAAAAAGGAAGCAAGAAGAAATATGAGCTTGACAAAGAAACCGGCTTTATCATTCTTGACCGCATTCTGTATACCTCTACCCACTATCCGGCCAATTACGGCTTTATTCCTCGCACGCTGGCCGATGACGGAGACCCGCTCGACGTTCTTGTGTTAAGCAACGAGGAGATTGATCCGCTCGTTCTTGTGCGCTGCTACCCTATCGGCGTTATTACCATGCTCGACAACGGCAAAAACGACGAGAAGATTATTGCTATCCCCTATGAAGACCCGATGTTCAACACCTATCTTGACATCTCCGATCTGCCAAGTCACATTTTTGAGGAAATGCGGCACTTTTTCTCGGTCTACAAGCAGCTTGAAGGCAAAAAGACCGCCGTCAACGAGGTACAGGGACAAAAGCGTGCCTTGGAAATCATCCGCAACTGCATTGAAAATTACAAAACCATCTACGGGCAGAAATATTAAAAAGGCTGTTTTCCGTTTTGGTTTGTACCGAAAAGTAAGGAAAACCATGAAGAACAACAATTTATATTTTAACTCCGATTCTCTCAAGCAAAGCGCGTCCTCCGACGACTTTGAACGCGCCTGCAAAACACTGGAATTCGAAAAGGTTCTTTCGATTCTCGCCTCCTTTGCCGCCACCGAAGGCGCAAAGGAAAAAATCATGACGCTCCGGCCGTCGGTATCGATCGAAAAGATCCGCGACCGTCAAAAAGAGGTCAGCGAAGCCAAATTTTATACCGAAACCAAGGGTACGCCCTCCTTCGGCGGTGCAAAAGATGTAACAAAGCCCATTGCCATGGCGCAGAAAGGCGCGATGCTCTCCATGAGCGCACTTCTGCAAATTGCCGGTGTGCTGTCCTCCGTCATGGCTCTTGAAAGCTATCTGACGCTCGGCAACAAAGCACCGCATTTGGAGGTCTATAAGAAAACGCTTATCCCGAACAAGTTTTTGCGCGACAAAATCACGACCGCCATTCTTGCTGACGACCTGATGGCCGACAACGCTTCGGCAAAGCTTTTCGAAATTCGCCGCTCCATCAAAACGTGTGCCAACAAGGTGCGCGATATTTTGCAGAAATACACCTCCGGCTCAGACAGCCGCTACCTGCAGGAAAACATCGTCACCATCCGCAACGGACGCTACGTCGTTCCCGTCAAAAACGAATACCGCGGCGAGGTCAAGGGGCTTATACACGACACCTCCGCTTCCGGCTCGACCGTGTTTATCGAACCGATGCAGGTGGTAGAAACCAACAATAAACTGCGCACGCTCGAAGCTGAGGAAAAGGCCGAGATCGAACGCATTTTATATGAGCTTTCCGCCGAATGCGACCGCTTTTCCGGCGACATTCTCACCGGCTATGAAACGCTGACCTCGCTTGCCGTCATTTTTGCGGCAGCCGAAATGAGCCATGCGTTCCATGCCACAGAACCGATCATGAACACGAACAAGAATGTCAACCTCATCGAAGCGCGGCATCCTCTTCTTGACCAAGCCAAAGCCGTTCCGATCAACGTTTACCTCGGCAAAAAATTCACCACGCTTGTCATTACCGGTCCGAACACCGGCGGCAAAACGGTCACGTTAAAAACGATCGGTCTGCTTGCGCTCATGGCGCAGACGGGGCTGCATATTCCGGCATCCGAAGGCTCGACACTTCCGGTGTTCGACTGCATTCTTGCCGACATCGGCGACGAACAGAGCATTGAGCAGTCCTTGTCCACCTTTTCGGCGCACATGGTCAACATTGTCGGCATTATGAAGACCTTTACGCCGCAATCGCTCATTCTGTTTGATGAACTTGGCGCCGGCACTGACCCGATTGAAGGCGCGGCACTTGCACAATCGATTTTGGAGCGCGTCACCTCCTGCGGCTGCCTGTGTGCGGCAACCACACACTATGCCGAGCTAAAGGCCTATGCGCTCGACACGCCCGGCGTTTCAAACGCGTCCTGCGAATTTGATGTGCAGACACTCCGCCCGACCTATAAACTCACCATCGGACTTCCCGGCCGTTCCAACGCCTTTGCCATCGCTTCGCGGCTCGGCATTTCGCCGGACATCATCAAGGCCGCCAAGCAGAAAATCGACAACGGCACACGCTCTTTTGAAGGTCTTATCGGGAAACTCGAGAAGCAGCGCGTCGAACTTGACCGCAAGCGCGAGGATGCCGAAAAGAAATTGGCGCACGCTGAGGTCATGTATGCCGAAGCCGAAAAAATGCGTAAGGAATTTAACACACGTATCGAAGAAGAAAACCGCAAGGCCGAGCAAAAGGCCAACGAGCTTTTGGAACGCGCACGTTCGAGTGCGGATTACGTGTTTGACACTTTGCAGGACTTGCAGCGTCAGAAAGAATCGGCTGATTTCAAGCAGAAATTGGAACAAACGCGCGAAACTGTCCGTCAAAAGCTCGGCATGGTTTCCAAGGACGCGCGCATGGCTGAAAAGATCGAAGCCGAATATCTGCCGCCGCGCGCACTTGTCGTTGGCGACAGCGTTGAGCTTGCCGATTTGGGAAAAGTCGGCGAGATCGCTTCGATCGACGGTGAAAACGCCACCGTCGCTATCGGCAGTGCCAAAATTAAGACAAAGCTCTCCAAATTGCGTCTTGTCGAGCAAAAAAAGCCGCAGAAAACGCCGGCTTCGCACACACCGCGCAAAGCAGCAAATGTCACAACGGAAATCGATGTGCGCGGTGACACCTGCGATGAAGCAATTTTCGTCATCGACAAGTTTTTGGACGACGCCGTGCTTTCCTCCTTAAATACCGTGCGCGTCATTCACGGCAAGGGCACAGGTGCACTGCGCAAAGGCCTTTGGGACTATTTCAAGCACGATTCGCGCGTCAGAGAATATCGCTTAGGCAACTTTGGTGAAGGCGATGCAGGTGTTACGGTGCTGACGTTAAAATAAGTCTGATATACGACAAGAAACCGCGCGATAACCGCGTGGTTTCTTGTGCTTTGATCGATAAAGCTTTACGAAGCTTTATGCCTTGATTTTTTCAATCTGCTCTAACGTCTTTTCAACGCAGTCGGTAATGCGAACGGTACCGACGCCGAAAATCGATGTTTCGAGTGTATTGTTAAGCGGCTTGGTCCATTCCTCCGGAACGCTGTCTGCGCCGTGCGTCATGCCGAAAATCGAGCCGACCGTTGCGCCGTTGCAGTCGGTATCAAAGCCGGCCTCGTTTGCCAAGCAGATGGATTTTCCGTAATCGCCGTTTCCGTACAGCAGCGAAGCGATGCAAATAACGGAATTTGAAATGGCATGACACCAATCATGGTTATCGTGCTCGTCATAGGTTTCGTGAATCGATTTGAAGCATTCCTTTTCAGTAACACCGTTCTTGTATCCGTCGTATACTCCCATCAAGGCTTCATACAAACGCGATGTTGACGGGATCTCGGCAAGACCTGTCAAAATAACGTCTTCGATATTGTCGGTATTGGCTGCGGCAGCAAGGCAAGCTGCCACAAACATAGCACTGTAAATACCGTTCTTGACGTGTGAAATGGAGGCATCGCGCCATGCCATATCGGCAGCGGCTTCGGGATTGCCGGGATTGATGTAGCCGTAGTAGTCTGCACGGATCTGTGCACCGATCCATTCTCTGTACGGATTCTTATAGATCGCACAGATCGGCGGCTCATAGCCCTGGACAAAGTTGCAGAAGGCAACGTGCTCGGCGGTGCAATAGGAATCCTTTCCTTGATAACGCACCCAAGCCTGCATAACGTTTAACGGCGTGAAATTTTTGCCGTAATCGCCAATAATACGCTGTGCAAGCACCGTATAGTTGGTGTCGTCGTCGAAAGGCATATAGCTTACGGTATCCGCAAACGGCTTGTTGATTAAATCAAACACATACTTGCCGGGATCGATCTTATCGATATCGCTCTTCAAGACATATCTGTGCATCGGATAGTTATCGGTTTCCTTCAAGAGCGGTATGAGTTCTTCGGTACGAATGCCTTCCAAGCTCTTGCCGAGCAGACAACCGCAGATTCTGCCGAACCATGCGCCGGTAAGCTTACTCTTGAGTTGGCTCTCGTCACACTTCTTTTCAAACGAATATGGCTTCCGCAGCTCCTTGATTTCATCAAGCGTAGACGGCTCGTTATAGGCATAGTCTTCTCTTTGGGGAGCTTCGGACATGATCTCATAGATTACGTTGCCGAAATCTTCTTTGATTTTTCCGAGAGAAAGCTTTGAAATGGCCATGAAAACATCTTTGTATTTTTCAATATCAAGGCCTTCTTGCATGCCCTGACGATACTCAAACTGAATCGCAGACGAATACATTTCCCACTTATCCATGTTCAAGTAGTTGGGGATGATTTTGATTTTGCCGCGGCTGTCCTCAACGGCACGCATGTCGCGATCCAAAACCAAAGCATCAAGCGAAATGTCGAAGCGTTTGGAAATGGCGATCAGCTTCGAAAGCTCCGGATACGATGCACCGGTCTCCCATTTTTGAACGGCTTGCTTTGAAACACCGAATTCCTCGGCAAATTGTTCTCTTGTCATATGCAGATCGGTGCGTAGTTTCCAGATTCGTTCTTTCATTTGCATAAATTATGCCTCCTTAAAGTGTTTTTATGTTCTTATCATACCGTTTTATTTTGGTATCGTCAAGCATTTTCAAGTTGTTATTTTAGCAACCTGCGGTTGTCGATCCTGCAGAAAGTCTTTTTTGCTAAAAAGTCAGCAAAGCCGCTCTCTGCCTTAATCATACAGGTTTCGCACGGTTCTGTCAAGCAATTATTAGTTGTTCTTTTGACAACCTGCGGTTGTCGCGCGTGTGCTTTTGAAGCAAGATTCCGAAATGGTTCTGTCACGGATTACCCACCCAAACAAAAAAATTGCCAAAACCAGCAATTTCCTCTTGAAAATCGGCGCAAGTTGTGCTAAAATAAAAGAGGAAATCGTAAAAGCTGTATTACAAGCCGCGAAAGGAGTCGGATATGAAACACAAATCGTTAAAAATCGGTGCGGCAGCACTTGTCTGCGTGCTGCTTCTGTCTGTTTTCGCCTTTTCGCTCGTGTCCTATTCGGATTCCGACGGAAACGATCCGCTTGTTACGCTCAGCTATCTTACCGACGTGCTTCTGCCGCAATTCAAAAAAGACGTGCTTATGGAGCTCGCCAAAACCGGCGGCACGGTATCCGAGCCGGATACACCGCAAACGCCGGACACCTCCGCAAGCGGCACCTACACGCTGTTGGAGCTTGAAAAAGGCGCGAAGCTGTACACAAATTCCGTCTTGGAATTCATCGTTCGTCCGGGAAGCGCAGTCACCGTCATTTCCCCGTTTGAGGGACAAGGCATTGCCGACATCACCGGCGGCGTCGAATATTTGAACGGCGACACGGTTGCTTTTAACTCGTATTGCTTGATTCCGCGCGGCGGCGACGGACGAGGCATCGAAGTTATCAATGAAAAATCATACATATTGGTTAGGGGTGAATACTACATTGGCTAAAACAGAAATTTCCGCAGAAAAAGCTGCAAAGAAAAAGGCAAAAACAAATTTTAAGGTTTGGGGAACGCGTATTTTAGTGTTTACACTGGCTGCACTGTTCATTATCTCGACCCTTATTGCCGTCATTCCCGCATTCTTTGCACTATGAGAAAGCGTTTGACAATTTTCAGACACCTTTCGAGACTTGCGGCACTTATGATGACGATAAGTGCCGCCGTTTTTTCTTTTGAAGCAAGTGCAGCCGAATATCCGACGCCGGTGCGCATCGGACTTTCCTACGGCACAACTGCCGCAGATTCCGCGACGCTTGAAGCGCAAGGCGGTTTTACCGTCAATGTTGAAAGCGAAGAGTTCGAACCGGTAAGCTTGGATGTGAATCAGCTCATTTTCACGGTCTCGGAAAACACGCTTCATGCGGCAACCGTCTTCGGCACGGAAATTGCATCGGTTGCCGAAGGCAGAAAAATCTCCATTGAGCCGCTGGAACCGGATGAAACAATTCTTTATGCAGACAAACCTTATCGCGGCGGTTTTGAAGTGTTTGCCGATAAAAACGGAACCATAACAGTTGTTAATGTATTGGATCTCGAGGATTATTTACGCGGCGTTCTGCCGAGCGAAGTCTATACAAGCTGGCATATGGAAGCACTCAAAGCGGCTGCTGTTGCGGCGCGCACGTATGCGCTTCGCAGCACCATGTCGTCCTCACACACCGCCTCCGGCTTCGATTTGTGTGCCACCACGCACTGCCAGGTATACAACGGAGCGTCCAAAGAGCATGAACGAACCAACGCGGCTCTTGCCGACACGGCCGGTCTTGTTCTGAAATACAAGAACACAATTGCGACCACGCCATACCATTCTTCAAATGGCGGCTACACCGAAAGCGCGTCTGCCGCCTGGGGCAGCAATGCGGCGGATTTCCCCTATCTTACGACGGTTTTCACGCCGTATGAGGATTACCGCAACGTTCCCAACGGAAAATGGGAAAGCGTCATTCTGGAGGACGAGCTGTTAAGCTATATTGCGCCTACGTATCTTGCAAGGCTCACCGACGGTATTGCCAACCTGGATTACGCGCGTGAAAACTCCGGCTATATCGAAAGCATGACCGTTACCGACGGTGCCGGAAACCAAATCGTTCTCAAAAACTCCGGAAGCGTTCGGTCGTTTTTCGGGAAGCTTGTCAAAAGTGCCAATTTCGATATTGCACACGCCTATATCCCGGATGACAGCGAAATCACACCGGCTATATCGGTCATTTCCGCAAACGGCGTATATGATCTTACCGGGATCGGCGGCTACACCTACCTTTCGGCAGACGGTGAGCATACGACAAGCGGCATTAAGCCGGTGCTTGTGTTTGACGGCTGCGGCTACGGACACGGCGTGGGACTCAGTCAATTCGGTTCGCGCTGTATGGCGGACGCCGGTTTTTCGTATACGGAGATTCTTGCCACCTATTTTCCCGGAACAAATCTTGTTCCGCTCTTTTCCGGCGGTTTCGACGAAAACGCCGATTAAACCTGCAAAGGAGCAAGCCCATGCATATTCCATCGGTAACAAACACCGCCCGTTTAACGGTGCAATCGTTTGAAGAAGCGCTTGAAAAAGCGCTTCTTCCGCAAAATAACTACAATTCCGAAACGTGGCTGTATGTGCCGCCGGTCTACGACGAATACCGATACATTCTCGGCACGCGCGGCAAAAAGCCGCTCATTTGCATCGGCATCAACCCTTCGACCGCTGCGCCCGATCATTTGGACAACACCTTAAAATCCGTCGAGCGCATTGCGCTTTGCAACGGATATGACAGCTTTATCATGTTCAATTTGTATCCTCAGCGCGCCACCAATCCCGACGATATGGAAAAAACATGCAACACCTATCTGCACGCCGAAAACATGAAAGCGTTTGAATATGCGCTCAATTTATATGCTTCTGACGAAAAGCCAGCCGTATGGGCGGCATGGGGCGCGATCATCGAAAAGCGGCGTTATCTCTTCGAATGCGTCGGCGATATGGTAAAAATCGGGCAAAAATACGGCGTCAACTGGTTCACTGCCGGGAAACGCTCGAAAGTCGGTCATCCCCACCATCCGCTGTATTTACCAAAAAATTCTGTTCTTGAACCGTTTGATCCCTTACCTTACATAGACACCTTTCTTGCACCGACGCTTTAGAGACGACAATCACCAATTTGAAAAAATCCAATAAGTCTATCAAACGACAACCCCAAAGCTTGTCCGCTGTGTAAGAGCAGCGATTAACTTTGGGGTCGTTTTTTATTTCATTTGCAAAACATCGTTTTTCCCACAAACAACATAACCGTCCTTTAACGGAAAGCAACACACTTCCCAACCTTCTTGGACGTTCCGCACAGCTTTTGCCCGTATAAGGCGATATTCTGCATCCTTTGCCTTATAGTAGCAGTCATATCCATAAAAGGCGCGAAGGATAAGCTCTGCCTTTTCAAAGGGCGTATCGGACGTTATCGTGTACATTTTCTTTTCCGGCATGGGAAGATACACCCCTTCCCCCTGCGGTCGGGCATTGCGGTAGAGTGAATCAAAGTCCGTTACCAGCATGTGTAGCATTTCCGGCAGCAGTGCATAGACCTTGTTCATCAAGGTTTCGAGCGTTTCGGTTGCCTCCAAATCAAAGGCGCGCTGCAAGAGAATATCGCCCGTATCAAAGCCTTCGGCAATCTTATGGATCGTGACACCGCCTGTTTTGCGGCAATTTAAGATATCATACGGCATCGGCCAGCCGCCACGGCCGTATGGGAGAAGCGACGGATGAATATTGACCGTCGGGAGTTCCGGACACACCGGAATTTTATAATAATATCCGGCGCATATTACAAAATCACAGCCTTTTTCATGCAAGCGTTTGAAATCCGCCGTTCGTATCCGTTCGGTCGTCACCGGCACGCCGCGTGCAACGGCAAGTGCCGTTACACCGTCATGAAACTCCGTCATATCATCCGTTTCGCAGGTGAACAGTTCGACAAGCTCGCAGCCTTCGGCAAGAAGCGCCTGCAAAGCCGGCAAAAAGAGATCGATTCCGATATAAGCGAATTTCATGAGACTTTCCTTTCTGTTTTTTTCCTAAATACTTTGTTTGTCCTTTATGCAGTACTGCAAAAATCAAGCGGCGCACCTTTCAGCGCGTCGCTTAGAAAATGAATTAACCAACAATACCCGAACGCTCAATACCTTCAACAAAGGAACGCTGTGCGAACAAGAAGATGATAAAGAGCGGCAGGATAACCAAAAGTCCGCTGGTATTGGTGATGGCCGATTCCCACAAAGCCGAAGCGGCAAAGTCGTTTCGAAGCGTCGGAGGAATCTTGTTTACGATGTTGGTAAGCAGGGGTTCTGCGCTGGCGGTGAAGAACGGAGATGCCGTATAGAAGGTATCCGTCCACTGCCACGAGAACGAGAACATGAACACGGTTGTCATCATCGGGACCGAAAGCGGAATGATGATGCGGAAGAATGTTTCGAACACGCCGGTACCATCAATGTACGCCGCTTCTTCAAGCTCATCCGGCACGCCTTTATAGAACTGACGGAAGATGAAGATATACAAACCGTTCTTAAAGGCAAGACCGGTAAGCGACAGGATGTATAACGGCCATTCGGTATTCAAAAGGCTGATGGTTTTACCGGTAAACAGCTTCAGAATGCCGAGAACATCAAAGTAACGGAACTTCATGAACATGGAGAGAAGAAGCGTATCGTGCGGAATCAAAAGCGTAATGATTACCGCAACAAAGAGGATTCCTCTGCCCTTGAACTTGAACTTGGCAAAGCCGTAACCGATGATCGCGCAGATAAAGGTCTGGAACAGACCGCACAGAATGGAGATGCGTGCGGTGTTGAAGAGTGCCTGCCAATACTTGTTTTCCTTGATGATGAAGATCCATTGGTCGAGCGACGGATTCTTGGAAATCAGTTTTACCGTCTGATCCGTGAAGTCGGACGGGCTCATAATGGATGCTGCAATTTTGGTGATAAAGGGATACAGGATGATATAGGAAATACCTATCAAGAGGACATATCTTAAAATCGCCCAGATCACTTTTCCGAGAAAGTTGAGTGAAAATACACGCTGACGAAGACGTTCGGCTCTGCCGACTTTTCCTTCGAAATTGATGCGCATTTCTTTTCTCGTAAGTTTTTTTTGCTGATTCATATTGATTGTTCCTCCTTTCCTTAATCCTTACGCTGATAGAACACGAACATGGAGATGAGACCGGTCACTGCAGCAATGAGCAGCAATACCACCAAGAAGTATACCCATGACATTGCAGAGCTGAGCACACGCGCGTCCTTGGTCGTACCCTGGTAAATGCGATTGATATATGTCATAACCTGGTTCGACTTTGAGGTAAAGGAGTCAATAACCGTATAAATGGTATTAACCAAAATCATCGGGCTGATCATCGGGAAGGTGATCTTCCAGAAGGTTTCCCAACCGGTTGCGCCGTCCATGGTACAAGACTCATAGATTGCCGGAGAGATGGACTGTAAGCCGGCAAGGAAGATTAACATCTGGACGCCGGAACGGTTAACAATGTTGAAAATGTTGTTTACAACATTCACGACATAGTTCACAAGCTCTGTACCGACAGCCATGTTGCCGAGGAGAGACGTGATATCGAGAGCATTGATGATCTCCGTACCGCCGGAACCTTCCAAAACATCCGCAGCACCGGTATCGATACCGCCGGAGCCCATGTAATTCATGATGGCGTTGGATTGGTCAATCTGATCGATAAGACCGGTTGTAAGAATAACCGGGATAAAGAAGATCGCACGGAATGCCGCACGGCCGATCATTTTCTGGTTCAAGACGATTGCCATGAACAGCGAGAAGATGACGATTGCCGGGACATCAAGCACCAACTGTTTCAAACTGGAGGTCAGCACGCGGACAAAGTTTGCATCGGAAAACAGGGCTTTGTTGTAGTTTGCCCAGCCAACGAAGGTCAGCTCATAGCCGCCTCCTCCGCCGCCTGCATTGGTTAACAGTTTGATTTCACTGAAACTGAATTCGATCGACTGGAACAGCATCGGAATATACAGAAGCACGAAACCGATCACGAAAGGAAGAACAAATAACCAGCCGGCTCTCGACTTTTTCGCATCAAGAGAGGCTACCTTTTTCTTTTTAGGCTGAACCGTTTTAGTCATTTTCATTCACGCCCCTTCCTTAGTTCTCGGACGACAACGCAACGTTTGCGCCGTCATCCGTATCCGTAATCTGTATAAAGCTCATTGCTTCGACGGTTTGACCGTCAAACTCAACCGGATGTGTGTTATAGTTGAGAATGAAGCCGACGCCGTTTTCGTAAACCACCTTGACCACACGCGTTTCAAGTGTTTCATGATGCGTGATGTAGGAGTATTTCACCTGCTTCATCGCGTCATTGAACTCGTTATAGGTCGAAATCAAATCATCCTTCCAGATATCGAAGCCTATTGCGTAGTAACGGCTGAACCGTGTGAACTGCTTGAGTTCGGACGTATTTTGCTTCGAAAGAATGAAATAGAGGTTTGCGCCGTTTTCAATGGCCTTTAACACACTGTAATCGTAGTCGCCGTCCAAGTTGATGGCACTGCCGGCAAATTCAACGTTGCCGTGAAGAACCATGCCGACAAACGGAATCGATTCGCTGGTATTGATATTCAAGCTGCTGTCGAGAGAAACGTCAAGCACATGATCCACATAGGGCAAGGTGTAGGCGTTACCGCCCTCCACCATCAGGCTGCCATTGTCCGCTTTCATTTCAGCTAACGTATTGGTTACCATCGTTTTGACATCTTCGCGGTTAAGCGTATAGTCTTCATTATGGTCGGAACTGAGTTCTGAACCGAGCGTCGAAACGGAAATGCCCTTGGTGTTTAACTTCATGATATCCTTACGAACTTTGTCGTAGAATTTATTCATCGAAGTCGGCGAAATGATGAGCGCACCTTTTTCATTGAAGCCCTGATACAAATCGTTGTATTCACGGTAGACGGCACTGCGGTTATCGATGGTTTTGACGGAATCCTTCTTGTAGTTGAAGCCGTCGAAGTTATCAAGCTTATGCACATAAACGAAATCGAAATCCGGATAGAGACCGACGCCGTTCTCGTTTGCATATGCAGCTAACTTTTCGAAGCCCTTCTTGCCGCCGATGGCTTTTTCGATCTTGATCTTTGCCGGAACGGTATGGCGAAGACCGCCGTTGTACCAACCGGTAAGCTTGACATTGACGTTGTGCACGCCGTTATCGGCAAGCTCGGTCAGCATATCCTGTGTTTGTTCAAAGGTCGTAAGCGGCATTTGAACATCCACCGGGAAGCCGATCACTTTTTGCGTTGTTTTGATCGTACCGAAGGGTTCGAGATACAGCGGAACATCATCCGTCGTTTCATCGCCCTTGGCGATTTTTGTAAAGGTTCCGTTTTCAATTAAATAGTTGCGGATTTCTTCAGCCATGTCATTGTAGTCACAGCCGTCGCCGGTAATCGGGAAAATACGAAGCGTATAGTTTCCGGTATAGCGTCTGTCGCTGTGAACCGTCCAGTTGGCTGAGCCGCTTGTGGAAATGCCTTCAAGGACGTAGGAGTCGTTCGGCTTGGGATAGAACGTGGTGTAAACCGAGCTGTACTTGTGAACCGTACCGCCGTGGTCTGCGGTGATTTCCGCCATGGCATCGCCTTCGACAAGATAAGCGACGTAACCGGCGGTCACGGTTTCAGTGTTTTCAGCGGTATCAGCCGCGTCAACCGCATCGGCGGTATCCACAGGTTCCGCGGTATCCGCAGGTTCTTCCGTCACAACAGGCGTTTCTTCGTCGGTTGCCGGGAGAGCCGCAGTATCGCCGTCCGCTTCTTTGGTATCGTCGGTCGCCGTTTCATCGGCAGCTGCGGTTTCGTCAGCAGTCGTCGTTTCATCGGCGGTTGCGGTTTCGTCAGCAGTCGCGGTTTCTTCCGTCGTGTCGGCAGTATCCGCCGTTTCATCGGCTGCCGGCGTTTCGTCGACGGTTATTTCCGGTGCAACGGGCTTGGTTTCCATGACACCGAAAGCCGGCAAACGCATGGTTTCCTGATAGCTGCCGGAAATGGAATGGAAGGAATAATCTCTGCCGTAAAGCTTACCGGTCAAGGTAAAGGCCTTGTTGCCGATATCCTCAAAGCGCGTGATCGTACCGGAGCCGTCCGGGATCATGGTAAAGCCGGTGTTCTGATTGCTTCCGGCGCAGAAATATGGCAGGAATTTGACGCTTTCGAGCGTATAGTTCGAAGAATCGTAGCGAATGCTGCTGGCCGGCATACGAATGGAAAGGCCTAAGTCATCGATGCTGTACTCGATCGCGAACCGGAAGAGTGCCGGTGCGGCGGAAGTGTCGACATAGTCGAGCATTTCGTACATTTCTTCCACTTTGGAATACTCGTCGTAATACGTGCCCTTGATATAGCCTTCGAGTTCAAGCATTTCGCGGTTGCCGACGCCGGTATCCAATACATAGATAGCATACTTTTCGGTGATCGGCCATTTCAGTTTTATGGATTCAACCGTTGCGGCAGACTGGCCGGGGGCGTTCGGATCCTTCAAGCTGTAATAAGTGGTAAGCTTTTTATACACTCTGGAGCCTTCTTCGAAATACGGAAGAATATTTTTTTCAAACGCTTCTTTTTCGATCTGGCGCGGAACGATGTATTTGACAGCCTCGCGACCGATGGTGTATTCCACGCGAAGACCGGTACGCGTTGCCGACATATGGATCTGCTTGGTTTCGTCCGAAGCAAACGCTGCGTCGGCAAAGCTGTTTAAGCTGACGATGGTTCCGGCATTGTCGCTGTAGGTAAGGATAATCTGCGAAAGAAGCTGCTGTTTTACGGCTTCCGACGATTTGGAGGATGCCGCGTCATACGGATTGGTGAGCAGGATCTGACCGGTTGCTTTGACAAGCAAGCCGACTTCACCGGTTTCCTCCAAGCCGTAGATGGCATAATCATCGGTTTCGTAATAAAGCGTCATGGTTGCAAGCTTTGCTTTATCGCTCGCAAACGGTTTGCCGAGATAATCGTAAGTTTCCTCTTCTGCGGTTTGTTCGTCTTTTTTATCGTCGTCGGCTGCAAACACGGATACGGTTGCAAGCGGCGCAAAGGCAGACAAAATCATCACAAGCGAAAGAAAATAGATTACAAGTTTTTGTGCCTTCATTGTGTTACTCCTTTCGCTACATTCGATACGATAATTCGGAAACGATACCGGCGATGAAAGAGATAATCTTTCCGATAAGGCTGGAGAACAGCACGCCGATAAACATGATAAACGCCATACCGACTATCGTGGCAAGTGTGGTTAATATGTTTTTGAACAGCGTATAATCGTGGATAACCATCGTACCAAAAAACAGTAAGAAGCCTACCCAGAAGAACGCAACGTTCATTGCAAGCGAAAGGATCGGTGCTTCGTTCAAGGTAACGATGTTGGAAAGAAGTGTCGTAATTACCAAGAACGCCGGCAGCGGGAACAGCGAATAGCAGGTAGCAATGTAGATATCCTTCATACTGCCTTCGCCGTCAAACAAGGTCGTCAAGCACCAGTTGGCAACGACCCACAAAAGGATCGGCAGGAGAATTGCAACGGCCGAAAGCAGCACATTCATATCCGCCGGATGCGGATCGATAAGATATGCTTTTCCGATCAAGGAATAGATGTAGGTAATAATGGTAATCGCGAGAATAAACGTAGCACCCTTGGGAGAAGCGCGTTTTTCATGTTTGATATCCCAAAAGCCGTCAAACGGATGGAACATAACATGGAAGCCATACAGATATTCTTCTTTGAGGCTTCTCTTTGGCTTCATCACCTGCCCTGCCACGTTGACCTTCTTGGCATAGCCGAAGATCTTTCCGATCAGCCAGAAGAAGGCAATGACAACGACCGGCACGATGAGTGCGTATTTTTCAACCCATGCTTTACGAACGTGCTGGTAAGCTTCCGAATAATGCTCGGTATCGTAAGCATACTTAAAGGAATCCATAGCTTCTCTATACTTGCCTTGGCTGGTCAAGCTCTGACCGATGCCGATGTAGGACATATCGAAGTTGGAGTTTCTCTGTAAGATGTTTTCCCAGTGTTCGGCGGCCTTGTCGTACTCACGGTTTCTCTGAAGAGCCAAAACCTGCACAAGCTCATCGCCGTAAGAGGTGCGCTTAAACACGGTAATGTTATCGTTTTCCTTGTCAAGCACCAGCATATTGGTACCGGCATAGTCGATTGCCTGAACCGTCGTTAAGTTACCGAGCTGGCTGCCCTTATCGCCGAAAGCGAAGAGCAGGTTTCCGTCTTCATCGTAGGTGAAGATTCGCTGACGCTTTTGGTCAATGACCGACCAAGTGCCTTCCGGGCCGAGAGCCACGTCAACGATGGTCGACGGACCGGTAATGGTGAAGTTCGGCGTAACGGTTGCCGTGGTCGTGAAGTTGATTTCACCGACCGGCGGATAGAAGCCGGTACGCTTCATAACGTCTTTACCGCTCGGATTGAGCTTCTTTGTCGGCGAATACTTGCTGTCAGAGCTTTTGGAGTTGATGGCGCTTGTCAAATCTTCTTCGGAAATGGAAGCGGTCGTTGCATACACGAAGCCCTGTTCATCGATATTGATGTTGTTGAACTCAAGGGTAACGGTCGTGATCGACTGTTTTCTCTGTTCGGCGGTCTGGAAGCGGCGCCAGATCATATCCATAAGGGACATGGACTGGGTCTGCGTACCCAAGAAGCCGGTGAACTTACCTTCATGGTTCATGGAAATGATACCCTGATAGGTAGTCGAAGAAACGACGTAGATATAACCGGAGGTACCGACAGCAACTGCGATCGGCTTATAGATGTGGTCATCCGGGAAAACTTCGCTCTTCGGTTCTTCGATGATGCGGATGAAATCGCCGCGTTTGTACTCATCGGTATCCACCGTCGAGAACACGAGGATGCGGGCAGCATCTGTATCGCAAACATACAACTCGGAATCGGTTGCATACAAGCCGCGCGGTGTGGAGATGCTGTCCGGCACGCCCCAGTTGTTGACGAACGAGGTCATTTCGTATTCATAGGAATACGTGCAGGTATCGAAGTCATACTTGATGGCGATGACACGCGGCGTATCGCCGCCGTCAGCGATATAGATCATTCCGTCCCATTCGCTGGTAAACTTGTCTTTGCCGGTTTCTTTAATGAAACGTTTGCCGATACAGAAATCATACGGTTCGTTTATCGGTGTTTCAAGGCCAAGAGACGCGGAGCTGATGGTTTCATACGGCACATAGGCGTGCGGCGATTCGACATAGTTTCCGTCGATATCGTAGGTATACGTGGAATACGGGATAATGGCACCGACCGGAATGCTTGATACAATCATAAGCAAGCAGGCGGCAAGGAGAAATACACGCTTCAGTTTTTTCATTGTCACATTCCTCCTTAGTCTTTCAAACCGGAACTTGCCATCGTTTCAATAATGTTGCTCTGCGTGATAACGAATACCGTAACCGGAACAAGCATCATGATAACCGTTGCTGCGGCAGCTGCACCCGAACGAACGATACCGCCGGCGAGAATCTGCTGAATGGCGTAGTTAAATGTTTTGAGCTCTTCACTGTAAATGTACACGGAGGTACCGCTGTTCCAAAGGCCTTGGAAGCAGTACACAATAAGGGTTAACCATGCCGGTTTAACCATCGGCATAACGATACGCCAATAGATAGTCAGTTCCTTTGCGCCGTCCAAACGCGCCGATTCAAGAACGACTTCCGGAACGGTGGTCTCCATAAACTGGCGCATAAGGTAGAAGCCGAGTGTCTGACCGAAGGCCGGGATGATGAGCGACCAATAGGTATCAATCATGTGGAAGGCCGACATGATGATGAAGTTGGAAAGAGCGGTAACCGTGGCGTTAAACATAAGGGAATAATAAACGAGTTGGAACATTCCCTTGCGGCCCGGGAAGTTGATCTTTGTCATGGCATACGCTGCAAGCGAAGCAAAGAGCAAGTGTCCGCCGGTGCCGGCAACCGAAACAAATGCGGTATTAAATATGTAACGCGAGAACGGAACCCAGCTTTCGCTCATCAGGCGAAACAGCTCTTGGAAGTTTTTAAGACTCGGGTTCTGCACCAAGAAACGCGGCGGGAACATCCACAGTTCGTCAAGTGGCTTTAAGGACTGCGAAATCGCATAGACCATAGGAAGAAACATGAATGCACCGAAAATAATAAGCAGTATATTGATACCGATATCGCCGCCGACCGAGCGGTTAAATGAACGTTTTTTGATTTTGAATTTCATATCATTTACCCACCTTCGACAGCATTCTGTTGACTAAGACGTTTGCACCGATCATGATGGCAAACAGGATGGTTGCGATTGCCGAAGCATATCCGACTTCCCAACGTTGGTTACCGTAGTCCTCCAAGTGGTGCATGATGGTATGAGCGGCATAATCGACGCTGGGGAAACCGCAGAGTGCGGTAACGACTGCACCGAAGCCGAACGAACCGGTGATCGACATGATCGCCGCGAACATCATCTGGTTTTTCATAACCGGAAGCGTGACGAACCAAAGCTCCTGCCAACGGTTCTTGATACCGTCCACAGCGGCAGCTTCGTACAGCGATTTATCCACGACCTGGAAGCCAGCGATAAACGAAAGGAACGAAGTACCAAGCGAAGTCCACAAAGCGACCATGATAACAAGACCCATAATATAATCGGTATCCTGGAACCACAGGATCGGACTGGAAATAACACCTAACTTCATTAACGTACCGTTGACCCAGCCGTACTGGTCACTGGAGAACAGCGTCTGCCAAATGAGGTAGACCTGTCCGGAAATGCTCGGTGCGTAGAAGATAAGCGTTACGACGGCACGAATCCTCGGCGTCAGCTCGTTGATGAACCACGCAAACATCAAGCACAGTAAATAGGAAACCGGGCCTGTCATGGTTGCAAAAATCAGCGTATTGCTGCAAGCCTTAAGGAAAATATCATCGTCAAGAAGCAGACGAATGTAATTGTCCATACCGACGAAGATCGGCATTTCTAACATATTGAACTGCGTGAAGCTGAGAAGAAGCGACACGACAACCGGCACAACCGTGAACAGCATAAAGATCAAATAATACGGTGCTACCATGAAGTAGCCGGCCTTATGAATCTTCATTTCACGGAGAGTCCACTGCCACTTTGTCATATCCTTTCTGAGTTTTGGTGCCTGTTGGGCACTGACCTTTTCAGACATTGAATTCACTCCTCGATTTATCCTTTAATAATTGTGTCTTATTCAGCGTTTTTTGCGGCAAGATCGGCTTTATATTCATCCATCGTCAAGAAGCCGTATTCCGAACGCTTACGGGTAAGCTCGTTATCGATATCGTCGATATAAGCTCGCATTGCCTCGGAGGCAACCTCTCCGTCATTCACGACATTGTAGAATGCGAAGTTGGTATATCTTGCGACAATGTAGTTACCGGGCGACATAGGAGTGCCTTTCAATGATTTGAACTGCTGATCAAGATTTTTCTTTTCCTGTGCTGTCCAAGACTGACCTTTCAAAGCTTCAACGTTCGCCGTATTGTATTTTGCAGCCGTACCCATGATGGCGACCTGCTCTTTACCGAAACGCTCTTGGGTCGGTGTGCTCACCCACCACTGGAGGTATTTCCACGAGTTTTGTGCACGGAGCGAATCCGTATAGTCTTGGTCGGCTGTAATGTCATCGGCAGCATCCTTCATCATCATGACCGCACCGACCGTAATCGGAGAGGTATGATTAATGGTGCCATCCGCCTGTTCCACGCCGGGCAGCTGAACGAATTCCCAAAGACCGCTGATTTCCGGAGCGAAAACCTTCAGCTGGTTGTACTGCGTGTAGCTTACGATACCGATCGGAAGCTCACCGGTGCGGAAACGGTTGGAGAAGTCGAACGTAACCGGCTGACCGTAAAGCGTAAACCATTCGGTCATGCGCTGGAAGGCATCGAGCGCGCCGTTGCTGCCGAGATTGGTTTCGATACCGACCGTGCGCAGATAAGCACGGCTGTTCGGATCGATGGTATCGCCCATGTCCTCATAATCGTAGCATGACTTGAACCACTCATCACCGGTCTGATACATACGAATCTGCGTTAATGTTTGTGCAAAGCCCATTTCGAGTTGGTTTTCAGAAAGCGCACGGATAACATCTTCGACATCATCCCACGTTTGCGGAACCTCTAAGCCGAGTTCAACAAAAATATCTTTGCGATAGAACAGCATCGGGAAATCGAGCGTAGACGGGAGACCGTAGGTAACCACACCGTTGCGTTCGACGCCCTTAACGACCTTGAATTCGGAACCGCCGTCTTCGGCGATCGGGACATCTTTTCCGTCGGCAAATTCGCGGCGATCCGGGTCAAGAACCGTTAACGGAACGAAGGTTTCCTCGTTAAACAGCTTCTTTACCTCGCTGAAGCCCATGACGTTATCGCCCATGTAGTTATCCGTGTTCTCAAAATAGTTCAACGGCATAACCGCATTGCGGATACCGAAGCCGACCGGGTCGGCATCCATGGAGACATCCGGGCCGTTGCCGGCAAGTGTTGCCGGAAGAAGCGTACCGGCAGCAATCAGCTTCAGATTGACCGACACACCGTATTCGGCGGCGAAGCTGTCGTCCACCATCTGACGCATAATTGTCGCCTGGTCACGGCCGGTGGTGATCCAAACTTCGATGGCGTTCGGATCGTTTTCGTCATAAACGGTACTTGAACCCATGGAGTTGTAATCCACAAAGAACGAAGATATAAAGGAAGAAATTTCGTGTTTGATCGACTGCCATGCGTTGGCTTCCGCCTGCGGCAGTTTCGTTCTCTCAGCCGATTGAATCTGGATATAATCTAACTGAAGCGGCTGAGAGGTGGTGGTAAGAAGCCAAGTACCAAGGCTTCCGATATAGCTCTTGTAGTTGGAGAGGTTGGCGGCGATCTTATCCTGGTCGTTGCCCATTAAGTCAAGCAAGTATGCCACACGGTCAAGGATAACGGTGTTTTCACCTTTTTCACCGATTGTTTCTTCAAGCTGCGCCGACATATCATAAAGTAATGCCGATTCGTTTCTCATGCCGCGAAGCACTTCCGGAATGAGCTTGGAGAACGAATAGTCGGTATACTCATCCGGGTCTGTACCGGTTATCATCAATATTTCGCGGTAGTATTCATTCAGGCGGTCTGTACTGTCGTTGATCGTTTGAAGGATCGTGGACATTTTTCCGAGGACAACCTCCATCTGAAGGGTATGCTTTCCTTTTTCAAGATAGAAGGAGAACTCAGTCTCGCCATCTGTCAGAGCCTGTGTCTGCCAATCGCTCTTATATTTGAACTGGCAGGCTTTTGCTTCGGCAAACGGGATCTCGCCGTCGATCTTGATCGAACGCGAGGAGAAAAGACCGGCATTGACCGTCTGCTTAAAACGCGGAACGATTTTATACATACCGGTTTCGGGAACTTCGAAATCCCATTCAATCCACTGACCGGTAATTTTCCATTTGTCTCCGCCGTTGCCGCCGATGGTGTTAAGAAGCGTTGCCTCGGTGCTCTGCGGATCGGTGATGGCCGAGGTACGGTCGTTCATTGCGTAAATAACCTGTTCAGAGGTTTTAAGCGGTGTTTCCGCATGGATCCGTATCACGGTGTCTTCGCTTACTTTGGGAGCATCTTTATGTAAGGAAAGATATTCTTCATACGTCGGAAGCGTTTCGGCTTTATGAAGTTTGATCGAAGCTATTTTAAGCGGTTCGCTGGCAGATTCGAAAGCAAAGGTATGCTTGCCTTCCGTTAAATAAAACTTAAACGGTTCATCGTAAAACGCCTGTGAATCGATTAACGTCTGGGTGCGCCATTCGGGAGCTTCCTCCTTGACCGGACGCATTTCGTTTTTGTTGATATCGAGCTTAAAGGAGCGTTCTTCTCTTGAAAAGCCGCTCTCCTCTTTGTCGATCCACACGCGCGTGAAATTCATATAACGTGCTTCGTTAAACGGGATTTTATCATCAATTAACAGAATACGTTCGATGGTCGATCCGTTTCCGGCAATCGGGTAGTATTCCACGGTAACCGAATACATAGCCGTTTCGGGCACATCAATATCGTATACCAACTTGCCCTCGTCGGTCGTGCTGACAGTTCCCGCAACGATTTCTTTGCCGTTGCGAACCACCGTGTCTTTTTCGTTAACCTCGATCTCGCCTTTGGACAGCTCATTGTTATACTTGGTGACATCGATATCGATTTCCTTGGTGGTATCCGGAGCAAGGGCATAATCCGCAAGATAATCCGCATACGTTAAGGAAACCATCAGATTTGCCATGTCATCGAGCGAATTCAGTGTATACGAGGTGTCGTCCTTAATTTCCGGGGCGGATGTTTCCGCCGTCGTTGCCGGTTCATCTGCATAAACAGACATTCCGGCTAAGGGTTGGACAAGCATACTCGCAAGGATCATCGCAGTAACAAGCTTGTTCTTGTTTTTAGCATTTCTCATGCTGTTTTCCTCCTGCCTTGAATTGAAAAATAGCTTCGCGTATCGACAAATACCGGTTTTGCTTTTCCCTGTTCCGACACCGCTTATATAATCGGAAGTAAAAAAGGACAAAACTAACCCATATCTGCCCAATTACATACAGATAGCATATCACTTGAAAGGATTTTTGTCAAGAGTGACAATTTCGCTCGTCGTTTCTTGTCGATTTGGCATAAACGCCCAAAAAATGAACGAAATATTCCGACAAAACGACAGCTTAAAATTTTAACAATTTGAAATTATTGCCAATTTCATTTTTTAAAATATATTCTTAAAGCGCAATTCTGGCGTTTTTTGCTGCATATTTTGATTTTAATGATTTTTTAAATCATAGTATCATTATCTGATGAAATTTACAACACTTGATTTTTTTGCAAAAAATGTTCACGATTGCCTTGTTTAAGCACATTAACCATCCTTTCTTTTTGTTCAACTTGCACAAATTTTGCATCAAATTTTCTACATCATGGAACTTTTGACAAGCGGAGGTTTATAAAGGCAACACGTGTATTATCGACATTTTTTTCGCGTTTTGTACAAATTAACCCAATTCTTCCAAAACCGCGTACAGTTTTTCAAGCTCTGTCTCCATTTGATGGGATTCGGCAAACAGCTCGCCGACACGCGTGAAATCTCCGGCCGCCTCCTCTTGCAGACGTGCGTTTTCGGCAAGTGCCGCTTCGAGTTCACCGATGTGTTTTTCGGTATCGGCGATCTGTTTTTCAAGTTTTCGCGCACGGCTGCGCTCTTCTTTGTTCTTCAGATACTCATCTTTGCCGGTCGGAACGGCAGCTTTGGTTTGCGGCTCTGCGGAAGCAGCATTTTTTGCCTTTTCTTTATACTCGTTAAAGGCTTCATAGCCTCCTTCAAAGCAAAAGCACGCATCGTCGCGCATATCGAGAATGCGTGTGGCTAATTTTTTGATAAAATAGCGGTCATGTGACACAGCAAGCAGCGTGCCTTCGTAGTCGGCAAGCGCCTGCTCAAGCACCTCGCGCGAGGGCGAATCAAGATGGTTGGTCGGTTCGTCCAAAATGAGCATATCGCTTTTTTCGAGCATGAGTTTTGCAAACGTCAGCCGTGCTTTTTCGCCGCCGGACAGCACCTTTATCTGCTTAAACACATCGTCCGCCGTAAACAAAAAGCACGCGAGTGCCGAGCGTATCTCGGTCTGCGTCTTGTTCGGATAACAGTCCCAAAGCTCATCGATAATGGTATTCTCCGGGTTTAGCCCTTGCTGCTCTTGGTCATAGTAGCCGATCCGAAGTCCGTCGGCGTATTCAAACGTTCCGGCATCAGCGCGAACCTTGCCGCACAAAATCTTTAAAAGAGTCGATTTGCCGATGCCGTTCGGACCGAGGATAAACATGCGATCCTTGCCGTGTAATAAAAATGAAAGATTTTCAAAGAGCTTCTTTTCCGGATAGGCCTTGGCAAGGCCGGTGACCTCCAAAAGCTTATGCGGTGTTTTGACGTTTTCATCGGTTTCAAAGCGAAATTTTATCTGTGACGGAAGATTTTTTGGTTTATCGATTTTTTCCATGCGGTCGATAGCCTTAAGGCGGCTTTCAGCGGCAATGATATTGCGTTCGCGGTTCCAACGCCGCTGATTCTCGACAAATGCCTCCAAGCGTGCGATCTCTTTTTGCTGCAGCTCATAGTGCTTCAAATCGTTTTTGCGGTCCTCTTCTTTGCGCTTGACATATTCGGTATACCCGCAAGGATAAAGTTTTCCGCATTTATTTTCGATTTCAAACGTTTTCCGAGTGATTTTATCCAAGAAATAACGGTCATGCGAAACCACCAAAACCGCTTTTTTGTAGGAGGCCAAAAAGCCTTCCAGCCATTCAAGCGATTCGATATCCAAATGGTTGGTCGGTTCATCGAGGATCAGCACATCCGGTTCGGAAAGAAGCCGTCTTGCAAGCGCGAGCCGCGTTTTCTGTCCGCCGGAAAACTCATCCACACGCATCGTCTGCTTTTGTTTGTCAAAGCCCATCGCCTCTAACATGGAAACAATGCGGCTCTTGTATTCGTAACCGCCGTCGCGCTTGAAACGTTCCTCGGCAGCGGTATAGCGCGCGGCAAGTGTCATGTGCGTTTCGGCATCAAGCGTCACGTCGCCAAGCCGGTCCACAAGATCCGCCAAACGCTTTTCCGACTCGACAAGTGCCGGAAAAGCCCCCAGCATCTCCTCATAAATCGTCTTCTCCGATTCAAGGCCGGTGTCCTGCTCCAAAAAGCCGAGCGTTTTCCCGGCAGCTAAATACACCTCGCCGGAGGTCGGTGAAATCCGTCCGGCAAGCATTTTCAAAAACATGCTTTTTCCGGCACCGTTCACGCCGACAATGCCGATTTTATCATTTTCGCCGACACCGAGCGAAATTCTGTCCAGAATAACATCCGTTCCGAAAGATAAACACAAATCGGAAGCACTGAGTATAATCAATTTTTCGTTCCTTTCTTATTGTATGCCGTAAAAAGCGGCACAAGACGATGTTTTTCACGATTCCGGTAAGCAGCCGGCGCTAAGCCGAACTCTTTGCCGAACAGGCGGTAAAAATACGACGTGTTATTAAAACCGCAATCAAGTGCAACGGTGAGTATCGGCAGCTCAGTATTCAAAAGCAGCTCTGCTGCACGGTACAGGCGTTTGCGGTTGATATATTCGTTGAACGCAAGTCCGGTCGTTTTTTTGAACAGGCGTCCCAAATATTTTTCATTGATATAAAAAATGCGTGACAGGCGTTTGAGCGTCAATTCGCTGCAAAAATAGGCGTCTACATAATCGGTGACCGCCGCAAGTCCCGTCGCTTTCTCGCGCGTCAGAACCGCCGGATCCGCTTTTGCCGCCTCTAAAATAAACGCAGCGATCACTTTTCCCGTTTCGAGGTACGCAGATGCATCCGGCACGTGCTCCAAAAGCGCGCCGCATTCCGGCACATAGCCGCGCGACGGTCTTTCGAACAAACCGCCGACAAAGACGACAGCCAAAACCGTATCATCGCGCACCACCGGCACGACCGCCTCCCATGCGCCGTGAATGCAATAGGAACAAAACGGCTCTTTTCCTTCGACCGCTTTTTTGGTTGCAAGACTTTTGCAGGCTAAGCATTTTTCAAGGCCGGATGTCGTGACCTTCATACGGTCGCAATAGGGATGTGCATGAATGATGCGTTCACGGGTCAAAAACAAACGGCCGCCAAAAGCCGTTCTGCCGAGCGGAAGAATGCTGATACGCAGTTTGTTCCCTCGTTCCAACGCTGTAAGGAGTCTTTCAAGAGTCAATTGTTCCTCTTCCACAAGCATTCACTTCCTGTACTGACGGTCATGTTTCACGCAATTCAACCAAATTTGTATCGTTTGTATAATATTATATTTCAAAACTGCAAGAAAATCAAGTGTTTCTGTGGTAAAATTCTCCTAAACAAACAAAATCTTCGCTTTACTTGCAGAAAGGAACCAGTTATGAAAACAACTTATGATATCATTATTGTCGGCGGCGGCCTGACGGGCGTTGCGGCGGCTTGCGCGGCTGCGCGCCGCGGCGCGGATGTGCTGCTTGTCGAAGCCTCCGGGTGTTTGGGCGGTGCTTTGGCACAGAATCTTGTTTATCCGTTTATGGGCAATGCCACCGTTTTTGAAGAAAACGGCGTAAAAAAGCGCGTTTATCTTTCCCAAGGCTTTTACAAAGAGCTTTGCGACGCTTTAAGACTGACCTTACCCGAAACCGATCTCAACACGCACCGCAACGAAGAGTTTGATATGGAACACATGAAAGTGCTTCTCGACACGCTTTGCGTACAAAGCGGCGTGACGCTTTTGTTCCATGCGACGCTCTGTGCGGTCAAATCCGACGGCAAACAGATACGCAGCATTTCGGTTGCCACCAAAGCCGGCCTTACCGAGCTGTATGCAAACACCTTCATCGATGCCACCGGCGACGGCGATTTGATGGCCTTTGCCGGCTGCGCCTACCAAATCGGACGCGATGCCGACAACCTCTGCCAGCCGATGACGCTGTGCTTCCGTGTGACCGGCGTCAACGACGAGCTTTTCCGGGAGGATTTTCCGAAAATTACGCCTTTGTACAATGAATTCCAAAAGCAGGGCAAAATCAAGAATATCCGCGAAAACGTGCTCTTGTTCCGCAATCTCGGTAAAGGCATCGTGCATTTCAATTCAACGCGCGTCATCAAGTTAAATCCGGTCGACCCGGTCGATCTTTCGCGCGCCGAGGTGGAAGCGCGAAAGCAGATGATCGAATTATACGATTTTGTCCGTGAAAACTTTGAGAGCTTCAAGGACGCCACACTTGCCTTTTCCGCCGTATCCATCGGTGTGCGCGAAAGCCGCAAGCTTATCGGTGAGTATGTTTTGACCCAAGAGGATTTGGTAAGCTGCCGCCGCTTTGACGATGCCATCGCCACCGGAAACTACGATATCGACATTCACAACCCGGCAGGCACCGGCACCTCCCACTATTACTTCAAGCCGGGCGAATACTACACCATCCCCTACCGTTCCTTCCTGCCGAAGGAATACGACAACCTGCTCGTTTCCGGCAGATGTCTGTCAGCCACACACGAAGCCCAAGCCTCGGTACGCATTATGCCGATCTGCTGCTGCATGGGCGAAGCAGCGGGTCTTGCCGCTTTTCTTGCCAAAGAAAACGGCGGTGATGTCAAAAAAATCGACATTGCCGCTCTTCATAAAATGCTCGACGAAAACGGCGCAAAATACTGTTAAACCGAGCGTTGCGCAAGCTGTTCGTTTCATCAGCCAGAACCGTTTCCTTTACCGGAACGGTTCTTTTTTGCGTTTTTCAATAACACTTCAGATTTTTCAATAAAACTCTTGACAAATCCAAAATACGTGGTATACTATAAGCAAATAAAACATTTGAGCAGTTGTTCAAGTATTGCTATTATAATCAGAAAGAGGTGAGAATGTGACCGATACGCTTAACACGGCTGTTCCGGGCTGCGAGACCAAAGAAGTTCATCCGGATATATTAAAGCGCGTACAAAGCGCACTGCCGGAGGATACAGATTTGAACAGGCTCGCGGAATTATACAAGGTTTTCGGCGACACAACGCGCATCAAAATTCTTTATGCGCTCTCGCAGACAGAACTTTGCGTATGCGACCTTGCGGAGCTTCTCGGTGTTACGGTTTCCGCCGTATCGCACCAGCTACGGATTTTGAAGCAGGCACAGCTCGTCAAGTACCGGCGTGAGGGAAAGACCGTATTCTATTCTCTGGCGGACAATCATGTACGCACCATCATCGACCAAGGCAACGAACACATTCACGAATGACGGAAAACCCGTCGCGAAAGGAGTATTTCTCATGGTAAAGGTATTAAAAGTAGAAGATCTCGACTGCGCACACTGCGCCGCAAAAATAGAAGACGCCATCAAAAAATTGGACGGCGTCAACAGTGCCACCGTCAGCTTTCTTGCACAGAAGATCACGGTGGATGTGGATGAGGAAAAAGTGGATACGGTTTTGAAGGAGATCGTAAAAACTGCCGAAAAAATCGAACCGGACTGCACGGTGGTGATATAAACCATGTTCAAGCACATGACCAAGAAGCAGAAGAAAATGTTAAAGCGCATTCTTCTTGCCGCGCTTTTAACGATTCCCTGCTTATTCATTCCGGACAATGACGAAATGTTGTTCACGGTGCTTCGTGCGACAGCCTTTGCCGTTCCGTATGCGGTTGCCGGATACGATATTGTCATCAAAGCTTTCAAAAATATCAAAGGCGGGCAGATTTTTGACGAAAACCTGCTCATGGGCGTTGCCACCATCGGTGCTTACGGTCTTGGCGACTTTTTCGAAGCAGTCATGGTCGTGCTGTTATATCAGATCGGCGAGCTGTTCCAGAGTCTTGCCGTGGCAAGCTCGCGCCGTTCGATTTCGGAATTAATGGACATCCGTCCGGACTACGCCAATCTTGCCGCCGCAGACGGCACCTACAAGCAGGTTGCGCCGGAATCGGTCAAGATCGGTGACACGATCCTCATCAAGAGCGGTGAAAAGATTCCGCTTGACTGCACGATCCTTTCCGGAACAAGCGAAATCGATACCTCCTCGCTTACCGGTGAATCCGTGCCGCGCGCCGTCGGTGTCGGCGACTCAATCTCCAGCGGTTGTGTCAACATAAGCGGTACGCTTACGGCAAAAGCGGAAAAAGTCTTCGGCGAATCGACGGTTTCCAAAATTCTCGAGATGACCGAAAACAGCGCCTCGCGCAAATCGAAGTCCGAAGCGTTCATCACAAAGTTTGCAAGATACTACACGCCGACCGTCTGTGCGCTTGCGCTCTGCATGGCTGTTATTCCGACGCTCGTCATGCACGGCGGTTTCCGTGAGCACTTAAAAAGCGCGCTCATCTTCTTGGTTGTCTCCTGCCCTTGCGCACTTGTTATTTCGGTGCCGCTCTCTTTCTTCTGCGGTATCGGCTGTGCCTCCAAAAACGGCATTCTCGTAAAAGGCTCGAATTTTATGGAGCAGCTTTCAAAAATCGATACCCTGATTTTTGATAAAACCGGTACTCTCACCGAAGGCAAATTTAAGGTGACCGATGTGGTTTGCGAAAGCGGTTTCGGCCGTGCTTCGCTTTTGTCGTATGCAGCCGGCGCCGAGTTTTACTCCGATCACCCGATTGCCCTTGCCGTTAAAAACGAATGTGCGGATATGACGCCCAACCGGATTTCCGATGCTTCACAGATCATCGGCAAAGGCGTCAAAGCAACCGTAGACGGCAAAGCGGTCTGCATCGGCAATGCCGCTCTCATGACGGATATCGGCCTTACGCCTAAAGCCGACAGCTCGCGCATCGAAACCGCCCTATATGTCGCCGTTGACAGCGTATATGCCGGGGTCATCTACGTTGCCGACACGGTAAAGCCGGACACGGCGGAAGCGCTTGCCGCCTTGAAAAAGCACGGCATCCGCAAGACCGTCATGCTGACCGGCGACAAGAAAAATGTCGGTGAAGCCATCGGAAATTCCCTCGGTATCGACGAAATCCACTGTGAGCTTCTGCCGGCCGACAAAGTTTCGCTTGCCGAAAATGTCATTGAAGAGCATAAGGAAAAGCAGCGGAAAACCTTAGTAGGCTATGTCGGCGACGGCATCAACGACGCGCCGGTGCTCTCCCGCGCCGATGTCGGTATCGCTATGGGCGGTATGGGCAGTGACGCCGCTATTGAAGCAGCCGATGTAGTCTTGATGGACGACAAGCCGTCCAAGCTGCCGCTTGCCATGAAAATTGCCCGCAAAACCATGCGTATCGTTCATCAGAACATTGTGTTTGCGCTGACGGTGAAAATCGGCATCATGGTGCTCACGGCACTGCAGTTTGAGTTTGCCCAAAGTATGTGGCTTGCCATCTTCGCCGATGTCGGCGTGGCAATGCTCGCCATTCTGAATGCGCTTCGCACGTTCAGAATACATGAATAAGATAGTTTCCGATAACCATATAAAGAGAGGAAAACCGCGTTTGGTTTTCCTCTCTTTGTATTAAGCATTCAATGTCCGCTCTTCGATTTCCTTCGGCGTAAAGCCGCGATATATCGGAAGCCGCGTGTTTTTATAAACATCATCCAAAAGCGGTATCAGTTCTTGGATTTGCCTTTGCGTCAAGCGCTTATTTCTTATTTTGAAATTATCCAAGATCTCATCGATTATCTCATCGATATCCTCCGTCACATCCAAAATCATCACCATATCGCAATCGCACACTTCATTCCATGCATCCTCCGGTGCTATATGAAACGTCTTTTGAAAAAATTTCTGAAGCTCCAACGCCTGTTTTGTCTTTTCAACCACATTGCCCATGCAGGTATTTTGAAGCAGCTTTTCTTTGACCGGAATATACAAAGGTAATTCCTTCTGTATTTCCGAAATGTCATAGTACATTTCATCCTCTTCGTCCATAAACAGAAAATCCGCCACGACTTCCCAATCCATTTCGGAACGGCAAATTTCTTCTTCATACAGCTCGTCCGGTGCAAGGATAAAATAGCACTTAGATTCATCATGGCGAGCCGCCGATGCAAACTGTATAAATTGCTTTTCGGAGACGATATCGCCGTTTTGCCGCTTAAAAATCATAAAAGCGTCTTTCAAAGACAAAATTTCGTAAAAAGAAGCAAACGCATCAAAATAGCGCGACACCAAATCCAAGTCCGGTGCGGACAAACCGATTTCCTGATACATGGAATCTAATGTTTGTGCGTCGTATTCGGTCGGAAAGCTTTTCATATTCAAACCTCTCTAAACTGTTGTTTTTCCGGAAAGTATATTTTTATAATCCTCAAGATTCTTGCGTAACAGCGTCGGCGTATCCAGTCCGTACGGACATTTTTTCTTGCAGGCGCCGCAGTTTTTGCAATCCTCGATTTTGAACATCTTGGCTTGACTTTCCGGCGTTAGCCACGCCGCCGACGGACTGCGTCGAATCATCTGCGACATACGCGCGCAATTGTTGATCTCGATTCCTGCCGGACACGGCATACAATAGCCGCAGCCGCGGCAGAAATCCCCGGCAAGCTCTTTCTTCTCACGCTCGATCAAAGCGGTCATAACAGCGTCCATTTCCGGCGACTCTTTGGCATATGCGATAAACTCGCGCAGCTCGCTTTCACGCTGAATGCCCCAAATCGGCAAAACGTTGTCATACGCATTCATAAAAGCACTTGCGGCGCGCGCATTGGTAATAAGACCGCCCGAAAGCCCTTTCATGGCAATAAAACCGACGTTTTTCGCCTTGCACAGTGCGACAAGCGCTGTGTCTTCCTTTGAGGCAAGGTAACAGAACGGAAATTGCAGAGTTTCGTACAGGCCCGATTCGACAGCCTCACGTGCAACATGTACGCGATGGTTGGTGATACCGATATGTTTGATTTTTCCTTGTGCCTTTGCTTCGAGCATCGCTTCATATAAGCCCGTGCCGTCTCCCGGTTGTGGACAGAAGGACGGATTATGAAATTGATAGATATCCACATAATCGGTTTTTAAGTTAGCAAGACTGGTTTCCAAATCCTTCCAAAACTTTTCAACCGTCGTTGCCATGGTTTTGGTGGCAATAAAAATATGCTCTCGGACATCGGCAAGAGCCTCTCCGATTTTTTCTTCGCTGTCCGAATAGGCACGCGCCGTGTCGAAAAAGGTAAAGCCCTCTGCATACGCCATGCGTAACAGCTTCACGGCCTCCGGCATTTCCACGCGCTGGACGGGCAATGCTCCAAAAGCGTTTTTCGGTGTAACGATTCCGGTGGTTCCGAGTTTTACGTTTTTCATACAATCACTCCTTGCAGAATTACTATGTTTATTATAAAAAGCAAATCGACTTTTGTCAAGCCTTGTCATTTTTTAAATTTGATGTATGCTTTATATGCGCAACGGAAAAACTGTAAGAAGAAGCGAAGCGGATGGAACGTTTTGAACTATTTTGGTTTATTTTGAAATATTTTGAAAGATTTTTTAGAAAACCTCTTGACAAAACCCAAAAACCGTGCTATCATAAGTACGTAAAAGTTCAAAACGTTTCAAATTATTCCATTTTATTCCAGACGAGGTGCTGCCATGTTAACTGAAGAACGCTACGAAAAGATCATCCGCTATTTGGAACAACACCGGACAGCCACAATTTCCGCCCTATCCCGCGAGCTTGGCATTTCGGAATCCACGGTGCGGCGCGATTTACAGGCACTCGATGAAAAGAAATGCATTGTCAAAGTGCGCGGCGGTGCCACCGCCATCGGCGACGAACGCTTTGATTTCAGCGAACCGAGTGTCGAAGCCAAAGAAGACGTTTATTGCGATGAAAAAGATGCGATTGCACGCTATGCCGCCGAGACCATCCGCAAGAACGATTTTGTCTTTATCGATGCCGGCACCACGACCGAGCGCATGATCGATTACATCACCGAAAACACGGCAACCTATGTAACAAACGGCTTCAATCACGCCAAAAAACTTGCCAAAAAAAACTTTACCGTTTACTTGGTCGGCGGACGTATCAAACAGACCACCGAAGCCGTCATTGGTGCCGAAGCGGTCGATTCCGTCTTAAAATACAATTTTGTCAAATGTTATCTTGGAACAAACGGGATTTCTTTAAGTGCCGGTTTTACCACACCCGATCCCGATGAAGCCGCCGTCAAAGAAGCCGCTGTCCAAAAAAGCTACATTACCTACATTTTGGCTGATCATTCCAAATTCGGTCAAATCTCATCGGTCACCTTTGCACCGCTCGAAAAAGCCTGTCTGATTACCGACCGTGTCGACGACGCTCGTTACAAGGAAAAATGCGTACTCAAAGAGGTTTTGGTCGATTAAAGGCACATACAAAACAAAAGGAGGATTCCTATGATTTATACCGTCACTTTTAATCCGGCCATTGATTATGTGATGAATGTTCCGGGACTTGTGCCGGGCGAAGTCAACCGTTCCGAAAGCGAATCGGTCTTCTTCGGCGGCAAGGGAATCAACGTTTCCGTTGTTCTGCGTCAGCTTGGAAAGGAATCAACCGCCCTCGGTTTCATTGCCGGTTTTACGGGAGACGCCATCCGCCGCGGCGTGGAGGATGCCGGAATCACCTGTGATTTCATTCATTTGGAAAACGGATTGTCCCGCATCAATGTCAAGGTCAAGGCAGGCAGAGAAACCGATCTCAACGGCAAAGGTCCGGATATTCCGGCAAACGCCGTCGCGGAGCTGTTTGAAAAGCTGAAGAAACTTGAAAAAGGCGATGTTTTGATTCTTGCCGGAAGCATTCCGCCGGATCTGCCGAAGGATATTTACGAAAAAATCCTCGCTTCCCTATCCGGAAAAGACGTTTTGTGCGTGGTAGATGCCACCGGCGATTTATTAAAAAACGTGCTCGTATACAAGCCGTTTCTCATCAAGCCGAATCACCACGAGCTTGGTGAGATCTTCGGAAAAGCCTTGACGACCACCGAAGAAATTGCGTTTTATGCCAAAGAAATGCAAAAAATGGGTGCGCGAAACGTGCTCGTTTCCCGCGCCGGCGACGGTGCACTGCTTGCGGATGAAACCGGACGCGTTCACATCATCGGAACCGCCAAAGGCCATGTCGTCAATTCGGTAGGCGCAGGCGATTCCATGGTCGCCGGATTTCTTGCCGGATGGCTTGAGAAGCATGACTATGCGTATGCCCTCGCTCTCGGCAGCGCCGCCGGAAGTGCCACGGCGTTTTCCGAAGGACTTGCCGAAAAGGCTCTCATTTATCAATTGTTAGAGGAAATTCAAAGCGAAGAACTACACGAAACCCAACAATCAAAGAAAGGATGACACTCATGCGAATCACAGATCTACTTCAAAAGAACAGCATCCGCCTCGGAGCTGCTGTTTCGGACAAAAACCAAGCCATCGACCTTCTCATCGACCTGCAATATCAGAACGGAAGCATCTCCGACCGCACGGTTTACAAAAACGCGATTCTCGCACGTGAAAGCCAAGGCTCGACGGCTGTCGGCGACGGCATTGCCATTCCGCACGCCAAAAGTGACACAGTAAAGCATCCGGCTCTGTCCGCCATGACCGTTCCTGGCGGTGTGGATTATGCCTCGCTTGACGGAAAGCCCTCAAACTTATTCTTTATGATTGCTGCGCCCAATGACGGCGATGTGCATTTAGAGGTTTTGTCGCGGCTGATGACCATGCTCATGGACGAAGGATTCCGTACAAAGCTGCTTGCGGCAACATCGGAAGACGAATTCTTAAAGGAAATCGACGCCTTCGAGCGTGCAAAATATCCGGAAGAAGCGCAAGAAGTACCGGCTACCACCGCAAAAAACTATCGTATTCTTGCCGTGACTGCCTGCCCGACCGGCATCGCCCACACCTACATGGCAGCCGAAGCCCTCGAAAAAGCCGGGAAAGAGCTCGGCATTCCCGTTAAAGCCGAAACCAACGGTTCGGGCGGTGCAAAGAACGTTCTTACCGATGCGGAAATCGCCGCAGCCGACGGCATTATCATTGCTGCAGACAAGTCGGTCGAAATGGCTCGCTTTGACGGCAAGAAGCTCATCAGTGTCAGCGTTTCCGAGGGCATCAAAAACCCGGAGGACTTGATAAACAGAATTGTTTCCGGTGACGCACCCGTTTACCATGCTTCCGCAAAAGCCAAGGAAAGCACCTCCACCAGCGGTGAATCAGCCGGTCGAAAGATCTACAAGCACCTCATGAACGGCGTTTCGCATATGCTTCCGTTTGTGGTGGGCGGCGGTATTTTCATCGCTCTGGCGTTTTTAATCGACACCATCGCCGGCGCACCGCAGAATTCGAGCTTCGGTACGTTTACGCCGGCAGCCGCGTTCTTCAAGGGCATCGGCGGCTATGCCTTCAGCTTCATGATTCCCGTGCTTGCAGCATTCATCGCACGCAGCATTGCCGACCGTCCGGGTCTTTTAGTCGGCTTTGTCGGCGGCTATCTTGCAACAACCGGTTCGACCTTTGCCAACATCGGCGGAGATATTCCGTCCGGCTTCTTAGGCGCACTGCTTGCCGGCTTCGCCGGCGGTTATCTCATGCTCGGCATTGAAAAGCTGTGCGATAAGCTGCCAGATGCGCTTGAAGGTATTAAGCCGGTTCTCATTTATCCGCTTGCAGGCCTTGGCGCGATTGCCGTTGTCATGTGCGCCGTCAACCCGTTTATGGGCATGATCAACACCGCTCTTACCGATTTCTTAAACAGCATGAACGATGTCAGCAAATTCGCGCTCGGCATGATTTTAGGCGGCATGATGGCCATTGATATGGGAGGTCCTTTCAACAAGGCGGCGTATGTCTTCGGCACGGCAGCCATCACCACCGGCAACTATGATATCATGGCAGCCGTTATGATCGGCGGCATGGTTCCTCCGCTTGCCATTGCCCTTGCCGCAGCCATTTTCAAAAACAAATTCACCGCAGAAGAACGCAAAAACGCACCGGTCAACTATATCATGGGTCTCAGCTTTATCACCGAAGGTGCGATTCCCTATGCGGCGGCCGATCCGTTACACGTCATTCCGGCCTGCTTCTTGGGCGCTGCTCTTTCGGGAGGACTTTCCATGCTCTTCAAATGCACGCTTATGGCGCCGCACGGCGGCATCTTCGTGTTCGCCGTGGTCGGCAACTGGCCTCTCTATTTGCTTGCCTTAGTGGCCGGCACCGCGCTTTCCGCTGTTTTACTCGGCGTATTCAAAAAGAACGTTTCACAAAAAGCTTAAGTTTTTATTCAAATAAAACCAGAACGGAGAATGTATCATGACTTCTAAGACTCTAACCATCCAAAACGCCCAAGGCTTCCATATGCGTCCGGCAGGCGCTTTCGCTGCCGCCATGGCAAAATTTTCCTGCAATGTCACCATTAAATTCAACGGTACGGATGTCAACGGCAAAAGCCTTATGAATATCATCGCCGCCGGCATCAAATGCGGCAGCACCATCGAGATCGTCTGCGACGGCGACGACGAAAAGGCCGCCCTTGACAGTGCCGTCGCGCTTGTGGAAAGCGGTTTCGGCGAATAAGACAGCAAAGGAGGAGCGTCATGTTAAAAGGAATCGGTGTATCCGGCGGATACGGAATCGGAAAGGTTCTGAAGCTTGGCGGAAGCGACCTGTCGTTTGAGCCAAAGACTGACTGCGACCCGGCAGCGGAGAAGGCCCGTTTTCATGCGGCACTCGAAAAATTTATTGAAAAAACCAATGCCAGCGCCGAAAAGCTCCGCAAAGCTGTCGGCGAAAAAGAAGCCGAGATTGTTTTGGGACACATTTTGATGATCCAAGACCCGTATATGCAGGGTGAGATCGAAAAGTTAGCTGACACCGGGATGTGTGCGGAAAGTGCCGTGTCGCAGATCTGCGATATGTTTGCCATGATTTTCTCCCAAGCCGACGACGAATTGACAAGACAGCGCGCCTCCGATGTCAACGATATCAAAAACGACCTGCTTTCGATTCTGCTTTGCCGGGAAACGCCCTCCCTTTCGGAGCTTGCGCCGGACACGGTCATCTGTGCCTACGACCTTGTTCCGTCGGTCACGGCCGGACTTGACAGAGAACACGTTTCCGCCATCGTCACCGAAACCGGCGGTATGACCTCGCATTCGGCGATTCTTGCGCGTGCCATGGGCATTCCGGCCATACTCGGCATTCCGCAATTAACCGAAACGTTAAAATCCGGCGACAGCGTCATTGTGAACGCCGAAACCGGCTGTGTGACCCTTTCCCCGACCGACGACGATATTGCACACGCAAAAGCCCTGCAAGCCGCCTATGCCGAAAAAAAGCGCGCTCTTGCAGCCTTTATCGAGAAAAAAGCTGAAACGGCTGACGGCCTTCGTTTGGAAGCCGCCGGAAACATCGGAAAGCCGGAGGAGGCGGCAGCGGTCATGCAAAACGGCGGCGACGGTGTCGGCCTTTTCCGCACGGAATTTCTCTTTATGGACCGTGAACACGCACCGACTGAAGATGAGCAGTTCGAAGCATACAAAAAAGCCGCATTGATCTTAAAAGGCAAACCGCTCATCGTGCGCACGCTCGATGTCGGCGGCGACAAGGATATCCCCTACCTCGGCTTAAAGAAAGAGGAGAATCCGTTTTTGGGCTTCCGCGCGATCCGCTTTTGCCTTGCACATACGGATTTGTTCAAAACGCAGTTACGCGCGCTGTTGCGTGCCGGTGTGTACGGCGATATCCGCATTATGCTGCCGCTTGTGACAAACGTGGATGAAATCAAAGAAACGCGCAAGCTGCTTGACAAATGTGCCGCGGAGCTTGCCGAAAGCGGCATTTCTTACGCAGAAAACATAAAGCTCGGCATTATGGTCGAAACACCGGCGGCGTCGCTCTGCGCGGATATACTTGCCAAACACGCTGACTTTTTCAGCATCGGCACCAACGACTTAACGCAGTATACCTTAACGGTTGACCGCGGAAATCCGGACGTTTCTTATCTGTATTCCGTTTTCTCTCCGGCGGTGCTTCGCTCGATAGCGCATATCATCCGTGCGGCAAACAGTGCGCATATTCCGGTCGGTATGTGCGGTGAAGCGGCGGCGGATGAGCGTTTGATTCCCCTGCTTATCGCCTACGGGCTTGATGAATTCAGCGTAAATCCTGCATCCCTTCCAAGCGTGAAGCGAACGCTTTCGCTTTGGACGAAGAACGATGCCAAAGCTCTCGCCGAAAGAGTCGCCATGCTTGAAACCGAAAGAGAGATCCGTGAAGCTCTCGAAGCGGCAAAAAAATAAAGATATAACGAATATAAACATGCATATAAAAAGCCGGACGGCGAAAGCTGTCCGGCTTTTTTCGTCAATTGCGAAAAAAGCTTGAATTTTATGAGAAACTGCGCTATAATTAAGCATATGACGTTCGAAAGGAGCTTCTCATGCTCAAAAGATTCATTCCCTATTATAAACCGCACAAAAAGCTGTTTTTCATGGATATGACTGCAGCACTGATTGCGTCCCTCATCGGTGTGATTTATCCGATCATCACGCGCATCATGCTCAACGACTTGATTCCGCAGAAAAAATACAGATGGATCGTCGCCGCCGGCGTTGCATTGCTTGCCTTGTACTATATCCGAAAGCTGCTCGACTTTTTTGTGCAATACAAAGGACACGTGATGGGTGTTTACATACAGGCGGATATGCGAAGAGACCTGTTTGCCAAGCTTCAAACGCTTCCCTTTTCTTTCTTTGACGACAACGAAACCGGCAAGCTCATGAGCCGCATGACCAACGACCTTATGAACATCAGCGAGCTGGCGCATCATGGGCCGGAAAATGTGATCGTTACCGGTATTACCGTTTTTGTTTCGTTTGTCTACCTCGCCACGATCAACGTGTATCTGACGCTGATTGTTTTCCTCTGCGTGCCGTTACTGGTGCTTGTGGCCTTTCGGCTGCGGCTGCGGATGCGCCGTGCCTTTCAAGCAAGCAACAAGGCCATCGCCTCGGTCAATGCGGCACTCGAAAGCAGCATTTCCGGCATTCGTGTCACCAAAGCATTTACCAATTCCGCACGCGAAAAAGAAAAGTTTTCTCTCAACAACAAAGAATTTGTCGAGGCACGCACGCTTGCCTACAAGGCCATGGGAGAATTCCTCTCGACGACCTCCTTTTTATCCAGCTTTTTCAACGTAACCGTGCTCATTGCCGGCGGTCTGTTTTTGTATAACGGAACCATCAATTTCGGCGATTATTCCGCCTTTATTGTTTCGTTAAATCTGTTTTTAACGCCTGTTACAACCATGATCAATTTTTTACAGCAATATCAAGACGGCGTTGCCGGCTTTGAGCGTTTTCTCGAAATCATGGATACAAAGCCCGAGGCGGATGCGCCGAATGCCCGTGATATCGGTTCGGTTTGCGGCAATATCCGCTTTGAAAACGTTTTCTGCCACTATGGAAAAAACAAAGACGTGCTGCGCGGTGTAAGCTTTGACATTCCTCAGGGAAAGACCTTTGCGCTTGTCGGCCCTTCCGGCGGCGGCAAAACGACCATTTGCCACTTGATTCCGCACTTTTACGATATTGCCTCCGGCCATATTTTCATTGACGGCATCGATATCAACACCGTCACGCTCGACAGCCTGCGCCGCAGTATCGGTATTGTACAGCAAGACATTTACCTCTTCAACGCAAGTATCAAGGAAAACATCCTTTACGGACGCACGGATGCCACCGACGAAGAGGTGATCGAAGCCGCCAAACGCGCCAACATTCACGAGTACATTCTTTCGATGGAGCACGGCTACGACACGCAGATCGGCGAACGCGGCGTGCGGCTGTCCGGCGGTCAAAAGCAGCGGTTAAGCATTGCACGCGTGTTCTTAAAAAATCCGCCGATTTTGATTTTGGACGAAGCTACCAGTGCACTCGACAACACCACCGAAATGCTCATTCAGAAATCGCTCGATGAATTGTGCAAGGGCCGCACGACCATTGTTGTGGCACATCGGCTTTCCACCATCAAAAACGCCGATGAGATTGCCGTCATTGCCGACGGAACCATCGTCGAACACGGTTCACACAAATCGCTCCTTGCTCAAAACGGCCTATATGCCACGCTCTATCACGAGCAGTTTAACACCGAATCGATTTAAACGTTTACGATCGGTTTTCGACCCGAAAGCTTGCAAGTGTTTTGCAAACCTTCGGGTCTTTTTGTGTTCCCGCGGCGAAGTTTCGCGAAAAAGCAAAGTTTTCGCTTTTCCGGTGCACGGCGTTCGCCGCTTACATATACTGTAACAGAGGCTCCGTCACGCACGGCGGCCTCCGCTAAAAAACACAGGAGAACGATATCTATGAATTCACTTGCTTGTGAACTTCGTTCGGGTGCAAATCCGTCATCCGCAGGGCTTGCCGTGGCAAGCGTACCCATGCAGAACGCCGATTTTGACGCATTGTTTCCGCCTGACGAAGGTCTTGATAAAGGAACCATCTTTCCGGAACTGTATATGCCCTTTTTGGCCGTAGGAGGTGCACGAAATGCGAATGAGAAGTAAAGAAACAAACCGTGCACGGCTCTTGCGTACTGTGATGGAAGAGGGCTTTGCCGTGGATGAAGCAAGGCTCTATTTAGACACGCATCCGGAAAGCAAAAAAGCGCAAAGCTTTTTTGACCGCCACAACGAGGCGCGCCGCAAGGCCGTCAACGCCTATGAAGCCGCATACGGCTCTCTCACGACAGACAACCTCGAAGCAACAAAAAACGGTTGGACGTGGATTGAGCCGCCTTTTCCGTGGGAAGGAGATGAAAACTAATGTGGAATTATGAAAAACGCTTACAGTTCCCGGTCAATATTAAAAAGCCGGATGCCCGTGCCGCCATGGTGGTTATGAGCCAATACGGCGGTCCGGACGGCGAGCTCGGCGCCTCCCTCCGCTATCTTTCGCAGCGGTACAGCATGCCCTACGGCGATATTACGGGGCTTTTGACCGACATCGGTACATCGCATCGAAAATGCGCCTGTTTTTAACCGAGATAAACCGTACAATCTGCGTCAGCAAACGTAAAGCGAACCGTCATTTTTTCGCGCCCGTATACGGTTATGGATGCAATGACCTGACGGTAAAAAAGATCGTCTTCCGCAATATTATCCAAAAGTTCATAGGCCTTTGATACACAGGCTTTGCCGCATTTTCGCCGGACAGCCGTCAAAAGTGACGCTTTATCGAGTTCCAACGCTTCAAACGCTCTTTGCGCGACAAGTGCAAAATCTTTGCCGCGGATCTGCACGTGTTTTGCCATACACGCGGGATTGCGGCATTGCCATGACGGACACGCGCCGCTCTTTTGCACTTTGGTGCGTGCGGCAAACGGTTTTCCGCAAAAGCCGCAGATGATTTTCCCGGACAGCGGATACCGAACGCTGCCGCCGGGCACTTTCTTTTCTTTTCGCTCGCACAGGCGTTCCTGCGCTGCGTTCCAAACCCGGCGCGACACAAGCGGTTCATGATGAGATATTTGGCACACAAGCGGCTCATTGCCGTGGTTCTGCCGCTTTTCGTGCGTCAGATAGTTAGGTGTATACGTTTTTTTCTGCACCAGATCACCGCAGTATTTTTCATTTTGCAGAATCTTTAACACCGTGCCGTGCCGCCAATCGGTTTTGCCCGTAAAGGTTGGAATGCCGCTTGCGGTCAACTCCCGTGCAATGGCAGAGATTCCTTTATTTTCCGCCGTGAATTTATGAAAAATCAGCCGCACGGTTTCCGCGCCGTTCGGTTCAACTTCAATTTTTCCGTCCGATACCCGATACCCGAGCAAATCCCTTCCGAAAACAACGCCTTTTTCCATTTGCCGCTTTTGTCCCCATTTGACTCTCTCCGAGGTTTTTCGGCTCTCCTCTTGGGCAAGCGACGCCATAATGGTTAACCGCAATTCCGCGTCCGCATCAAGCGTACAAATGTTATCTAACAAAAACACAACGCCGATGTTCAATTCCTTCAACATTCTGGTACAGCGCAAGGCATCCAATGTGTTGCGTGCAAAACGCGACACCTCTTTGGTCAAGATCAAATCAAAGGCGTGCGCTTCGGCATCCTTCATCATCTGACAAAAAGCCGCACGCTTGGCGGTTGAGGTTCCTGTAATACCGGAGTCCGCATAAATCCGAAAGAGCTGCCAGCTTTCATGCGCGCCAATGCATTTTTCAAAGTAGCTTTTTTGATTTTCAAAGGAATTGGCCTGATCGGCACTGTCGGTCGAAACGCGGCAATAGGCGACAACCGAAAGCGATGTGCGGCATTCCCAAGGCATACAGGAATTCATAGCGGTCGCACAGACCGGCTTTTCGGCTGTTTTTCTTGCATGAAACGCATGCTTTGTTCCGCAAGCACGCGGGCAAGTATTTCGGCCAACGCTTCCGTGCAGCAGGTTCCTTTCCAACTCGTTTCTTTTGACACCTCAATACGAAGTTTGGTTTGTTCTCGTATCACACAAACACCTCCCGTAAAACGTATGCGCCAAGGAACCCGTTTACGACGGGAGGATAAAAAGAAATATGAGATCCCTTTAACGGGAATCTCATATTTTACAATGCTCTGAAAACAACCGGAATACCTTTCGGCATACATTGCTTTGAAAGGCGGAATGACAATTTTCGTTTGCCAAGCGGCCTTTGCAAAGCATTTCCGGTTTTTGAAATGAGCCGCGAAGCATACTGCCGTGAAAACACCGCGCTGTTCCTTTGCACGGCGTGTACAGTGTTTATTCCGGCTCACTAACCTCCTTTCCCGTTACCGACAGCACGTTTTTCTGCCATCGTCAGGGATACCGATACCGGCTCCCTGCTTTATTCCTATTGATGTATGCTTGTTTTGAAAAAGCCTCTTGTGCTTTTCCGTATAAAAGTATATCGCGGAATCCGCCGTTTTTCAAGAGGATGTGACAACTCACACAAATACTGTTACAACATACAAATTTATTTGGAATCAAACAGGGTTTTCGAGGTACTCCCGGTAGGAGCGGCGGACAAAATCAATGCGGTCGCGGCCGACATTGAAAGACAAGCCGTTGGTGAAGAATATCGCACGGCTTGTCACCTTGGCGATATAGCGGCAATTGACCAAAAGACCTTTCTGAATGCGTAAGATATGTACCGGCAAAAGCTGTGCTTCGGCATCCGAAAGTCTGCAGCGCACGCGGCTGTCACCGCGCACACAATCATGCAGGATGATATCGTTTTTGTACGATTCGATATACATAAGCGTATCGATATTCAGCTCAATATTGCGGTTTTCCGCTTTGAGCAAAAATGTCGGCCGTTCCGTTTTTCGTTTGGCATCAATGGCTTCCACCAGCTTGGGAACCACAATTTCGATTTGTCCCAAATTCTCTTTTCGGATAAACCAAAACGGATGATACACATACGACTGGAAAACACGCTCCTTATAGCCGGATACAAACACAATCATCACATCCGGCTTATCCTGTTTTAACCGTTCCGCTAATGAAAAGCCGTCGATCTGCGGCATATTGATATCCAACATCACTGCATCGGCAAAAGACGTATCCCATTCTTCAAGCAGCTTTTTGGGAGCATCAAACACCCTCAAATCAAATTCGCGTCCTTTCGGAAGCACCGCCTTCGCATAGTCTTTAATAATTTCGGCAACCAACAGACTGTCGTCGCAAAAAAATAATCGCGTGATATACTTGTTTTCGGAATTCATATATATGGAATCACCTGTATTATGGATTATTGTCCTATTATATCAATTTTCATGACAAAATGCAATACTTTTTCTCAAAAAAATCCATTTTTAACAAAGAACGAACCGAGAAAGTCAAAACTGTGTTTTTTGCACCGATTCAGGTTCAAATTTTCAAATCTCCATCAAAAAGGCATGAAAGAACTCCGGTCAAATCCGCCTGCGGCAAAACTGCCTTGTGCGCAACGCCGGTCATATACTTGTCCTCATCCTAACCGCCGCTCGCGTGCCTGTCGGATAAATTGTCGATGTTGATTATGCGTTATACGTCGTTTAAGCACAGCAAAAAGGCGCAAAAATGACACCTTGTAGGAACAGAAGAGCTGGCGCATATGGAAATGGTTTGTGCGATTGTTCGTCAGTTAACACGCAATCTTTCCGTCGAAGAAATCAACCAAGCCGGTTTTGCGCCGTACTATGTGGATCACGGACCCGGCATCTGGCCGCAATCTGCCGGCGGTGTTCCATTCTCTTCGGTCGCATTTCAGTCTAAGGGCGACGTCATTACCGATTTGACAGAGGATTTGGCAGCAGAACAAAAAGCCCGTACCACCTATGACAACATTCTTCGTTTGGTAGAGGATCCGGACGTTCGTGAGCCGATCCGCTTTTTGCGTGCGAGAGAGATCGTGCATTTCCAGCGTTTCGGCGAAGCTCTCGAAAACGCCAAACGCCGCCTAAACTCCAAAAACCTGTACGCCTTCAACCCCGAAGTCGAAAAATAAAGGCAAGGTGACATTTTGATGAACTGCGAATTCTTAATCGTAAGCTCAATCACCTACGCCTTAAAGGCAAAATCCGAGCTTGAAGGTCACGGAATTGTCTGCAAGGTGGAAAAAATCAAAAATGTTGCCGCACTCGGCGGCTGCGGCTATGGGATACGGGTAAGCTCCGACACGGCGGCTCTTGCCCGGCGCTATATGAATCTTGCCGGCATTCGTGTCATTACAAGTATGGACTGTGAGGCGAAAAAATGAGGCGCCGTATTTATTTTGACAACGCCGCCACCACCATCGGCAAGCCAGAATGTGTCCTGCGTGCCATGCACACGGCTCTTGACAAATTCGGGAATCCCGGCAGAAGCGGTCATGACCTTTCCTTAAATGCCGCCGCGGAAATTTATGAATGCAGGAAAGCGGTTTGCCGCTTATTCGGCTGTGACAAGCCGGAACGCGTTGTCTTCACCTACAATGCGACATATGCGCTGAATATGGCAATCAAGGGCTATGCCGAAAACGGCTGCCACATACTGTTTTCCGGCTTTGAACACAATTCCGTTATCCGTCCTGTACACGCGCTCTCCAAAGACCCTTGCCGCGGCATTTCCTATACGGTTTTCAACGCGGTCGGCTCAGAGCGCGAGATACTGTACGATTTTACTTCCAAAATCCGGCCGAATACGCGGCTTGCCGTTGTGACGCTTGCCTCCAATGTTTGCGGAAAGCTTCTTCCGGTTGCGGCACTCGGCGATATTTGCCGTAAGAAAAATATTCTTTTGATCTGCGATGCCTCCCAGGCAGCCGGCTGTGTTCCCATCAACGTCAAATCGCTCGGTGCGGACGTTTTATGCTTCGCCGGTCACAAAAGCCTTTATGGACCCCAGGGCAGCGGCGGTGCGATCTTCTGCACGGATAAAGAACCGGAACCGGTCATTGAGGGCGGCAACGGGATGCTTTCCGCCGACAAAAACATGAGCGGAAGCCTGCCCGAACGGTTGGAGGCCGGCACGCTCGGCACACCGGCTATCTGCGGTCTTTGCGCCGGAATCGGCTATGTTTCCAAAATCGGCATCGGCGAAATTTTCGAGCGCGACACCATGCTCATCAACCGCCTGACCGCAAATCTTGCCGCCGTCAAGGGCGTGACGCTTTACGGAATCACTGACAAACGCACGCCGACATTAGCTTTTAATAAAGCCGGATACGCGTCGGAGGAAACGGCAAAGCTGTTAAACGAACAAGGCATCTGCGTGCGCGGCGGCTTCCATTGTGCGCCGATTGCCCACACCTCTCTCGGAACCGGCGAATACGGCGCGGTTCGCGCATCGCTTTCCTTTATGAATACACCGGCGGAGATCGACGCTTTTTCGCTTGCTGTCAGCCGAATATAGAAGCCATATTTTTTTCGAAAGCGGTTTGCTTTTTCGGCAGACCGCTTTTTCTTTCGGTTGGTTGACTTTTTACGTGCAAAATGCTATAATTAAAAAAAAATCAAGTGAGGCTCTTTCATGAAAATTCATACGCTTATACTCGGAAACTGTATGACCAACTGCTATCTTGCAAGCGTCGACGGCTCCCATTGCGTCATCATCGACCCGGCAAGCGAGGCAGAACGCATATGCTCCGAAATTCAAAAGCACGCCTACACGCCCGACGCCGTTTTTCTGACCCATGCACACGGCGACCATATACAGGCTCTGCCGGAGCTTGTAAAGCGCTATCCGGTACCGGTTTACATTCATGCGGACGACGTTCCGGCTCTCACCGATCCGGCATTGAATCTGTCACAAGCGTTGTTCGGCGCGCCGCTCGCCTATACCGGCCCGTTTACGGCAATTTCGGACGGCGACAAAATACATGGCTGCGGTGCGGAATTCTCCGTGCTTCACACACCCGGTCACACGCCCGGTTCGGTCTGCTATCAGTACGAACCGGAAAAAATCCTCTTTTCCGGCGACACACTGTTCGCTTCGACGGTCGGAAGAACCGATTTTCTGGGCGGCAGCACAAAAGTGCTGCTTAACTCCCTCAAAAAAATAGCGGCACTTGGCGATACTGCCGACTATGCCGTTTATCCCGGTCATAACGCCGCCACGACGCTTGCGCGCGAAAAGCGGTACAACCCGTATCTGTCATGAACGCGCCGCAAAAGCGAAAGCAAAAGCTGCTTTTTGGCGACGCACTTCTCGTCGGCTGCATTTTGCTTGTCTGCATGGGGGTGGCGATCGTTCCGCACCTTTCGAAAAAAGCAGCCTCCGTTTCCGTCAAGGTGACGGTGGACGGAAAAATGTATGCCGTCTATCCGTTGGAAACCGACACGACCGTCGAAATCGGTCAAACCGGTGTGCAGCTTTCCATCGAGAAAGGCAAAGTATGCATTGCCGCTTCCGACTGTCCGGACAAGCTCTGTATGCGTGCCGGTTCGCTCTCGAAAACCGATGTCGGCAAAAGCCTTATATGCCTGCCCAATCGCGTGGCGGTAACGATTCTATCCGGGAAAAACAATTCAAAGCAAAGCGAGGTGGACGGCATTGTCGGATAAAAATAAGCGTTTTCATGAAAAAAACGTTCTCTGCGCTGTTTTTGCCGTGTTTGCCGCCATTACAGGCATTGTGGAAAGCCTTTGCGGCATTGACGCCTTCTTCCCGGTTCCCGGCGTGCGGTTAGGGCTTGCCAATCTGTTTATTTTGGCTGCGTTTGTATTATACGGAGCAGGCGCCGCGCTTGCCGTAAGCCTTGTGCGCATGTGCTTGATTTTTCTGTTTACGGGAAACAGCACGGCATTTGTTTTATCCCTTGGCGGCGGCATATGCGCTTTCGGCGCATTATGTACACTCATGCCGCTGTATGGCAAAAGGTGTACGCTCATCGGTGTTTCGGCGTGTTCGTCTGCCTGCCACGGCATCGGGCAGCTGTTGGCGGCGCATTTTCTGGTTCGCACGCCGGTTTTTTGGTACTTGCCGCTTTTATGCGGTCTGTCAGCACTTACAGGCTGCTTGGTCGGCGCACTTCTTGACCGGCTTTTGCCACTATTTCCGGAAAAGGTGCGAAAGAACACGCGTTATCAACCGATTTATGCCTTCAAAGAAAGGATTTCCGAATGAAAAAAGCCATACACGGCTGCCTTTGGTGTCTGCCGCTTCTATTGTCTGCTGCCTTACTGTGTGCCTTTCAGAAAAACGCCTATACAGAACACGATTTTTTCGCCATGGATACCTATGTTTCCGTCAAGGCAAACGGTGCTTCCAATAAAGAATTAAAAAGTGTTCAGGCACTCGTCGAATCACTTGAAAAGACCTATTCCCGCACCGATCCGGCAAGCGAGATTTTCCGCATCAACACGTCTGACGTGACCTCTGTATCCGCGCCTTGTGCCGCGCTTTTGAACCGCGCCTTTCAGGCTGCCGAAATAACAGACGGCACTTTTCAGCCATGTCTCGGCGCACTCACCGAGCTTTGGGATATCACCGGCGCAAAGCATCTCCCGACCGACGACGAAATTGCCGCCGTTCTCCCCTATACCGCCTGCGACATGTTTGAAATTTCCGGCACAACCGTCACAAAAAAAGACGCGCGTGCAAAGCTCGACCTTGGTGCCGCCGTCAAAGGCTATGCCGCCGAAGAAGCCCTTCGGCTTTTACAGAAAAGCGGCATAGGCGACGCTATGATCAGCCTTGGCGGCAATATTGCCGTTTGCGGCAATGACGAAAACAGGCGTGATGGTTGGCTGATCGGTGTGCGAAGTCCGTATTTTCCCGAAACGCTTGCTTTGACGTTTTCGTGTACCGATCGCGTCATTGCCGTGTCCGGCGATTATGAACGGTATTTTGAAAAGGACGGCGTGCGGTATCATCACATTTTTGATTCTTCAACCGGAAAGCCGGCACGAAGCGGTCTTCGGAGCGCGGTTGTTATCGCCAAAGACGGCTTTGTCAGCGATATGCTCTCCACCGCCCTGTTTGTCATGGGAGCCGAAAAGGCGGCGGCGTTTTATGAAAGCGGCGTCTATGATTTTGAAGCGGTTCTGTTTGCCGACGACGGAACCGTATTTGCCACCGACGGCATTATGGAAAATCTTTCCTTGGTGACAGACTCAAAGACCGAAAACGGAACGCCGCTTTCGCTTATGCCGCTCACAAAAAACGAAAAAACACATATTTTTCGTTAAAAAAGCCATTCCCTTACAGCCATCAATCTGATATAGTGTACTTATAATCCGAATTTTTCACGAAAGGTTGATGAACGTGTCAAAGCTTCCGCTCCGCCAGGTGCATTTGGATTTTCACACCTCCGAATGCATTGACGATATCGGCTCTATGTTCGATAAGGAAAATTTCAAACGCTGCTTAAAAAAGGGGCATATCAATTCGATTACCCTGTTTGCAAAGTGCCATCACGGTTGGGCTTACTTTCCTTCCGAAGCCAATGAAATGCACCCGGGACTGCATTTCGACCTGCTTTCCGCAGAGCTTGAAGCCTGCAAGGAGGCAGGTGTTGCCGCGCCGATTTACATTTCCGCCGGATTTGACGAGAAATACGCCGTAAACCATCCCGAGGATTTGGTGATTTGGAACAAAGACGGACACGCGCCAAAGGTTCTCGAAAAAGACGGGCACAAGTATTTCGAAAACGGCTATTTCAATCTGATCTGCATGAATTCGCCGTATTTGAAGGTGCTTGAAACACAAACCAAAGAAGTGGTCGAAAAATTCCATCCGGTCGGCGTATTTTTCGATATTGTTGCGCCGCGCATTTGCTGGTGTGAGCGCTGCAACGCCGAAATCGCTTCGCTCGGCATGGATCCGAATGAGCTTAAGAGCCACGAAATTCACGGCGAAATGCTGTACAAACGGTATTGTGAGACGGTCAATGCCGCCGCGCGAAGCATAAACCCCGACATTCGCATTTTCCACAACAACGGCCACATCCCCTGTGGCAAGCGCGATCTTGCTTATCTCAACACGCACTTAGAGCTTGAAAGTCTGCCGACCGGCGGCTGGGGCTATGACCATTTTCCGAAATCGGCACGTTATGTGGCAGGACTTGGCATGGAATATCTCGGCATGACCGGCAAATTCCATCTTTCCTGGGGCGAATTCGGCGGCTTTAAGCATCCGAATGCGCTGCGCTATGAGACGGCTCTGTCGCTTGCGTGCGGCGCCGGCTGTTCGGTCGGCGACCAAATGCACCCTTACGGCTTTTTGGATGACGCTACCTATGAACTGATCGGCGGGGCGTATGCCGAGGTCGAACAGGTCGAAAAGTACTGCACGGATGCCAAAAACATCGCCGATATCGGGCTTGTCTCTGTGGAGGGCTTGGGCGAGGACAGCGATCGCAACAATGCGTCGGATGTCGGTGCGTGCCGGATGCTGCTTGAAGGACACTATCTTTTTGATGTGCTTGATCCGCAAAGCGATTTTTCGGTATACAAGCTGCTCATTCTGCCGGATAAAATAAAGATCACGGGCGAACTCGGCAAAAAGCTAAAGACCTATGTCAAAAACGGCGGCAAGGTACTCTGCTCCGGCATATCCGGCACCGATGAAACCGATGCGTTTGCCTTTGATTTCGGTTTGCGCTTTATCGGCAAAAACCAATATCGGCCGACCTATTATCACACCTCTTACAACGCGCTTGGTCTTTCGCCGACAAGCTATGTGATCTATACCGATATGTATGACACCGCGCTGTGCGGAAACACCGAGGTTCACGGCCACAGCCGCGAGCCGTTCTTCAACCGTGCGCCCGAGCATTTCTGCTCACACAAACACACGCCCTTCAAAACGGAGGATCACGCACCGGCGGCAGTTCTCGGTAAAGACGGCGGATACATTGCCTGGAACGTGTTTGAAGAATATGCCAAAATCGGAAGCATCATTCTAAAAGACACGGTGTTACGGATGTTAGACGCGCTTTTGGCTGAAAAGAAAACCGTTGTGACCAATCTTCCGGCGCAAGGCGTTGTTTCCCTGACCAAGCAAGAAGAACAGGCACGGTATGTGCTGCACACGCTTTATGCTTCGCCCGTCAAGCGCGGAGAAAACGTCGAGATCATCGAAGATTTGATACCGATACACGGCACAACGCTTGAAATCCGCGTGCCAGAAACCGTCAAAGCCGTGCGGCTGGTGCCGGAGAACAAAGTGCTGCCGTTCTCTTATGAAAACGGCGTTTGCCGGTTTACGATTCCGGAATTCATCTGCAAACAAGTGACAGTTCTGGAGTATAACGCATAACACGGTTCGAAAATACATACACCACGAAAGAGGACGGAAGCAAGCACTCCGTCCTCTTTTCAGCTCTATTTTAACAAATCGATATCCGCATAATACCCCGGCACATTGCCGACCACCACGGTTTCGGCAATACATACCTCGGTTTCCGCAAAGGTCGTTTGGCGCGTTGCCGCCGTCACCACCACAAGCTCCGCGCGAACACAAATATAGATGCGGTGACAGGATTGATTGATCCCGGCAGACTCAATGCTGTTTTTGACATGGGTTTCGACCGTGCCGATCGGAAGGATGTGTACGCGCACTTTCGGCCCTTTCCCGGCGGCAAGCTCGCTTTGCAATATGGTGCCGAGAGGAATCTCAAAGCCGACAGCCTCTGTTTGTTCCAAGGCGTTTACGATAGCAAGCGACAGCGCACTTTTGAAGCGGTTGATGGCGGTTGTGTTGGTTTTGAGTGCCGTAATGCCGCCGTTATTGTCCTTTTCAAAGGTAACAAGACTGTCATAGGTAATTTTATCTTTTGCTGTCTGTTCGGCTATGGCGTCGTTGATGATATAAGCCGCTTTGGCTTTCACGGCTGTTTCGGCGGTATCGCGGACGATGGCGGCAAAATACGCTTCAAACAGCAAAAAACCGCCAAGCAGGCAGCCGAAGAAAAACAAAAGGCACATCCAAAAACGAAACATGCGTCTGCGCCGGATTTTGCGCACCAAGCTCCCCTTCTTTCGAAACAGGCTATTGCAGTATATGAGAAAAAAAGCAAAATCTCCACAAAAGCATAAAAAAAGAAAGCAATATGTGCCGTACATCATATTGCTTTCTTCTGTCAATTAAGAATTACCGTTTTTCGGCGATTCTTATTTCTTTTTCTTGGTAGCAACAACGATTACTACGATAACAACGACGACAACGACAGCGATGAGGATGATGATCCAAGTGCTGTTGCCCTTGCTTTCAACCTTCTGGTCATTGTTTTCGGTGTTTTCGTTGTCTTTCTTGTTATCTTCGGCCTTTTCACCGTCAGAAGCCTTAGCTGCTTCCTTGGAGAGGTCGTTCGCTTCCTTAGCGCAGTCTCTTGCGAGATCGCTCTGCGTATAAGCTTCGTCGAAGTTGTTCTCTTCAATAGCGGCCTTAGCGGCAGCGATTGCGTCGAGAGCTTCTTGAGCCTTAGCCTTAGCATCTTCGGAACCGGCCTCTTCAGCCTTTGCCATAGCTTCGGTTGCCTTTTCTTCAGCCTTGGTAACTTCCTTGGTAGCTTCTTCAACCTTTTGTGCAAGTTCAGCTTCTTCCTTAGCCTTAGCGATAGCAGCGATTTCTTCTGCAGACATTTCAACGCCGTTCTTAACATCGGTGATGTAGTAGGTCCAACCGTCAGCCGGAGCGATTTCGCAGCTTGCGATAACGCTGAAGTAAGCCTTGCCGTCCGGGAACACATCGTTCATCGGGAATGCATACGGAAGTTCGAAATCTTCGAAGCCTTCGCGGGCATAGGTCATCTTGTAGGTGCCGTCTTCGTTGCGGGCAATCTTAACGGTGAGGGTGGTATCGTTCTTGATGGAGAACATTTCGTTGGTAGAAGCGTCAACGCCCTGAGAGTTGTAAACCTGGCCAAAGCCGGTGATGCCTTCGTAAACTTCGATATAAGGTTTGCCGAAACGGATGAGATCGAGCATACCCTGGTTACCGGTTTCAACGTTGAAGTCGCCGGTGTAGAAAGCGCGCGGAGCTGCGAGGAAGTCCATAGCTACCCAGCAGTCGGTATCGGTCGTAACTTCCGGTGCCTTTTCAAAGTACACGGTAGCTTCGAAGCCGTTCAAGTCATACTTTTCGTTAGAAACCACACCGCCGCAGTTTTCGCCGCTGGAGTAGTAACCGCCGTGAACGATCTTAAGACCCTTATCGGTATCCGAAAGATCTGCCGGATCCTGAACATCGGTCTTATTCTGCTTACCTTCATAAATGAAGAAGCCGTTGTTAGCCTTGAAGTCCGCAGCCTTCGGAGCTTCTGCGTATGCAGCGATCGAAGCGGTTGCAAGAACAGCTACAGTTGCAAGTGCGAGAGATAAAAACTTTTTCATGATAAGTATACATCGGAGCTTTGTGTCCGATGCATTTTCCTCCTTTGCAAATTTTTGCAATTTTGATGTGAATCAATTTATGGCAGACAGAACCTGCGAAACGTACGGCAAGCAAGTCTGACATAGTCGGAAAAATGAAAGGAACACTTTCGGGTTTCAAAGGACTGTTATCTCGTTTTCATCCTCCTTACGGTTAAAATTCTATCCATAAGCCGTCGTAAGCGGTCTGCATTCCGATTTCCGAAAGCAGTGCCGACGCGGCTGTATGACCGGGATACAGGGTTCGCGCAAGATGATCGGCGAAAATCACGCCGTCCGGTTTTACCATTTTGTTGGCGCGGATAGCCGGAACAAGCACCCGAAGCATATCGGTTGTATTATGTTCAAACGACCGATAATCGTTCGACACGCCGCTTGTGGCATCGAGAATCATCAAATCCGCCGGGTGTTTTCTAAGAAAATTTCCTTCATCCATTTTGAGCCACGCGCCGTCAAGGCCGTAGAACAGCGTTTTGCCGGAGGGCGTATCCACCGCATAATGGTGAGTATGCTCTTCGGGCAGATCGCCCTGGTGATTGGAAGAAAGAACATGAACCGTATAGCCGTCAAACCGAACGGTTTGTCCGTCGGAAACAGGAACCACGGTGATACGGTCGTTTTGCGGAACAAGACAAGCGGCGTTTGCATCTATGTATACGCAGATATGACCGTTATCCTCTGCCAAGCGTTCCAACGCCTGCGGCGAAAAATGGTCACTGTGCGTATGCGTGACAAGCACGTGCTGCACCTTTGCAAAACGTGCTTGCAAAACAGCATCGTCTTCAAAGCGATAGGTCATGCCGCCTATATCAAATAATATGAAATCATTCAAAAGAGAATGCGTGTTTTTGCGGAATTCTTTTCCCTCTTCCGGTGCGGCATAATCCGCCGCGCCCGTTCCGCAGAACAGAAATGTATCAGTCATGTTGTTTCCTTCCGCGATGTACGGCGGCATCAGCCGTCAAACTCGATGAATTCGACCAACCGTTTGAAAAAATCCACATGAGCATCGTACACGGAATCCTTCATGCCGACGCGTTTTTGACGCAGGCAAAGATAGGAATTCGGGTCGAAATCACGTAATCCCGGAACGGTTTTATACGCCGGGAGTGCCGAAAGCAGAAACGCACGGTCATCGTAAGCCATGTCCGGCAGGTAGCCGAGCACATCCTCCAAATCGCACATATATTGCTTATTGCCGCGATAGAAGGACTCGTCCATGATATAGATCACGCAATCGCCCATCGCAAGCTCCAAATTGAACTTATCGGAAGAGGAAAGCTCATTCGGACTGGAATTTATCATTTCCGGAATATATACTTCCTCTTTGAAATCGATATTAACCGTGCCGTCGCCGTTATAATCTTTGGCGATAAGCTTCATGCTTTCGCGAAAATTATCCTGCGACGAGGCAGTTAGCCCGATCTGTGAGATATGATAGACCGAAATATCCGGTGTCTTTTTGGAGAGGGATTGGGCAAGCGCAAAACCGACCATAATTAAGGCGGCAAGTATGGCAAGAATGACATACTTTTTATGATACCAAAGGTTTTCGATTTTTTTTGCCAAGGTTTGCGGTTTGGTATCGTTCATTTGTCCACTTCTCCCTTAAAGGACGCACACGGCAGGATTTTTACACAAAAAAGCAGCGTAAAACCGACATTTGCACATCGTACAATCACGATATATTATTATACGCTTTTGACACGGAATTTCAACAGGATTATGTGAATTTTTGAATAACGATACGGTGATTTGACGCTCGTTTTCGTGAATGTTGCACACATTCCCTGCCTTCTGCTATTTACAATCATACCATGTTTTTTCAGATTTGTCAATCGGTTATCGGTTATTTTTTGAAAAAACGGTAAAAAAATGCATTTTTTCGGTTCTCACGGGCGGCGCACACAGGCAAAGAGGCAAGCCGCGGCAAAAGGCCGCGGCTCGACGAAAAAGAGCAGAAAAGGCGTTATGCTTATTGGCAGCGTTTGTTAAAGCAGCTTTTGGCGGTTGAAGCGGTTGTTTCGCCGAGGACATCCGAAGGATTGCAGGTATCATTCGAACCGGCAATACCGCTTGAAATCGCGCCGCCGAGCGACGGCGGATAGAATTCGCAGGTCGGAAAGCTCATGTTGTTGAACACCGAGCACGGATCGGTTTCCGAAAGAACATTGCTGTTTTTATCGGGAATGCAATAGTCAGCCGCGTTGATGACAAGCGACACCGGACGCTGCATCCGGATCATGGAGAAGAGTCCCAGTGTGACATACAGACACTTCATGCCGTTTTCGTCGCACGGAACAACGCCGCAGGCATTACAAACACTTTCCGGAACCTGATTCGGCGAGCAGCAGCATACGCCGCACCGGCAGGTTCTGTCCACAAGCTTCACCGAAAGGCAGATGGGAGTGGCAACCTCCAAAACGACCTTAGGAAGATTGGTGCTGTAAGCGACAGGCGGTACGCCGGGCATATTGTTGTTGCAGAAATCCGACGTGAAAACACCGACATTCCCTTCACTGCCGAACATAATGACCTGCTTGTCGTACACGGCGATGCCGCAGAATTCCTGTGCCGGTGCATACGGAATGGTCGCCTCAAAGCAGATACGGAAATAGAATCGGATATCCACGGCGTAATACCCGCGGTTGAACGCCACATCGCTTACGACTATGTTCGCCCAGATAACGTCTGCGCATTTGCAGCGGAGATTGGTGGCATGGTCGATGGCGGATTGCCCGTTCTGATCGACAAACACTCTCAAATCCTCGATGCAGTCCTTGTCTCTTGCCGAATCGTATATTTTATCAACGTTGATGCACGTCGATTTATCCGTATTGGTTCCGGTGCCGCCGATGCCGAAGCAGCCGCACAGCGAAGAATTATTTTTTTCAGACATTTAACAGACCTCCTATTTGGTTTGAAAGCAAACTGACAAAAGCCGCTTGCTTTTGTTGTAGTGTATGCAGGAAGGTGTTGTTTGGTGTCCGAATAACGGCAATTTCGATAAAAAAGCCGTGTGTCGGAGTATCGGCACACGGCTTGGAAGAATTTTCGTTTATGCGTTTATGCGTTTTCGATAAGGAACATGGCATTGACCGAAATGTTGACCGACGGGACGTAGACGTCGAATCTCTTGTCGGTTCCCGGGTCAAGCGCATACAGACGGTACTTGGGCGAGCCGAAAATGCGCCACAGATGGCAGCCGGTCGTTTTGTGAAGGATCTCATAGCGGTTCTGCACGAACGGGCGGATCTGCCACTTCTGGCAGTCACAATCCAGCTTTTCGGTAAAGTAAGCCGTATCGTCGGCGTTTTCGCCCTTTAAGGTGAGATATCTTCCGTCGGTCGAACGGATATAGTAATAGCCGTCGCCGGTTTCTTCGAACGTAAAGATATCGCGCTTTTCATTCGACTGCTCGCCATGGAGAGAATTTTCCTCGTCCACCGTGCAATAATCCGGGTTGCAGTGTGTCATGCAGTTTAAGTAAACGGGCTTGGACAAATCGACGCTCCAATAATTCTTGGTTGCCATCCATGCGGTCATGACCGAATCCTTGTTCCAGGTCTTTCCGGCACTGGCATAATCGATCACGGTGATGAACGAGCCGTCCTTCATGGGTACGGCATATTCCATGTTCACATCAAAGTGTGCGGTCTTGGTGGGTTTTACCTCCACAAAGCCGTCGGCATCCTCGGCGATATCCACCGGGATATCGATCTTTTCGCCGAGTCTTGCGTCACGTGCCAGAACGACCGGACCCTTGTACAGAGCGACAAAATCCTTTGCGTGAATGCTGTTGCCGTCGCGGCGGTAGGTGCGCACGCGCACGTCAAGGTCGAGTTCGATCACATCCCCATCTTCCCAGGCACGTTCGATGGTATAATAACCGTTTGCGGCATTCACCGGTGTTTCGCCGCCAACCGAAACGGTGGCATACTTGCAGAACGACGGAATGCGGACGGTAAATTTGAAGCTTTCGCCGGCGGCGCCGTTAAGCGTCATCTTCACCTTGCCGCAAGCCGGATATTCCGTATCGACATCGATCGTCAAAGCGCGTCCGTCGGGCGTTTCGGTATGGATCTTGCCCGGCAGATACAGGTTCATGCAAACGCCGTCCTTGGCAAGCATGGCCGAAGAGAGCGGAATGAGCGCCGTTCCGGCCGCGCCGATGCAGGCGCAGCAGCCGTAATAGCCTTGCTTCATGACCTGGAAGCCGCCGGTTGAACGGGCGCGCGTGCCATACATAAGCGGGCTGTAGCTGTCAAACGGGAAGCCGACAAGCACACCCTTGATCTTATAGGAGTTGACCGCGCCGAGCATAGCGTTATACGCCGAAAGCTCGATGGCGTCGGCAAAGGCAACATCGCCCGTGATGGACAGCAGCTGGTTGCAGTATTTCATCCACGTGACAGTGACGCAGGTTTCCTGCATAATGCCGTAATAATCGGTACGAAGCTGGTTCTTTGCGGAATTATCGAACAATTCGTGCGTACAGCCCGAGCAGCCGATGATGGTGATATCGGAATTCATAACGCGCTTTGCAAAGTTGACGACTGCCGTCTTATACTTTTCGATACCGGTCACGCGGTAGTATTCAAGAAGCCCTTCGAAGCAGCTCATCATTTCATATGCCTTGTTGGTGCGGTATTCATACGGGTCGAGCTTATCCTCATAGGCCATTTCAAAAACATTGCCTTCGGACACACCGCCGCATTCGACGATATAAGTCGCATAGTCGAAGTATTTCTTTTCGCCGGTGATGTTGTATAAGCGCATATACGGCTCAAGGATCGAGCTGGAGTTAAGGCCGAGCCAGTTGCGTGTACATTTGGTGATGAGCTTCTTGCCGTCTTCCTCGCGGCCGACGTGCGCCATGATATAGTCTGCATGGCGGCAGATGGCTTCGATGATACGGCTGGCAAGGCGTTCATCCTTGCAGATATCAAGGAAGTATTCAAAGCCCAAAAGGATATATTTGCGTCCCCAAAGATCCCAGCCGTCAAATTCCTTATCCACGCTGTACGTGGAGAAGCGTCCGTCCGACTGTTGGGCGGAAAGCATATCAAGAACCGTTCCGACAAGCGTATCGTACAGAACCTCATCCTTGGTATACTCATAGGTAAAGACCGAGCCGCGCATCATTTTGCCCCAGTATTCGCACTTCCAGCCGAGATTTTGATCATCAGGGAAGGTGCGGTACTGTTCGACAAACATACGCCAGGTATCGGCATTGATCAAAAACTCATCCTGAATGAGGCGAGCCGAGCGATCCGCCATGCCCTTGCAGTTAATGGAGCCTGCCGGCATTTGGAAAAGCACGTCGGTTTTCAGACGCGGAGCATACGCTGTTCCTTTGCGGCACAGCGCATGAATGGCAGTGTTTTTCATAGTTGTTCGGTATCCTTTCTTGGTGTTGTGCGGCACGCAGCTTGACCGCGGCCGTCAAGTCAAATGCAGTACATAAAACATACGTTTACTATACCATGACCAACCGGGAAAGTCAATAGATTTTTGATTTTTTCATCGTTTTCCGAATTTTCATGTTTCTGACTTGTTTTATCGCAGAAAATGTGTTATACTTTTTTAGGATATATATATGAAACCATCGGATACGATACGTTTTTGGGGCAGAGGGACACATGAAACTACGAAAAACCATCCGCACCACAGCATATTCTGCCGTGCTTGCGGCTCTTGTGAGCGTACTTGTCATTATCGGCAGCACGTTCGATTTGCTTGATCTTTCGTGCGCCGCGGCGGCGTCACTTATCATTCATCTGTGCTTAACGGAAATTGACGCAAAGCACGCATTCATGATTTATGCCTGTGCGGCCGTTCTTTCGTTTCTTGCAGCTCCCATGCGTTCGTGCACGCTTTACTTTGCAGCATTTTTCGGATACTATCCGCTCGTTCGTTCGTTTTTGGCAAAGCACATTAAAAACAAGAAGCTTTACTATTTACTGTTATTTGCCTTCTACAACGCCGTCATGCTTGCGCTGTTCTTGCTGTTCAAAGGCATTTTCGGCATTCAGGATGAGCCACCGTTTATGTATGTGCTGCTGCTCTTGGCCTCAAATTTGTTTTTCGGCTGTTTTGAGCTGTTGACCGGACGCATTAAGATACTGTTTGACTATAAAATCAAAAAGCATTTCAAAAAGCACAAAGAATGACCGAAAGGAAACACCATGCAAATTCAAAACGCGATATTTGACCTTGACGGTACGCTCATTGACTCCATGCCCGTCTGGCGAAAGATCCAAACCGATGCCATCGAAGAAAACACCGGCATCAAGCTCACGGAAGCCGAACGCAAAAAATGTATGCAATACCCGTATTTCGAAGCCTTAGACAAGCTCCGTGACAGAATCACCGCAGACTGCAACCGCCGGTATGTTTACCGCCAAAGCATGGAGCGCATGGCAAAGATATATCGCGAAGGTTCGATTCCCTTCAAGCCTATGGCAAAAGAATATCTTATCTGCTTAAAAGAGCATGGCTGCGGTGTGGGGCTTTCCACGGCAACGCCGAAGGAGCTGTGCGTCCCTTATCTAAAGCTTACGGGCGTCTATGATTTATTTGACTGTATCTTCACGGAAGAAGAAATCAAAGTAAGCAAATCCGTAGGGCCTGCCGTATACGACGCATCGCTTGCATTTTTAGGCGGCACAAAAGAGAATTCGGCAATTTTCGAGGACACGCTAAGCTGCATCCGCACCTGCAAGAAAAACGGGTATTACACCGTTGCGATTGCCGAATCGCTGACGCCGCCCGAATATCTTGCCGAAATCAAGCCGCTTGCCGACCGCTATATTCAATCTTACAAGGAAATGATGCACTAATATGAACTACAACCGGTTAAACGATATCTTACAGTTAGTTTCCGACCATACGTCGTTTCTCATCCTCATCCACGACAAACCTGACGGCGATGCGCTCGGTTCCGGCACAGCCTTGGCACTGTTTTTGAAAAAGCTCGGCAAAGAAAGCGCCGTGCTTTCCCCCTGCCCGGTTCAAAAGCGGTTGGAATTCATCCAAAGTCCCTCCGTGTGCTATTTTGAGGGCTATGACGCTTTCGAAGCAAGCGGTTTTTCTTACGATTTCATCATCAGCGTCGATGTGGCGTCGGATGAGCTTATCGAAAGCGTTTTGTCGCGCCTGCCGCAAAGCATTGACCTTGCTGTCGACCATCACCGCGTCAACACGGTGACCGCCGCCGAAAAATACGTGGATGCCGAAGCCTCTGCTACCGGTGAGATTCTCTTTTCTCTGTTTTCCATGTATGCTATGATCACCAACCGCGCGGTTTTCGACCAAGAACTCTGCGAAGCTTTGTATGCTTCGATTTCCTCCGACACCGGCTGCTTTAAGTACAGCAACACAACGGCGGCAACGCACGACATTGCCGCCAAGCTCTTAACCATCGGCATTGCCGCCGCCGAAATCAACCGTCAGTTGTTCGACAGCCGCACCCGTGCGCAGATTGCCGTGGAACGGCTTGCACTTTCCAGTCTTCAGTTCTTTTATGACGGCCGTTTGGCAATTGTTGCCATGGATTTGGAGGAGCTTGCCGCCATTGGTGCCACCGACGACGACACTGACACGATTTCCCAGCTTGCACGCATGATCGAAGGCGTTCAGATCGGTGTGCTCATGCGCGAAAAAAAGTTTGAAGACGGTTCACGCGGCTACAAATTTTCGGTACGCTCCAACGTCGATACCGACATTTCGGCGCTTTGCGCCGTATTCGGCGGCGGCGGACATAAAAAAGCCGCCGGCTGCGCCATTCGTGCGGATAAGAAAACCGCGCTTGAACAGTTTACGGCAGAAGCGGAAAACTATTTGATATAGATTTTGTACAAACAAACGCCGGTGGATATGCATTTTGCACATCCACCGGCGTTGTTTTTGTTATCAGTCTTCGATAGCGGCTTTCTGTTCGTTGATTGCCTTGAAAATTGCAGGGTCAAATTTCGGCTTGCGGTCGTAGGTATACAAACCGTTGATCTCCTGTTCGATATCGTAAAGCTGCGTATAGCAGAAGCCGAGAATATTGGGATTGAAAAGCATAGCCTCGGTCAGGCCGCGATAGCGTTCGATAAATTCTTCGGGCGTTTTGGGTGCTGTGCCATAGCCCCAGCCGGAATTACCGTCGGTATTCCATTGGATGCCGCCGTATTCGCTCATAAAGACCGGTTCGCCGCCATAGGTCTGTTCGGGATCTTTTTCGTTGCGGACAACCTGATCGTGGAGATACCCCTCCGCCGGAAGTCTGTCGAAATTCTTCTTGAAGGATTCCGAATCTTGGTTGTAATCATGAACATCGTAAATATCCGTTATCACATGGTAGTTACCGCTGGTATCGATACAGGGACGGGTGGTATCAACAGCCTTGGTGTAATGATAAATAGTGGATAAAACCGTCGTTATGCTGTGGCGCTGTATATATCCCCATGTTTCGTTGAACGGACACCAGCCGATGATCGCCGGATGATTGAAGTCGCGTGCGACCACCTCTGCCCATTCGTTGAGGAAGAATTCGGTTGCCTGCGGATCGTGATAGTTCATGCCCCAGTTGCCTTCTTCGCCCCAAACCATGTAGCCCATGCGGTCGCAATGGTATAAGAAGCGCGATTCAAAGACCTTTTGATGCAGTCTTGCGCCGTTGAAGCCGCAGTCGAGCGACAGCTGAATATCCTTTACGAGATCAGCGTCGGTCGGTGCGGTATAGATGCCGTCCGGATAGAAGCCTTGGTCAAGCACCGTGCGCTGGAACACTTTTTTGTCGTTCAAGAGAAATGCGCCGTCTTCAAGCGCAACTTCGCGCAGACCGAAATAGCTCTTGACGAGATCGTCGCCGAAGGAAAGCTCGAGGTCGTAAAGGTCGCCCTTGCCGAGCTCCCAAAGATGCTTTTCGGTAAGCTTGATATAGGCCTTGAATTTTCCGCCGCGCGTCTTGACGGTAACATCGCCGGTGGCTTTGCCGCCAAAGGAGGTTTTTAAGGTCACTTCCCCATTGCCGACCGTTTCGCCGATCACGGTCAGTGAGCCGTCGTGGATATCGGGATAGTATTTCGCGTTTGCGATATAAGCTTTCGGCACGGCTTCGAGCCATACGGTCTGCCAAATACCGGTGGTACGGGTGTAGTCGCAGCCGGAAGAATAAAAACGAACGGCCTGTTTGCCGCGCGGCTGCTTGCCCGAACGGACATCGTCCTCGGCATAAACAAAGAGCGTGTTTTCGCCGGCTTTGGCATATTTGGTAATGTCCATTTTGAACGAGGAATAGCCGCCCTTATGTGTACCGACCTTTTCGCCGTTGACGAACACGGTCGTTTTGTAATCGACGGCACCGAAATGTAAGAACAGCACGCCCGAAAGGTCGCTTTCGGCAAGCATGAGCTTGCGGCGGTAGCAAACAGCCGGAATAAAATCGGTATGGGCAAGACCGGAGAGCTTGCTTTCCGGGCAGAACGGAACGTTGATCTCAAGCGGAAGCTTTTGATCCTCGTTCGGTACGTTTTGCAGACCGCGCTCAAGGGCACTCTTGCCGAAATCAAAATCAAATTCCCATTTGCCGTTCAAATTGATCCAATGTGCGCGTTCCCATTGCGGCAGCGGATGTTCGGGACGCGGAATCGTGATGTTTGCCATTTTTCATAACTCCTTTGCAGTTTATTTTTGAATGTTTACAAAATTCGCTTGGTATACGTTTATTATAGTCGTATAATTACAAGAAGTAAATAGAAAATATCACTAAAATCGTTAGGAATATGCGCATGAAAGAAGAAATACTGTATATATCCCCCCATAACCTCGTCGAACCGTTTTATATCAACATTGCCGGGATCTCCTATTGTGACGGTTCGTATCATATCTATCGTCCGAAATCCGCCGTTTTCTGCATGGAATACATCTTTTCGGGAAACGGCACGCTGCGATACCTCGGCAAGGAATATCACCCCAAGGAAGGCGACGTGTATATGCTTGAACATGGGTATGACCACGAGTATTTCAGCGACGCACGCGAGCCTTGGACGAAAATCTGGTTCAACGCGGCCGGTCCTCTCGTCGGAGAGCTTGTGCGCACATACCGCCTAAACGGCAAAGCACATTTTCCGGACATGAACCTGCGTGCGGATTTTGAAAAAATATTAGATTTCTGCAAAGGCGGCGGCAAGCCGGAGCATATCAACGCGCAATGTGCGCTAATCTTTCATGAAATGCTGCAGAAGCTGTACGAACGTGAACAGACCGCGCTTTCCCACTTCTCACCCGAAGCGGAAAGCATGAAAGCCTATCTCGACACGCATTTATCCGAAACAGTTTCGGTGGAGACGCTTTCGGCGCTTATCTACAAGAGCCGTTCGCAGGCCATTCGCATTTTCAAAAAGGAATTCGGCTCAACGCCCTACGATTATCTGCTCGAAAACCGCATCAAGCAGGCAAAAACGCTTCTCAAAAACACCAATCTGCGCATCAAAGACATTGCCTATCAGACCGGATTTTCCGACGAACACTATTTTTCCGACCTGTTCCGCAAAAAAACCGGCAAGACGCCGTTGTCTTACCGGTTTGGCGATGAAATCAAAATTCTTTAAGCCGCCAAAAGTGCGCGGATCCCGAAACACAGTATCACCACCACGCCAAGCACGATGCGGTACACGCCGAACGCCTTGAAATTGTGCTTTTTGACGTAATCCATCAAGAAGCGGATAGCTGCAAGCGATACGATATACGCGACCGCCATGCCGAGGAGCAGCGCCGCAACATCGCCGCCGGTCATGGCGACATCGTTGGTCACGATTTTTAAGAAGCTGACGCCGAACATAACGGGAATGGCAAGAAAGAAGGAGAACTCTGCCGCCACCGCTCTGGAGCAGCCTAAAATCATCGCGCCCAAAATGGTTGAGCCGGAGCGCGACGTGCCCGGAATGATCGACAGCACCTGAAACGCACCGATGAGAAGCGCGGTTTTATAGGAAAGACCGCGAATGGTGGTGGTCGTCGCCTTTCTGCCTTTCTTTTCGATAAACAAGAACGCGATACCGTACAAAATAAGTGTTGCAGACACAACATACCAATTTTCGAATTTATCCATGAAATCGTTGAGCGCAAGCCCGATAACGCCTGCCGGAATGCACGCGGCAATCACCTTGAACCACATTTGCCAGGTATCTGCTTTTTCCGCCGCCGTCTTTTTGGGTGAAAAGGGATTGAGCTTATGGAAATACAGCGTCACGACCGCTAAAATTGCGCCGAGCTGGATGACGTAGATGTAAAGGTCGCTTGACGTAAAGCCTTCGTTGCCGATGAATTCGTTGACAAGGATCATGTGTCCCGTCGAGCTGATGGGCAGCCATTCGGTGATGCCTTCGACAATGCCGAGAAGAAGCGATTTTAAGAGTTCGATAAGTAAAGTCATATTCTGCCTCCTGTAACTTTATCCTATGCATATTTTCCGGTCAAAATGAAACACTATTACAGTGACCGGCATTTTAAGTAAGTTTTTTTAAATGTAAAAGATACTCCACGTTTCCGCTGCCGCCGGTAATCGGCGAGGTCATAACGCCGACCTTTTCGAGTCCGTACAGCGCAGCACACGAAACAACATCGTCCACAACGGCACGCCGGATCTTTTCATCCTTCACCACGCCGTTTTTGCCGAGTGCCGCACGGCCTGCCTCAAACTGCGGCTTGACGAGTGTCACAATGTCCGCATTCGGTTCGGTAATGGCGCAAAGTGCCGGATACAGTAACTTCTGCGAGATAAATGACACATCCATCACCGCAAGGCTGACGCGCACACCGCCAAACGTGGTTGCATCGATATACCGCGCATTGGTATTTTCAAGAGAAATCACGCGGCTGTCCCCGGCAAGCTCCGGCACAAGCTGTCCGGAACCCGAATCGACGGCATACACGCGCACTGCACCGCGCCGCAAAAGGCAATCGGTAAAGCCGCCGGTAGATGCGCCGATATCGGCACAAATGCGGCCGGAGACCGAAATACCGAACTGTTCGAGTGCCGCCGCCAGCTTTTTTCCGCCGCGGCCGACAAATTCCTCTTCATCGGTTTCGGCAAGCGTCACGACGGCATTTTCCGGCACGTCGAACGCAGGCTTTGTCACGTTTTTCCCGTCCACGCCCACGCGGCCGCTTTCGATGAGGTTTTTGGCGCGTGTCCGGCTTGCGGCAAAGCCGAATGCGGTAAGGTAAGCGTCTAATCGCATAGCTGCTCCATAAAGTTCATTTGCTGAATTTGCGTTCGCAAACATTTTTAGCTTCCTAAGTATACCGCAAGAACCGGATTCTGTCAACCGCCTTTACCTGATTTTCATAAACAAATTCTCCGACATCCGGCAGAAAGGCTCCACATATTAACGAAAAAATAATTTTCTTGCATGATATTACGAATAATGCCCGTCGGGTATTGCAAAAGCCGGCAAATTTTAGTACAATAGTAAGGGTTATGAAGAAAAATACGAAATCATACTATTATGCAAAGGAAGTTATAATATCATGAGCGAACAGGTCACCATTTTCGATCATCCTTTAATCACACACAAAATTTCCATTTTGCGCGACGAACGCACCGGAAGCAAGCAGTTCCGCGAGCTTATCGAAGAAATCGCCATGCTGATGGGCTATGAAGCGCTTCGCGATCTTCCGACCGAATACGTGGAAATCAAAACGCCCATCACCACCACCAAGGCCAAGATGATCGCCGGCAAGAAGCTTGCCATTGTTCCGATCTTGCGTGCCGGGCTCGGCATGGTCAGCGGCCTTCTTTCGCTTGTTCCCTCCGCCAAGGTCGGACACGTCGGTTTGTACCGCGACGAAGTGACGCTTGAACCGCACGAATACTACTGCAAGCTGCCCGAAGACATCGCCAACCGCCTTGTTATCATTCTCGATCCGATGCTTGCCACGGGCGGATCCGGTTCGGCCGCACTCAACTTCATCAAGCAAAGGGGCTGCAAAAACATCAAGTTCATGTCCATCATCGCCGCTCCCGAAGGCATTGCACGCATTTCCAAGGATCATCCGGATGTGCATTTCTATTGCGGCTGCGTGGATGAAAAGCTCAATGAAAACGGTTATATCGTTCCGGGGCTTGGCGACGCCGGCGACCGTATTTTCGGTACTAAATAACTTTATTTGCTTATTCAAACAATAAGATACACTTCACAAAAGAAAGGTGCTAAAAAATCATGGCAATCATCTCAACCAAAGAAATGTTCAAAAAAGCATACGCCAACCACTATGCGGTCGGTGCTTTCAACATTAACAACATGGAGATCATCCAAGGCGTTACCGAAGCGGCCGCCGAAGAAAAATCCCCGGTCATTCTGCAGGTTTCCGCCGGTGCAAGAAAGTATGCAAAGCCGGCTTACCTGATGGCTCTTGCCAAGGCTGCCTGCGAAGACGCCGGCATCGATTTTGCTCTGCATCTTGACCACGGCGACAGCTTTGAGCTCTGCAAGGACTGCATTGACAACGGTTTCTCCTCGGTCATGATCGACGGCTCCAAATACAGCTTTGAGGACAACATCGCCCTCACCAAGAAGGTTGTTGAATATGCGCACGCACACGGCATCGTCGTTGAAGGCGAGCTCGGCAAGCTTGCCGGCATCGAAGACGACGTCAACGTTTCCGCCGAAGACGCTATGTTCACCAATCCCGACGAAGTGGAAGAATTCGTTTCCAAAACAGGTGTTGACAGCCTTGCAATCGCCATCGGCACCAGCCACGGCGCATTCAAATTCAAGGGCGAACCCAAGCTCCGTTTCGATATTCTCGAAGAAATCTCCCGCAGACTTCCCGAGTTTCCGATCGTTCTCCATGGTGCTTCTTCCGTAAACCAAGAATATGTCAAGATCATCAACGAAAACGGCGGCAATCTTGCTGACGCTAAGGGCGTTCCGGAAGAGCTTCTTCGCAAGGCTGCCACCATGGCTGTCTGCAAGATCAACATCGACTCGGATATCCGTCTTGCCTGCACGGCTGCTATCCGCGAAGTGTTCTGCAAGGATCCGGCTATCTTCGACCCGAGACTTTACCTCGGTCCGGCAAGAGAAAACGTCAAAAAGCTTGTCAAGCACAAGATCAAGAACGTTCTCGGTTCTTCCGGCATGGCTGACTGAGTTTGCAAAAAAAACAGTTGCGGAAGCGGCAGAAAAAACTGCTGCTTCCGTTTTTTTATGCTTCCCTATCCTTCTTGCGGTATTGCGCCGGTGTCTGCCCGGTTTCCCGTTTGAAGCATTTGATGAAATGGGCACTGTCATAATACCCGAGGATCGAGGCGATTTCCTCCACAGACAGTTCGTCCACCGCAAGAAGCTGTTTGGCTTTTACGATCTTTTGCCTTGCAATGTACCGAACCGGGCTGAGGCCGGTTTTCTCATTTACCAAGCGGCGAAAGGAGCTTTCGCTCATGGCACAGCCTTTGGCAATATCCGGAATCGAGTGCGACTCGCTTAGGTGGTTGTTGATATACACAAGGACCGCGTCTGCCTTGCTCTGTGTTTTCATGCTGATAACGTAATCGAGAAGCGCATACACTCTTGCTTTTATCGGGAGCGCATTGGCAGAGCCTGCATACAGGCGGCACAGCTGCTCTAATGTATCCCGGACAAAGCCGTTTTTTTCGGTTCCGATGCCAAAAATCTCATCGGAAACCGTCAATCGCTCTTCGTGTTCATATAAGCTGAAATTCAAAAGTATGGATTCCGAGCCGGGTGCCAACTCCACCCAATAGCGGCTGTTTCGCGGCAGAAACAGAAGATCGCCGCAGGCACCCTCCGTTTTCCTGCCGTCCGCTGCCGTATACACAGCACAGCCTTTGCAAATATAGATGATTCCGTCGTTCGGCCGCGGCTGTTCGACATAGCTCCAGGTGTTGTGCAAAGCAGTCCACTGTTGATTGATACATACAATTTCACGCACGTCCGTATCATGCGTTTCAAGCTGCCATAAAGCGGATAACGGCATATGTTTCACCTCAAATGCCATTATACATCATTTGACCGAAATTTGCAACCGCTTTAATGAAATTTACCTTGCATATCGTTTTTTCGCATGATAGAATAGTAAAAAACGAAAGGATCTTTGACTATGAAAGCAACGCAATTCACCACAGCCTCCGGTTTTTTCATGCGCAAAACCGAGGTTTTTCCTTCGGATATCGAATCGGTCGGTGCCTTGAAAGTAAACGTAAGCGATACACCGATCACGGAAAGCTTCCGCGGCTTCGGCGTCGCTCTGACCGGCTCCTCGTGCTACAATTTGGCACAAATGGAACCGGAAAGCCGGAAGGGATTTTTAACGGATATTTACACAAGTGCCGGACTTGATTTGCAGGTTGGACGAATCCCGATCGGTTCGTGCGACTATTCGCCAGAGTTATATTCCTACGATGATATCAAAGACGACACGGCATTAGCGCACTTTTCCGTCGAAAAAGATGAAGCCTACATTCTTCCCATGATTCACGAGGTCATACGCACAAATCCGGATATTTACCTGTTTGCCTCGCCCTGGAGTCCGCCCGGCTGGATGAAGACCGGCGAATCCATGTGCGGCGGCTATATGCGCGACAGGTATATCGAATGCTATGCCCGGTATTTTCTGCGCTTTCTGGAGGAATACGAAAAACGCGGTGTCTTCATCTCCGCCGTTACGCCGCAGAACGAACCGCATGCCGAGCAGGATGCCCGGTATCCGACCTGTATGTGGCATCCGGAAATCGAAGCGAAATTCATTTTGGAGCTTCGGAAAAAACTGAATGAAGCCGGAAGAAACACCGAAATCTGGATGCACGACCATGGGTTTGAAAAATGGAGCAAGATTTTATGGTGCTTCAAGGAATATCCGGAGTTGCTCGACGCCTGCGGCAGCATCGCTTTCCACTATTACGATTATTATATTGAAATGACAGACATCATCCGGCAAGCCCACCCTGCCCTTCACTTTCACTTCACGGAGGGCGGACCGCGGCTTTATGATAATTATGCGACAGACCACTGCAAATGGGGCATAATGATGGCAAAGGCATTGAACCGCGGCTTTCTTTCGTTCACCGGCTGGAATCTGCTGCTCGACGAAACGGGTGGCCCGAACATCGGTCCGTTCTTCTGCGGCGGTCTTGCCACGCGGAATACACAGACCGGTGAATTGAGCTACAGCGGTCAATACCGTGCGCTGCGGCATTTTTCCGGCTTTATCAAGAAGAATGCCCGGATTTATGCGGCAAAAGCCGACATTCAGGGCATGAATCTGTCCTGCTTTCCGCACAAATCCCTCCCGACCGAGGTATGCGCGGCGAAAAATCCGGACGGCTCGTTTGTTTTGCAGATTGTCAATCCCGACAAGAACAAGGTGCAGCTGCAATACGCCTTCCGCGGCAAGCGGTGGTACATCGAGGCATTGCCCGATTCGGTCTCCACGGTCGTTTTCGAAGAGAAAAACTAACACATCTGCGCCCACAGCGCACGGTAGTAATTCTGCGGCCGATGCGCTTCGAACGACACGGCAAACGGCAATAACAGAACGCCTGTATGGATATTGATGCCGACATGGCGAAATCCGAGCAGTGCCGGCGGCACTTTGGCGACAATATCGTTTCCGTTGGTTACGCGTAGCGTCTTAAACACACGTTTATTATACGACTTAGCGAAAGCCTTGTTGCCCACGCGCGGGCAGCCGAACACATACGCTTCGACGTCTTTATGCGGAAAGTTATACTGGATATCCACCGCGCATAACACCGCGAGCGCCGCGCCGAGCGAATGTCCCGTCACGGTCACCCGGCACGCGCCCGGCGGAATCAAAGCGTGAATCTTATCACGAACGCTCTTATAGGTACGAAGGAATCCTGCATGCACCCGAATGGCGCTCTGTTCGTTGTCGTAAGGGATGACGGTCTTGGCAAAGCAAAAGTTGTTGAGCCAGTTGGTACACGAATCCGTTCCGCGGAAGGTGATGCTGACGTACCCTTCTTTGATGCGGACAAAGCATTCGGTATCGGTCGTTTTATCCTCCACAACCACCACTTTTGTGCAGCGGCATAACGGCTGGTTATCCCGATAGGCAATTGAGGACAGCTCCAGCATATGTAGCATTTCGGCTTTGTTCACGGATAAACCTCCTTTTTTCAATAAAACAACTGTAAAAATCATTAAATCTTCTGTCCTATTGTATGCTTGTGCAAGTCGGTTCTTGACAACAGCCGCTTTTGGGTGTAAACTGTGCTTGTTGACATATTCCGCATTCAATACGCACAGAAAGGAAAAATATCTATGCCGAAAGTATTCCCCGAGCTTCACAGCTCTCCCGTGGTTCACAAATTATCCAAACCGATTTTAACCAAAGACGATATTCCCTATGACGCAGCGCTTGTTTTCAATGCCGGTGTTGTCAAGCACGAAGGAAAGTATTTAATGGTTTTCCGCGACGACTACGGAACGGATGAACAGAGCTTTTCGCCCAAACATCGTTTTAAGGGCACCATGCTTGGCATTGCCGTCAGCGACAACGGCATCGACGGTTGGAAAGTATGGGAAAAGCCGCTCATCGACAGTGCTGACATCACCGATCCAGAAGTACAGCGATTTTACGATCCCCGCATCACCAAAATTGACGGAAAGCTGTATCTCTGCCTTGCCATGGATACCGGTCACGGCATTCGCGGCTGTGTGGCAGCCTTAAACGACAGCTTGGACAGCTTTGAGCTTCTCAGCGTGAGCGTTCCCGACAACCGCAACATGGTTCTGTTCCCCGAAAAGATCGGCGGACTGTATGTCCGTTTAGAGCGTCCGTTCCCGGTTTACGGACGCGGCGACATCGACCGGTTTGATTTATGGCTCTCCAAATCGCCGGATCTTCGTTTTTGGGGCGAACACGCCTTGGTGCTTGGCGTTGAAGACGTCCCGTATGCAGACGACAAGATCGGCCCGGCAGCTCCTCCGGTAAAGACCGAAAAGGGGTGACTTACCACATTCCATGCCGTTGACCGCGACAAGAGCCGCGGCAAAAACGGCTGGGAGGAAATTTGGGACAAGCGTTACTCAGCCGGCATTATGCTGCTTGACAAGGACGATCCGTCCAAAGTCCTCGGCATGAGCAAGGTTCCTCTCATCGCGCCCGACCTTCCGTTCGAAACCGATGCTGGATTCCGCCAAAACGTTATTTTCCCCGGCGGCATGATTTTGGAGGACAGCGGCGAGGTGAAGATCTATTACGGCGCCAGCGACACGGTGGAATGCTTGGCAACTGCCGATGTCAACGATCTGCTTGCGTTGTGCACCGAAAAGAGATAACCGAAATACGAAAACAACAAAAGGACAGCCGCAAAAGCTGTCCTTTTTGATTGCCGGTCGGCATTTATTTCAAAAACACTTCCATCATGCGTTCACCCTTGGCGTAATTGATGGTATCGAGATACGAAACGTCCTCCACGCCGAAAAACTCATCGTAGGCCTTGGCATCGGAGGTCACCTCGGCGTTGCTTGTATACAGAATATACGGCACGGCATCGATCGAATGCGTGCGCATGGCAATGGGTGTCGGATGATCCGGCAGAATGAGGAAGCGATAAGCTTCACCGGACGCTTTCAGGGCATCCTCGATGGGTGCGATGATTCTCGAATCGAGATATTCAATGGATTTGACTTTGTTTTCGGTTTCCGCACGGTGTCCGCATTCATCCGGTGCTTCGACGTGGACGTAGACAAGGTCGTTGCCTCGTGCAAGAGCATCGATGGCAGCCTGCGCCTTGCCTTCGAAATTGGTGTGGATATTACCGGTAGCGCCTTCGACCTCGATGACCTCCATGCCGGCGCAGAGACCGATGCCTTTGATGAGGTCAACCGCGGAAATGACGGCGGCTTTTTTGCCGTAGCGTTCTTCAAACGAAGTAAGAAGCGGCTTTTTACCGGGTCCCCAGATCCATAAAGAGTTTGCAGGAAGAAGACCACGCTTTTTTCGGTCGAGATTGACCGGGTGATTCTTCAAGATTTCATAGCTTTTTTTCATAATGTCGCGATAGGGCTTTCCGATTTCGCCCTGCGGCAGATAATCGCCGATGCGGTGTCCAAGAATATCGTGCGGACGGGTGAATTCGCAGAGAGCCGGTGCGTTTTTCCAAATAAGGCAATGCCGATAGCTGACGCCGGGATAATAAGTATGGATCTCGTCGCCAAGCTCCTTTTGCAGCGTTTCGATGAGCTTTGTGGATTCTTCGGTCGGGATCTCATCCGCGCCGTGATCGAGAATCCGCTCGTTTTCATAGCAATCCGCTTCTTCGGTAAGAGCGACGGTATTGATGCGGAAGGCTGTTTCGTCCGGCTTCATATCGATGCCCATGCTGACCGCTTCAAGCGGCGAGCGTCCCTTGGAATACACCTTTGGGTCATACCCCATCACGGCAAGATTTGCCGTATCGCTTTCGGGAATCATATCCTTGGGCACATTGTGGACAAAACCGATGATCCCGTGGCGTGCCATATAGTCCATACGCGGCTTTTCCGCAACCTGAAGCGGTGTTTTGCCGCCGAGAGCTTCGATTTTGTAATCCGCCATGCCGTCGCCGATCACAATAACATATTTCATAAGACGAAACGTCCTTTCCATTAAAAAATTGATATAGACATGATACGTTCTTTTTGCACAAAAAGCAAGTGATATTTTGTTAATAATGACAATTTTCGACAACCGGCTTCGGTTTTCTCTTGCATTTTACAAGGACTTATGCTATGATAAGATTCGTTACGGCAACCGGCCGCAAAACGGAGGAACCGATTTGACAAACACACAAAAAGGAATGCTTGCCGGATTTTCCGGAAATTTCATTTTCGGCCTAAGCTTCTTATTCTCCACACGCGCCTTTTCCACAGCCGAACGTCTCTTGAAAAACACCGGCGCGATGAGCGGTGCGGATGTGCCGGTCGTATTATCGGCACGCTTTATTTTCGCATTTTTATTGATGACGGCTTTACTGCCGATTTTGAAAATCAAGCTAAGCTTCCGCGGAAAACCGGTTTTCAAGCTGATTTTACTCGGCATTTTCCAGCCGGTGGTCTATTTTATCGGCGAGAGCTTCGGCTTAAAGCAAACCGGCATCGTGGTTTCCTCGGTCATGATCGCGCTTGTACCGGTGTTGTGCCAGCTTTTTTCGGCACTGGTTCTGCATGAGCCGCCGAAGCTTTTGCAGGTGCTGTTCTGCGTGTTATCGGTCGGCGGCGTTGTGGTGGTAACCGTCGGGAGCAGTGACGGCGGCGGAAAAACGTATCTTTCCGGCTTGATTTTCTTAACAATAGCCGTGGTCTCGGCGGTTGCTTTCAACATTTTGAGCCGCGACCTTGCAAAGGATTTCACGCCTTTTGAACGCACGTATTTCATGTTCATCGATGCGGCGATTTTCTTTACGGTTTATGCGCTTGTTGCCACACGCTTTCAACCATTTCTTATTGTCAAGCCGCTTGTGATGCCGGAATATCTCATCTCCATTCTGTATCTTGGCGGTTTATCCAGCATTTTCGCCTATCTCATGGTCAACTATTCCAACACCTATCTGCCGCTCACGCGCTCGACGGTCTTTTCGAGCGTCATTACGGTGGTTTCCACAACTGCCGGTTTTTGCGTTGACCCGCGCAGCTTTTCCGTTGTCAATGTAATTGCCTGTCTTGTGATTTTGGTCGGCATTTGGGGCGTGCAGCGGTTTGCGGAAGCACCGAAGTCTTAAGCGTTTCCGATATGCGGCATATTTACGCAGCAAAAGCATATGAAAAAGGAGTGCAGCATTTTTGCCGCACTCCTTTTTTGCTCGGAAAGCCGTTATTCTCCTTCTCCTTCGCCTTCTCCGTCAAAGAAGTCGTCTGAATCGATTTCGCTCTCCGAAACCAAGAGGAAATCCTCGCAAAGAAGCGGTTTTATTTCGAATTTCGGTTCCGCATATATCGTTTTTTTCAACAGTATCACTCCTTTAAGCATTCGCGGCGATCTGGTTATAGCTCTTGGATACGCTTTCACCGTAATAGTATTTACCGGCAACAATGACATACGGACGAATCGTAAAGGCAACATCGTAGCGGTTTTCATACGTCATACCGTTTTCCGTATAGCCCTTATCGAGATTGACAAGGATGCATCCGAAGCGGTATGCGCCGGTATCAGGATCGGTATCATAGATGATATCAACCTTGTTTTCTGTACCGGGACGATAGTTGACCGCACCGCTGTATTTGACACCTTCATTGGTCGTGCCGGAGAAATTCTTGTTGTTCACGCCGATATAGGTCGTCTTGGTCGCATCCGAATTGAAGGCAAGCGTATTTTCGCCGAGCTTATCGGTTCTTGCAACAAGGAAGCCGTATTCGTCGGCATCAAAGCGCGTAGCCGCACTGACGGTTGCCTTGAAGCGGATACCGGCACTGCCTGCGGACGGATCGCGGAACGAGAACTCGTTTTCGGTCGTTGTCGCATAACCGTCTGTCACGGCATACAGCGTAATATCAGCATTATCAAGCGGAATGGGCGTATCCGCCGAGAAGACTTCTCCGTCTGCGGAAAGCTTATAGCGTTTCGAGCCGAGAAGTGAAGCTTTCGGCGTATAGGCGGTTAACAGCGTCGTGCCGTCATCGGCATACAGTGCATAGTCATATGCCTTGGTTCCGTCGGTTAACTCATAGGTGATCTTGTAATACGGGATATAGGCGATATTGTCCAAATAGAAGTAAGCGTTTTTCCCCTCTTGAAGCGTACCGTCCTTCTTAAGCTTTCCGTATTCGCCGGTCTTGCCGCTGTGACCCATGTACAGAATACCGTCCTTGGCGTTCGGCTCCGGAAGGCCTTTGTGGCTGGTCGGCGTCTTGTTAATCATATCGATATAGGCTTTTTCGTGACACCATGCGTCTTTAGCGTTTTTGCCGTAGTAATCCGCATAAATATTGCCGGTTGGCCCGCCGCCCGAACCGTTGATCATGGTGTAAACGTCGCTCCAAGAAAGAATGTCATATTCATAGGAAAGCGGACGATCTTTTTCGATGGTCGGGTTCCAGTTGTGGCGGTTGGTAATGATAGCATACTGGGCTGTTGCGTAAACAGCCTTGAGGCTGGTGTTGATACCGTCGGTTTTGGGATTATCATCAAGTTTCCAGCGGTTGCCGTTGAGCCAGAGCGCATATTCGACTTCGGCTTCCGTCATGTCATCCATGGCAAGCGGAGACGTCGTACCGGTCAGGGTATTCAAACCCGGACGCCACTTGGTGCCGCCGATCAAATGAACGGTTTCCGTTACGACGGAATCATCCTCTAACGTAAAGGTGAGCTTAATGTCGCCGGCATAGCCCTTCGGCTGAATTTTCACCGTGCTGTTATGATAGGTGGTAACGACGGCTTCGGTTCTGCCGACATCTGCACTCACCGATTTGAACGCCTTTGCGACCGGGATATGATAATAATCAGAGAAAGGTGCAGCTTGGCAATAATAGCTTGCGAGGAACTGCGATTCGGGAACATCCATCCAAACCGGATACAAATCCACGTCCTCGTTGGCTAAGGCAATTGTTTTTTCCGGCTCGGTCGCATTTTGAGTAGTTGCCCAGCCGATACAGATTTTGTTGCCTTCGCCCGTCCATGCATCGTATTCACTGCTTGAAGGTATATATTTCGGATTTTCATCACCGGGCTTGCTGAACCAGTCAACAACCGTGCTGCCGTTTGTGAAATGATAGGTGATTTTATAATCCGGATAAACTCCGATATTGTCAAAATAAGCGTTGAACGTGCCGGTGGTTGCACTGTCCGCCGCGTATTTGTACTGAAGCCGAAAAATGCCGTTTGCATTTGAGCCGGTATTGACGGTAATGCGGTTGGTATGCCATTTGCCCGCCATGTTGGCAGTTTTCTGGGGATCAAGATTCAAGGTAATATGGTTGCTTGATCCATATGCATTCAAAAACCAACCAAGAAGACCGTCATAGTTAACATCCGTATAAGCGTCCCAAACCACTGTATACTTACGGGCAGGATCCAATTTGACCGGGAAAATGTAAACAACATACCGTTTTCCCGAACCGGTCGTTTTCAGAACGCCGCCAGAGGTGTTACCGCTTACGGTAGAAGCAATGTCGTTATTGCCGATATCGAAAGCAAAGCCATTATCTTCAAAAATCAGATAACGTCTTTCTCCTTTTTCAAAATCCGCTAATTTGTATGTACCGGTAAGCATGTTGCGACCTAACTGTATTTCTGCCCACTGCGCCGTCAGCTCAGTCGTCCCCGGTGCGTAATAATCGACATAATTGCCGTCCGCGCCTTTCCAGCCCAAGAAGGAATAGCCCGGTGCGTAAATTTCCGGAACCGGATCTAAGGCTCTGACTGTAGCCGATGTCGTGTTGAAAGCAACCAAGCCGTTATTATAGGCTTTTGCATTATATACTGTACTTACACCTTCAGGAAGATTTAGATTATACGTTACAGTTACGGCAGGAGAATAATACAAACGAAGATTGTCGATGTAGAAATACTTTCCGCTTCCAATCGATCCGCGGCGATCGCAAAGATAAATTTGCTCACAGCTGGTACCAATGCCACCGCTGGTACTAGTCGATTCGCCCTCCGGCACAAGCTTGAAATAACCGCAAGAGCGATCCGCCGCCCAATCATTCAACACATTGGAGCCATGATAAAGGGCGGCGTGGGCATCCTCCCCGTTGAGATAAACAAGGCTGTACATGTTGTGGTCCTTGTTGTCGTCCGGAACATAATAATCCATGACCACCGTATAATAGCCCGGCTGGGTAAAACTCTTTGTCGGGCGGAACACGGCACGGGCGTAGCCGCCAAGCGCCGTAACCTTCAGTGCCTGATTGGTGCTGTCCTTCGGATCCTGCAGGATCTGTAAGGTAGCGCTTCCGCCGTTGATGTTGATCGTGTTGCCGTCAAACAGTGAAGAGGCATAGGTTTCGCCGCCAGTGAGATTGCCGGCGTGGTTCAGTTCATAGCCGTCGAAATCGTTGTAGTAGATCAGCGTCCCGTATTTGGGGTGTGTAAGGTTTGCCGGATCGGTGATATCCAGTTCACCCGACAAAGCTGTCGACGGTTCAAGGTCTTTTGCAATCGCTTCTGCTGCCGATTCGACCGATTCCATCTCAAAAGCGGCAGCTCCGAGACAGAACAAGGTGCAAAGCAGAAAAGCAAACGCCAGTGTCAGTGTTTTTTTCATGTGTCAGCTCTCCTTATTGTATAATTTTGTAATCCAGCATTTTAGCTTATATTACAATAAAACGATAACACAAATTTGTGACTTTTGTGCAAATGTATGTCGAACTCAATGTAAAATTCGACATTTTTACAAAAAAATACATCTTGTTTTGTTTTAGCTATACAAAAGAAAATCCGAACACGGCATAAGCCGCATTCGGATTTCGGAAGAATAATACTAAAATATGTGTTTTTTACTGTTTTTCCGCGGTATGACGGCGTTTTGCCGCTGCGATAAACTCACGGAAAATCGGGTGTGCCTTGTTCGGGCGGCTCTTGAATTCGGGATGTGACTGCACACCGAGATAGAAATCGTTCTTCGGAAGCTCGACTTCTTCCACGAGTCTGCCATCCGGCGAAAGGCCGCCGAAGACCATGCCGCTCTGCTCGAAGGTCTGGCGGTAGTTGTTGTTGAACTCGTAACGGTGGCGATGACGCTCTTGCACCTCATTTGCACCGTAGCATTTTTCGAGAAGCGTTCCTTCTTTTACGCGGCAGGGATAAGAGCCGAGACGCATGGTGCCGCCCATGGGAATATTGCCGTGCTGGTCGGGCATAAGGTCGATGACACACGGGCAATCCTTATCGAATTCGGAGGAATTGGCATTTTTAAGGCCGAGCATATGACGGGCATATTCGATCACGGCAATCTGCATACCGAGGCAGATACCGAAATACGGCACATTGTTTTCTCTTGCGTAGCGTGCCGAAGAAACCATGCCTTCGATGCCGCGTCCGCCGAAGCCGCCCGGAACGATGATGCCGTCACATTCACCCAGAATTTCGGCGACATTATCATCGGTGATCTCCTCGGAATCGATCCAGCGGATATCCACCTTGCAGCCGTTTTCGTAGCCGGCATGGCGAAGCGATTCAGCCACCGACAGATACGCGTCGTGCAGCTTAACGTATTTTCCGACAAGGCCGATGACCACCTTTTCCTTACGGGAGGCGATACGGGCGAGCATCTCGTTCCATTCGGTCATATCGGGGTCGGGCGTGGCAAGCTTCAGTTTATTTAAGACAATATTGGAGAAATTCTGCTTTTCAAGCATAAGCGGGGCTTCGTAGAGGTTGGCAACCGTGAGATTTTCGATCACGCACTCCTTGCGGACGTTGCAGAACAGCGCGATTTTGCTCTTTATGCTGTCTTCGAGCGGCACGTCGCAGCGCGCGATGATAACATCCGGCACGATACCGATTTCGCGCATTTCCTTGACCGAGTGCTGGGTCGGCTTGGACTTATGCTCATTGGAGCCGGAGAGATACGGAACAAGCGTTACGTGTAAGAAAATGCAATCCTCTTCGGGCAGCTCGAGTGAGATCTGACGGATGGCTTCCAAAAACGGCTGGCTTTCGATATCGCCGACCGTACCGCCGATTTCGGTGATAATGACATCGGCATCGGTTTTTTTGCCAACCTTATAAATAAACTCTTTGATCTCGTTGGTGATATGCGGAATGACCTGAACGGTTTCGCCGAGGTATTCGCCCTTGCGTTCCTTATTTAAGACATTCCAATACACCTTGCCGGTGGTGAGGTTGGAATACTTGTTGAGATTTTCATCGATAAAGCGTTCGTAGTGGCCGAGGTCAAGGTCTGTTTCCGCGCCGTCCTCCGTTACGAAAACCTCGCCGTGCTGATACGGACTCATGGTGCCGGGGTCGACGTTGACATACGGATCCAATTTCTGTGCCGCAACCTTCAAGCCTCTTGCTTTGAGAAGTCTGCCCAAGGAAGCTGCCGTAATCCCTTTGCCGAGACCGGATACCACGCCGCCTGTAACAAATACATACTTTGCCATAATCAAAAAATCTCCTTAAAAGTACAAACGCTTCTGACATGGGAAAGCGACTGCGGCTTGTCCGCAGTTTTCTTTCTCATGACGCACGAATTCATTATTATGTTTATGATACCACATTTGGCAAGGCTTGTCAATATTCAACCTTCACAAAAACCCATCGTTTTTTTCGTCAAGAACTATAAAAAAGCAATATTTTGGCGAAATTTACAAAATCGACATTGAATTAAATTTACGCTTGTGCCATAATAAAATTGTTTCATTATGTATAAATGTAGGAAATATCATTTACGAAGGAATGTGTATCATGAAAAGACTTCAAAGAGTGCTTGCCTCTACTGCTGTATTCGCCTGTCTCAGTGCGGGACTTGCTGTCCGTCCGACAAAGGTGCTGTCCGCTTCCGACAACGTTATATCCGAAAGCAGCACGCTTGCTGAAGATACGATTGTAGATCTAACGCCGATTTTCCCGGAACAGGCAGGCGGAACAAAAGAAAATCCGTATACCATTTCATCGGTCTATGACTTTTCCACGCTCATTCAGGCGGCAAAAACATCTTCCTTTGAAAACACATATTTCGTTCAGGTCTGCGATATTGTTTTTAATGAAGATGCTTCTTTTGTGATGAATGACGGCGTGTTGTCCGTTGCCGAAGGCAAGAACGTTCTTGCCTCCTATCCGATCGCCTCTGATCCGAGCCATCCCTTCAAAGGATCGTTCGACGGAAACGGCTATAAGCTGCGCGGCATGGTTATGTGCGGGCAAAACGGCGTATCGGGTTTGTTCGGTTACACGGAAACCGCTTCCGTCAAAAACGTCTGCATCGAAAACTCGATTTTGAATCTTTGCGCCGCCTCTGGCGGAATTGTTGCAAACGCAGCCGCCACAACCGTTTCCGGCTGTACGTTTGAGGGAACGGCCTCTTATGACACAACGACCGGCTATCTCGGCAGCTATGCCGGCGGTATTGTCGGAAAAGCAGACAGTGAATCCGCAATTCAAAAATGCGAGAACCGCGCGGCGTTCCATCTGACAAAATCGCCCATGGAATGCTTTGTCGGCGGCATTGTCGGCTCGACAGACGGCTTTGTCACCTCTTGCTTCAACAGAGGCGCTTTTCATGTAGTTTCCTCAATCGGCACGGTTTCCTGCGGCGGCATTGCCGGTGAGGTCACCGAAGATGGAAAAATTAACAACTGTCAGAATTTTGCTGCTGCGAACGGAAAAATTTCCAACTATGTGGCGCGTCTTTACCTCGGCGGCATTGCCGGGCAGAATCAAGGCTCCTTAAAAGCTGTCCGCAACCGGGCGCCGCTTCGCGCAACCGGTTTTGAAGGCTATCCGTGCTATCTCGGCGGCATTGTCGGCTATAACCTGAACGGCACGGTTTCTGTTGCTGACAACCGTGCAAGGATCGATGGGATTATTTCCTATACCGGCGGCATTGCCGGCACAAATTACGCAAACGGCGCCTCTGCTTCCCTCTCCGATTGTCTTAACGCCGGTGAAGTGAATTCCAACGATTATCCGGCAGGCGGCCTTGTCGGCTGGAACGGTGCTTCCGGTTCTTCGCAAAGCAAAGGTGTTTCCGCAGTTAAGAATTCCGTAAGCACGGATACGCTCGGCAACGCTTCGGCTGCTTTCGGAGCAAGTGAAGTACGCGACAATGCAAGCGTAAGCCTCGAACGCCTTTATGCGGTTGACAAAACACAGGAAAATGTGATCACCCTGTCCCTTGCGGATTTAGCCGCAGCAGAAAGCTTAGAAGGCTTTGACAGCACGGTTTGGAAGTATCCGCACAACGGCTTTGCGCCGGCACCGGTCATTGTTAAGCAGAACGCAAAGCCGGAAATTGTCGGTCTGTGGGCAGACCGCGGCACGGCTCGCGTGGCATTCGCCGCCGTTGCCAAAAAGGCTCTGGGCAACGCACAGTTTATCGTTGCCTGCTACAAAGATGGCCGCTTGATCGATTCGACGCGCGTGGCCTTTGATGTGGCAGCCGGCACCAATGTTTACACAGTCAACGCATTAGCGGTCGCCCAAGCCGACGAGATCCGCATTACCGCTTTCGGTTCGCTTGCAACACTTGCGCCGGTCACGGATATGGATCGCTTTTAAAGAACTTCCTTCACCATGTATTTTTTCACAGAGCACACAAGGTTTTCCGCCTGTGTGCTCTGCTTTTTGCACCGTCAGACAAAACAAACATAATATTTACAATCTGCACTTGAAATCAAACAGCAATTGACGTACCATTAAAATAAATAAGGTATAGGTATTCCTCTGTAAACATAAGCCCACGCCATCAAACAATATCTTATTTTTTGCGGCAGAACGCTTTGGTTCCCAGCCGCACATTTTTCGGCTGTTTTGCGCGATGGGTTCTTGCCTGCCACGCCATAGCCGTTTTCGGGGAGTTATCATAGCATGACACGTTTAATCAAGCGTTTCACACAGGAAATCAAGGAACGAAAGCTGCTTTTTACCGGTTTGGCCGCGTTAATCTGCACCTTTGTGTTCAGCATTTTGGTGTTTTTCGGCATATACAACATCTTTATCGACACGGCACTTTACAAAGAACGGCTCAATCAAATGGAAAACGTCACAAAGCAGCTGTTCACCAATCTTGAATTTGTCGTGCAAAACCAATGGCAGAGCGTTAACGCGCAGCACAATGACTTGAAACACCATACGCCGAAAACCGTGGATGAGCTGCTCGCCTACATGAAAGAGCAAAGCGACGAATTTGTTATGTCCGAACAGCACACGGAGCTTATGGCCGTGGATTCCTTAGGCCGCTGTTACACCAATAACGGCCGCATGGGAAAGCTCGCGGAATCGTCTTATTGTACTGATTTTCCGGAATATTTCAGCTTCGATTTCGCACCGTTATATTACAACAATCCAAAGGTGAATTTTCTCAAACGGCTTTCCGAGCCGCTTGTTCTGACAGATGGCGACACAACCGCAGAAATCGTCTATTACGGGCTTTCCGAACATATGGAAATTTTTCTGCCTTATCTGGAATGTGATGCTTATGACGGCAACAACACCGTCTATGTTCTCAACGATCAGGGCTTTCAGCTGTTTCACAGCGGCCACGGAAAAATCTTTCAAGCATACAACATTTTCAACAAGCTTTCACAAACGGAATATCTGCATGGCACTTCTTTCGAAGCCACTAAAATGAAGCTGTTAAAAGACGGTGTCGCCTATTCCAACGCCATCATTGACGGAACAGAATACTATTATGCCTTACGGAAGATGGAAAACACACGCTGGATACTGCTGTTTTTGGTTCCTTCGGAATGCGTGGCAAGCAATACAGAGGTTCTTATCCAAACAACGGTACGCTTTGTCCTTGTGTTTTCGGCCTTTCTCGGATTTATCAGTGCACTGGTCATCTTTATTATCATGCGCCTGCAGCAGCGCAAGGCTTTGGTCGACGAGCACAACACCAACGAGCTTCTCACGCAGGTCAATCAAAAGTTAGAAGCCTCCGTTCGTGAGGCAGATGCTGCAAACCGCGCCAAAAGCGATTTTCTTGCCAATATGTCCCACGATATCCGCACGCCCATGAATGCCATCATCGATATTACCACGCTTATGGAGCATGAGCCGGAGCTTTCGGAGAAAATGCTTTCTTACATCCATAAGGTTCAGCTTTCCAGCCGGCATTTGCTCGGACTTATCAACGACGTTTTGGATATGAGCAAAATCGAATCCGCCGAAATCACGCTCAATGCCGAAAATGTCAGCCTTTCCGAGCAAATACGACAGATCGACTGCATTATTCGCCCGCAAACGGCCGAACGCAGCCAAAGCTTTAAGATTCAGATCCGCGACATTGCCCATGAATACCTTGTCTATGACGGTGTACGCTTGCGGCAGGTGCTTTTGAATCTGCTCACCAACGCGGTAAAATTCACGCCCGAACACGGAAGCATTACCTTTGATATTCGTGAAATGCCTTATGAAAAGCCAAACTATGCGCTCTTTGTTTTTACGGTTTCGGACACCGGCTGCGGCATGACGCCTGAATTCATTTCACACATATTTGAGCCGTTCGTGCGTGCCGAAAGCTCAATCGTCAACAAGGTGCCCGGCACAGGACTCGGCATGGCGATTGCCAAAAGCATTGTGGATCTGATGGGCGGCACGATCGATATCGAAAGTGAGCCGCATATCGGCAGCCGCTTTACGGTACGTGTACCTTTATTGATTCAAGCGGGGATTAAAACAGCCGACACACCGCACAATATTCTGATCGTTTCGGAGGATCCATCCGTTGTGGAAAATCTTTACGCCGCAACGATAAACAGACAAGTAAAACTTATCCCGGTGACAGAAATCACCGAGTTTTCGGAAATACCGGACAAAAAATCAATCGATGTCATTTTATTTGTCGGTGCAAGCATCCGCGACGCATCGCCGGAAATCCTCGCCAAGCTGCGCCGTATGTGTTCCGAGAAACTTTTGATTTTCGGCGCGGATTATCCGCCAAACGACAATGCAGAGGCTGCTTTCGGCTCCGACGATACGGACGGTTTTCTCCGCCGGCCGGTGTTTTATTCGGATTTGGAAGCGGCAATTGAGAAGGCACATGTCAAACGAAATTAGGAGGGTACACACAAGTCGATTCTTGAAGGCTTACATTTCTTATGTGCCGAAGACAACAAGCTGAACGCGGAAATAAAGCCACCCGCCATATAAAAATCCCTGCGTTTTGAAAACACAGGGATTTTTTATATGCTGTCATGTTTTTACAGACGCTCTTGACGCTGACGGGAGATATTGATGATACCTTCGGGCAGCACCTGCATATTATCAAGCGACCGTCCTGTTCCGATGACCACGCAGGTGGTCGGATTCTCGGCGATATAGGCCTTGATGCCGCAGGCGTGCTCGATCAGCCTGTCCATACCGTAAATCAAGCTTCCGCCGCCGGTCATGACAATGCCGGTCACGGCAATATCGCCCACAAGCTCCGGCGGTGTGCGTTCCAGTACATGACACACGCCGTCGGCAATGGCTTTAGCCACCGGCAGCACGGCTTCGCGCACCTCTTCGGAGCTGATGCTGATCATTTTGGGAAGTCCCTCTTTTAAGCACCGTCCCTTGACATTCATGACATATTCGTTGTCAAACGGCCACGCGCCGCCGATTTTCTTTTTGATCTCCTCGGCAGTTACTTCGCCGATCAAAACATTATGCTTGCGGCGAATATACTTGATGATGGCCTCGTCGATCTTGTTGCCTGCAAGCTTCAAGGAGTCCGATGCAACGATCGAACCGAGTGAAATCACGGCAATATCCGTTGTTCCGCCGCCGATATCCACGATCATATGTCCCTCGGGCTTGGAAATATCGATCCCAGCGCCGATGGCCGCCGCTATCGGCTCTTCGATCAAATAGGTTTTCTTGGCGCCTGCGGCAATGGTTGCGTCATAGACGGCGCGTTCCTCCACCTCGGTAATGCCGCTCGGAACACAGACCATCACGCGCGGTTTGAAAATGCTTGGCCCGGAAACCTTGCGAAGAAAGTATTTTAACATTTTGAGCGTGACGTCGTATTGCGAGATAACGCCATCCTGCAGCGGACGCACGGCAAGAATGTTTCCCGGCGTGCGGCCGAGCATCAGCTCCGCTTCTTTTCCGACCTTCAACACCTTTCCGGTCGCTTTATCCACCGCCACCACAGACGGCTCTTCGAACACAACACCCTTGCCCTTAACGTAAACAAGTACGGTTGCTGTGCCGAGGTCAATTGCTATATCGTTCATGTACGGTAAACTCCCCATTCGAGTAAAAATCCAATTCAAGTAATTCTATTATACACGAATCGACAGCGTTTGACAAGATGTTTTTTGAAAGAATTTCGTCGCTCGTACAATTTTTACAAAAGATCGACGCGCGAACGGGTCTCCCCTTTCAAAAACGCTTCGATATTGCGGTAAACCTCATCGATGAGGCGCTTGCGCGCTTCGTAAGCCCCCCACGCCATATGCGGTGTGAAAAGGACATTATCCCTGTCGGCAAGCCGTCGGAACGGTGAATCGGCACGCATGGGTTCTCCTTCGTAAACATCGGTCGCAAAGCCGGAAAGAACGCCTCTTTCGATGGCGCCTGTCACCGCCTCCTCATCCACGACTGCGCCGCGTGCAGCGTTGATAAGAATCGGCTTTTTTGCCGCGTGCTTTAACACGTCGCAGCTGACGCTGTGAAAAGTCTCTTCGGTTAACGGTGTATGCAGCGAGATAATATCACTTGTTTCAAACAGCTCGGGAAGCGTTAAGGACGGTTGTCCGTCCATGAGCTGTCTGCGGCAAACGGCGATTTCACAGCCGAAGGCTTTTGCCGCCTGTGCCACCCGTTTGCCGATACTGCCGTAGCCATACAGTCCCCAGGTTTTTCCGGAAAGCTCGTAAAATACCGGCTCTAACAGATTTTGCACGCCGCTTGCGGTATACGCGCCGCTTTTGCAATAGCGGTCGTAGACAGGCAGATGGCAGACGAGTGAAAGCGCAAGGCTGACGGTCACAAGTACCACCGAATCGGTCGAATAATCCCGCACATTGCACACACCGATGCCGTGTTCCTTAACATATGCCATCGAGACGTTATCGTATCCGGTTGCGGTTATGCAGACAAGACGCACGTTCTTGGCACGGGCTAACACATCTGCCGTTAACTGCACTTTGTTGGTAATGACAACATCCGCATCTTCGATTCGTTCGACAACCTCGTTGGCGTCGGTTGAAGCATACGATATAAACGAGCCGAGCCTGGAGAAACACGAGACATCCATATCCCGTCCCAGCGTTCCGGCATCAAGCAAAACAATCTTCACAGAAATCCTCTTTTCTTAAGCAGATATACGCGCCTTTGGCGGCAGTTGCATTTTTATGCGATGCGCCGGATGCCGGTGACGGTATAGCCAGCGCCGCTTACGATATCACGCAGCTCGAAATCGGTCAGTTCCTTTTTGGCTCGCACTTCGGCAAGGCCTTTTTTCAAGTCTACCTGCGCCCAAAGGCCATCGCACTTGTTAAACGCATTTTCCACGTGCTGTTTGCACTTTTTGCAGGTCATTCCCGAAACAGAAAGCTCGATATGATGCGGATAGTGCGTTTCATCCGTATCTTTGACCTTGACAACGGCTTCGCTGTCGCCTGCACCGCAGCACCCGGATCTCAGTTTTTTGGCATAGCTTTTAAGCGCAATCAGTCCGAACACGGTCAATACGGCCACAATGATGGCTGTTCCCATAAAAATCCCTCCGATTGGTAGGTCTGTTTTGGTTAGTTCAAGCTAACTCTCATTTCAAACAAATCGAAGACTCTCTCTTCGACAAGCTGAGTATAGCACAGGCTCTGCGTTTTGTCAAGAGTTAAAAAACTGTGCACAACCGATATTTTTACGAAAAACGGTGCCGCAGACATCATCGCCTGCGGCACCGTTTTGTATGCTGTGCGGTTTCTTGCCGGATTATTTGGTTTCCATGTCAGCCGGCATGAAGACAACATTGTCGAGCTCAAACGAACCGGCACTGCTTTCCGACGGCGGATTGATAAAGATGGAGAACATACCGGCGTTTTCCACGTCGATGGTGGATACCGTCCACTCACCTTCAATATGCGTCCATTCGCTGCCGACAGGAACGGTAAATTGTTCGACCAAGTGGTCTTTGGTACCGGTGGACTGGTTGGCACCGGCTCTGTCCTGGTATTGGAGGTTTAACGAGACGCTGTAATCCGAGCTGTTGCCGGCCGTATCGGGAAGTGCACGGATATCGAACGCATATTTGTAAGTAATGCCCTTTTCGAAGGGATAATCATACAGCACATACGTCCAAGCTTTCACATTCGGTTTGCCGACTATGCGGTAAACGTGATTGGTCGGATCTTCGGAATCCACTTCGATGGTAACCGTTTCACCGTCGTTCGGGCGGAACGCAACGTTTTTGGTGTCTTCCGCGTCGCCGTTATGAAGAACTCTCTTTGCGATCTCTTCGGCTTCGGGATCGAAATCCGGATTGATTTCGAAGCGGATATAGTCGATCTCAACCATACCATCTGCATCAAACGGGTCAAAGCGGAGGTCGGTGATGGTATCACGCCAGGTTTCTAACTGCGTGAGATCCTGTCTGAACACCTGCCACTCTTCACCGCTGTTGCGCGAGGTATAGTTATCAAAGGCTTTGATGCTCTTAGCCTCGTTCCAGGACGGATCCAAATTGGTAATGAAATAAAAGCGCGGGCGGTCGGTGTTGGTTGTATCTGCAAGATAGTTTTTGCCGTAGTAATTATAGCGAAGCTTGATCTCAACCGTCTTAAACTTCTTGGCAGGCATATTCAGGTTGTTATTGAGAATGATCGGGTCTTGGCTGCCGCTTGCGGCATAGGTTTCACTTGTGACGGCATGCATATAGCCCTTGCCGGTGGTCGAAAGCTCCATGTGTGTAGTGTGCCAGCCTTCGCAGTCGTAGTCGTTGAATTCCCAAACGCCCTCAACGCGTTCAGTCATGGCACGGTAACGATCATAGTTTGCGGTTTTGATAACAAGCTTATTGCCGTCCTTTTCAACGGTATGACCGAGCGATTTTGCGGCAAGCTCATAATCGAGCATCGGGAGGCCGTCCACAAGGTACATCGTATAACCGAGGTCGCCTTGCTTTCCGTCGAGCGTGTATTTGTCAGAGCCGACGGTAAAGGTGATCGTATGGTTGTTGGCTGCGAGAGAAAGAATACCGGCATCCTTATTCCAGGTCATGTAGGTATGCATGATGTTGTGAACAGCGGTCTGCGGATCGAGCGGGAACAGCGTCTTGCCGCCGGCTTCCTCACCTGCAATCGGGCTGTTGATGCGCATGTCGTTTACGATAAGCGCAGGAACGGTATCTTGGCTCGGTTCGCCTAAAAACTCGACTGACTGAACGGTGTATGCAAGATCCTTGGCATTGAAGGGGTCAACGCGCAGCGAAAGCAGCTTTCCCTTCCATGCCTTATTCTTGGAAAGACCGTGAATGGTATAGGTTTTCATTTCGTCCGAATCGGGATCAAGGTAGAAGGATTTGCTTTCGGACAATTCCGGGTCACCGTCGGTGGTAAAGAACACCTGCGTTCTGTAACCCTTCGGGACGCGCATGGTAATCTTCAAGGCAGTAACCTTTGAGATGTCTAACGGTTCGAGACCGATAAGCTCGACTCTGGGGTCGCCGGATTCATCGGCTGTTGCCGTAACGCCTTCTTCGGAAAACGAGGGGTCCGCACTGCCGCCGAGGTAAACATTGGCTTCTTCCAGAATATAGGTTTCCTTGGATTCCAGTTTAGTATCCTCGGCAAGAGAGCCGGTGGTCAGATCTTCGTTTTCGCGAAGTCTTTCTAACACACGGTAGCTCTGCGGATAGAGGTGATTGATGCGTGCAAGCTGGTTTGCGGTCGGATAGACATCCGCTTTTTCGCTTGCCGGAAGATTGGTATATATCTTTCGGATAACATCCAAATAGCCGAAGCCGTTGAGCCCGGACGGCGAAATATACGTTCCTTCACCGTATTCGTTCCAGGTGGAGAGCACGACAAGGTTGTTCTGCCAATTGGATTTGTCTGCGTATTGCGGGATATAGGTTTCCTTAACCCATTTATTGGTCTTTTCGTAGTCCTCAAGCGTCATGAGCGGATAGCGTTCATTGAGCCATGCAACCGAGTTGAAGCCGACCGACACGGTCGGAACCATATAATACGGATGTGCGGCAGACGCGCCTTTTTTATAGTTTTCGGTATTCCTATCGACGTTGGTTTGATACAGATAGCCGGTTCTGCTCCAGCTGTAGGCGGCAATGCCGTCCACAAGCTCCGTGCCGGTATCGCCCAAGAGGATCACGCCGGCAAAGCCATAGGCCTTGGCGCAGTCGTTCAGATAGGCAAGTGCTTCTTTGGCTGCAGCCATACTGCCGAAATACTTTTCTGTCGAAAGAAGCGACGTGGAGTACGAATGGATCACAAGCTTGTTGTCCAGCTTTAAGTAGCTGTCATCCAAGAAATAGTTTTCAAACCAGTACGGAATCATGTAGTTTTTGAACTGATCCATATCAAAGCCTTTTCCGGCCTGCAGCTCGAGAAGAAGGACATACTTCATGTAATCCTTATACTTGGCGTTCTTAAAGCCCTCGTTGAGTGCATACGAATGTGCCGGTGTTTTTACGGGACCGTTATCGTTGTCGTTATACCAGCAGAATGCCTGGACATCAATGCCGTGTTCCGCCATGAACTTGATTTCCCAGTCAGCAACCTCCGGCGAGCCTTCGTCGTAATAGCCGAGCACCGGCTTGTTGTCGTCAAACGGCGAGATAACGCCCCAGCCATAATGTGTGCCGTTGTCTCTCCAAAGCGAGCAGACATTGACCATGACCACATAGTCATAGAGATTTGCCTTGTTTTCGGGAATGGGTGCATAATCCGGGTGATCCGGCGTTGCGTAGACTTCGATATTATCAAAGCGTGCCGCGCCGCTCGTGCTTGCGACAGTGAGCGTATCCGGCAAAGCCGTCGTGCCGAGCGGAATAGCGGCAAGCGTTCTGCCGTTGAGCTTCACAGCGACGGATTCAAGGCTCGGATTCGCTTCCAAACGCAGACGATACCACATATTCGGCGTGAGCGTATACAATTCCGTGCCGTTTGCATAAAGCTTTCCGCCGGAAGTGGTGATGCTTATGGCATCATATCCGCCGGAGGATACGGCAAAGCGAATGCTTTCGGTGCCTTCCGGCAGGATGAAATAGGTCGAAGCAAGATACTTGCCGGTAAGCGGCGCAAACGTCTTGGTAAGAGAGCTTTCACCGGTTAAGACAAGCTCTTTTTTCTCGGCTTTCACGTCGCCCTGCACGGTCCAGCCGTAGACATCGGAGGGAGTCGCGATATCGAAGTTTTCGTTCACACCGTAGTTGACCGTCATGCGGAGCGAGCCGGGCATGAGCTCCGGCGTTCCCTTTTCATCGGTCGCAAAGCGGAAGTCAAGAACCGAATCGGACGAAAGCGCCGTTTCGCCGTAAGACGTGCCGTTGATGAGCGTCGAAGCGGTCTTGGTTTCTAAGTTTAAGATGACGCGGAAGGTATAGCTGTCCGCTTTGGGCGCTGCGACAGCGGCGTTCTGCACCGACCAGCCGTTGCCGTCAAAATAAGCCTTATAGGTCGATTTTCCGTTAATATCGCGGAATTCGACATAGCCGCCGGCACCTTCTACCGACAGAACAAAATCTGCGGTGATAACGCCGTCGGTGATGGGATTGAATTTGCGGATGAGCGCCATTCCTTCGGTCGTACTGATATCGAGCAGCGGCACAGTAGGCGTTTTTATGCTGGTTCGCGGAATACCGCCGCGGTTATCAAATTCCCAGCCGCTGGAAACGCTTTCTAGTACAGCCGTATCGCTGTTTACAAGATTGTGGGTATATCTGTCGTTTTCGGCAAGCAGATACGCGTCTTTGGCGGGGTTGGTTTCCAAGGTCTTAGAAAGCCGCTTGTCGGGAAACGCGACGCGCCCGATAATGGCGGCGCATTCGCTTCTCTTGATGGGTGCATCCGGGTTGAACGTGCCGTAAGCATCCGAACCCATGACAACACCGGCGTTATACAGCTTTAAGAGTGCGTCCGCATACGAAGCGGAAAGATTGACGTCCGGGATTTCTTTCACATCGTTGATGGGCTTAAAGTAATCGTCCGGAAGTGCCGCCGCGATGAGCGATGCCATTTCGGCACGGGTAATGCTGCTCTCACCGGGTGAAATAGAGCCCTCTTCCATAATGCCGTTTTCAATGGCATAGCGCACATAGTTGTCATACCAGGTGCGGGTCATGCTGTTGGTCGGCTCCTCTTTCCCGTTGTAGATGGCATGGATACGCGTTGCAATGGTAATACCGGCAGCGACCGTAACATCCCCGTCGGGATTGAAGATGTTGTACACATCCCCGTTCATAAAGCCGAGTTCATAGGCATCGGCAACGTTTGCGGCATACCAGGAATCGGCGGAAACATCGTCAAACGTGTTTTGGTAGGTTCTGGTTTTGGCAAAATCCGCATAGCTGGTGGCCGTAACCATTGCCGCGATTGCCGTCGAAATGGCCGTGAAGCGTAAGAATTTGAAGTTCATTGCTTGGTCTCCTTTACTGTTTATTTTTCGATGTCATATAGACACCGGTTTGGTCTTTGCGATACGAAAAGCCTAAGATATCCGCGAAAAATTCCGTTTCGATGAGCGGCATACCGTCATACAGCGTCATCGGACGCTCGAGTGAGATGCTTTGCCCGTCAACGACGGCTGTATCGCTGTTTTCGGTAAGTACGGCATTTTTCACGCCGAACAGATACAGCGAACGTTCGGTTTCGTGCCACTCATAGTACAGGTTCGGGATATGCACAAGGTCGCTTCGGGCATCGAACGGAAGATAGGTCTTTCCGTCAAGCTCTTGCATATACTGCGCCAAAATGATGGTTTTTCCGTCAATATAGAGCGTTTTATGCGCCGGTGCTTCCACAAATTCGATATCGACGAGTTCAAAATCGCCCTCGCCCCAGATCGGGTCAAAGCGGAAGGCCGTGACCTGATCCTTCCATGGCGCTTGTTTGTTGTTGCCGACCTTTAGATCCAATGCGGTGACATGGTTCGGATCGGTCAACTCATACAAGGAAGATTCGTACAGCTTCTTATCCGGCGTTACCGAATAATATGCCTGAATGCAGCAGCCGCGGTGTCCGGCCTTATTGGCGCGGATATGCGCACGGATAAGCGAAACCTTTGCCGCGTCGATCGGCAGATAAGCCTCCTTCAAAACCATGTACGGGTCCGGTTTGTCCGAATGACCGACAAGCTTTCCGTCTTTGATTTCCACCTTGGAAAACCCGTGGAACTCCCATTTATCAAAATCTTCCTTGCTTTGGAAGGTGAACCGGCGGTACACCTTGCCGGTTTCCGGCATTGGGATCTTTTCAAGCGGAAGAAGGATTTTCCGTTCCATCGGATGCATGACATCCAACCGCTTTAACTGCTCTCGGTTCGGTGCTGTATCGGCGTGCGGCACATCCTTGCAGAACACACTGCGCACGGCGTCGAGATAGCCGAAGCCGTGAATGCCGGCCGGCATGAGATAGGTTCCTTCGCCGTATTCGTTCCAGGTGGAAAGCATGACAAGCTTGCGCTTCCACGATTCCTGTTCGTCCTTATAGAGCGGCAGGATCTCATCGCGGCACCATTCGAGAAGCATTTGCATATCGTCCGGCTTCATGCAGGGAAAACGTCCCATGTTCCACGCCACCACGTTGTAGCCCATGCTCACCGTCGGCACGCAGTGTACGTACCCTGCCTTGACATCCTCGCGGACATACTCCTTGGTCGAGTCCGGGTCATAGCCCTTTCTGCCCCAGTTGTAGGCATGGACGGCATCGACGCCGCACAGCTTGGTGTTCGGTACGTTTTCCGAGCAGCACATGATGACAAGATCCTTGTAGCCGAGGCTGCGCACTTCGCTTCGCAGATACGTCAAAGCCTCGCGGACTTTTTCCGCACTGCCGAAATTCTGAATCAGCGTCCACGGCGAATAGATGGACATGATCGCATAGCCGTCAATGGTCATATAGCGGCTGTCCTTGAAGAAGTAATCGATAAAATACGGTACAAAGTACTTTTTGAAATCTTCGAGCGACTGCGGATGGGCACTGGCGGAGGCCTCCCACAGCAAAGCAATTTTTACTTTATCCGAATATCTTGCCTTCATGTGGCCGTTATGAATGGCACTTGACCAGGACGAACGCACCATCGGCGCGTCGGCTTGGCCGGCATACCAGCAGTATAGCTCAAAGTCGATGCCATGCTCGCACATCCATTTGATTTCCCAGTCGGCGACCTCCGGGATGCCTTCGTCGTAAAAGCCCAAATACGGGCGGTTTTCCTGAAACGGCGTGATCTCGTCCCAGCCATAGTGATGACCGCCGTGCCAGATCGGACACACGTTGATGCCGACATAGTATTCGCCCTTCTTTTCGGGGACGAGCGGCTCGGGGACATAATCGGCCGGATACGGCGGTTTGACAAACACGACCATATCGGCAAACAGAACCGACGCTTTCTTTTGTGCGTGAAGGGCAATGGAAAATGCATCGACAAATTCCGTTTGGTTCTCAAAAGCAAGCGTCGTTACCTTCTTGCCGTTGAGAGAGATAAGAGCGGTTTGCGAAGCGGTATCCGCTTCAATGTTCAGCGTCTGCCAAACATTTTTACAATGGTGATACAGCTTTTGTTCTCCGACGTATACGTGTTCGCCGTCATCCGTCAGCGTGATGACCGTCCTATCCGCCGCAAGAAGCGAAATCTTCACAGCGGTATTCTTTTCGGGCGGCAGGTATTTGATTTCAAACGATACGTTGCCGGAAGCACGGTCAAAATGGCGGACAACACCGGCATCGGTTTCCTTTTGTGCCGTTAAATCGTATACATGATAGAGCGTTTTCGGTGTGTAGCGTCTGTAAACGGCTTTGGCTTTGCCGGTTTCCGTGTACAGCTCATATTCCAGCGGAAGCGCGCTTTCAATGGCACTGACGCAAAGATCGAACACAAGAAAGTTTTTGCTTAGTTTGAAATTCAAACCAAGCAGCGCTTCGCCCACAGCTTCTTTTGCAAAGCCGGTTCGGAAGGAATCGATGCAATCGGCGTTACCCGTAAAGGGAATTTCAGCTTTCCAAGCGCCATCGATATGAAGCTTAGCAACGCCTTTGTCGATGTCCGCGATAAACTGAAAGCGGTGGGTTCCGTACGGGAACGCAAAAAGCGTTTTGCCGGCTGCCGTAAAGGAGCCGTTCTCAAACACAAGCTTGACCGCTTCCGTTTCTTTGCCCCAGAAGCCGATATAGAGGCCGCTGCCGCTTTTCACGGTAAGATCGGTTTCAAGCACCAAGGTTCCGTCGGTTTGGCGGTTGATATCACGTTTTAGGCAAGTCGGGTAGTCGGTATTGCAGCTTAGCACCTGCCTGCCGTCGCTTTTTTGACAGCTTTCGCCGCCTGCACCGCGCAAGTCGCAATCCCAGTTCGATTGCCGCATCCAGCCGTTGTGTCGTTCGTCGTCGATCAAAATGAGCGGGTATTCCGGTTTTTTTGTCATTGGATCATTCCTTTTTGAAAACAAATTGAGAATTATTCATCAAAACCCTTGCGTAAACTTCATCTCTATTATATATTATAACTAACAAAAAGAATAAATCTATATGAAAAAGAGTAATTTCCTATGAAAAAGAGAAATTTCGACAATCAAGAAAAGAATAAATACCCATTGCCGCCATATATCAATCAAGGCTACGAAGTTTCCTTGCCGGAATCCTTTGCCAACAAGCAGCTAATTTCCCTTACAAACATCCACACGCTGTACCTTTCCAAAAAGAAAGCCGGCACCTCTTGGGCGCCGGAATGTCATACGGCATGGGAAATTCTATACGTCATCGAAGGCGAAGTGACGCAGATCGCCGGGACAGACACACACTTGCTCCGAACCGGCGACATCATTTTTCTGCCTCCCATGGAATTTCATGAGCTATGTCCGCTGCCGGACAAATCCTGCGAAATTCTCAATATGTCCTTTGATTTGGAAGGTACTTTCGCGAACCGGTTAAAAAACGTGGTCTATCATGTCGGAGAGCCGGAAAAGCTGCTGTTAGACGCGGTTCTTAACTATATTTCCTACTACAACAACAAGTATCAGGTGCCGTACAGCGGCGAACCGCATTATTCCATCGGCGTTCCGAGCTATTTGACCTTTTATCACAACATGGATGCCTTGCAGGTGATCATCCGTTTGTTTGAAGCCTTCTTTCTGTCGGTGGCTTTGGCGGAACACACAAATGCCCGCGAAGCGGACGAAAACGACGATATGGTAATACGGGTCATCCAACTATTGGAGGAAAACGCCCATTCGCAGATCAATGTCGCCGAAATCGCCGCGTTATTCGGCATAAGCGGAAAAACGCTGCAAGCACGCTTTAAGGAAAGCACAGGCTATACCTTACACAAGTTTTTCTTAAATATCAAGATCCGCTCAGCCATCGATCTTCTGAAAAAGGGACACACGGTCAGCGAAGTCAGCGATATGCTCGGCTTTTGCAACAGCAATTATTTCAGCCAGGTCTTTCGCCGGGAAACCGGAAAAAATCCCGGCAGCTTCAAATAATCGGAAAACGGTATGAAAAAACTCCGGCAAGGAATTTATCCTGCCGGAGTTATGGTTTGCCGGTAAAAATTCAAGCATACAGCTTAGTCGGAAGAACATACCAATATACGCAGAAGAAATGCATAATGCTGCCTGCCATGACGAAGAAATGCCACACGCAGTGCATATACTTATACTTTTTCAGCGCATAAAACACAATGCCGACGGTATAGAACACGCCGCCCAAAAGGAGGAACGTAAAGCCGTTGCCGGGAAGCCGCTCATAAATGGTCTTGATGCCGATGAGCGCCGCCCATCCCATGCAGATATAACAAATCATGGAGAATTTCTTGAACTTTTCGATACTTACCGCATTGAGCACGATACCGACAATCGCCGCTCCCCAAACAAGGCCGAACAGCGTCCAGCCGAGTGCTCCGCCAAGCGTTACCAATGTAATGGGTGTATACGTTCCGGCAATCAGGAAAAAGATGGAGGTGTGGTCAAACACACGGAAAACTTTTCTTGCTGTACGGTTGGTGATGGCATGGTATAAGGTGGACATGATGTATAGCATGGTCAGAGAAACACCGTAAATACACGCCGAAACAACACCTGCCGCCGTGCCGTTGACTGCTGCCTGAACGATGCAGAGCACAAGCGCCGCAATGGAAAGGCAGGTTCCGACGCCGTGGGAAATTGAATTGATCAGCTCTTCGCTAAGTGTATACACCGGCAAATAATTCTTTTTTGTCATCTTTACTGTCTCCTTTTCTTGGAATTTGTTAAGGTTTCGTATTGTTGCTTTTTGGCTTTGAAAGCACATGAGGCGGTCGGTTTTCAAAAATCTCCGCCGCATTGTTTGCAAAGTCTTCACAGGTCAGATCCCGTTCGCGCCAAAGGGTATTCGGACATTCAAAGCCGATCTCATACAGCCAAGGTCCGTTATAGCCCGCTTCCTTAAGCGCCTGCACCAGTGCCTGCCAATCGACCTTTCCCTCACCCGGAAGCCAATGCTTCTCATCGACAAGATCGTAATCCGAAACATGCGTCGTCACAATTTTCTTTCCGACGGCACGCACGAAATCCGCATTATCCTCGTGAAGCAAATGATTGGTATCAAAGCAAACGCGCAGTTTGTCGTTTAAGGAAATCAATTCCAGAATGTCGCTTGAATTTCTGCCCAAGCAGGTACGCGGCAAATCCTCCACGCAGACGGTTCCGCCATAGCTGTCGGCGATTTCCGCAAGGCTTGCCATGGATTCTTTCGCGCATTTCATGCGTTCGGTGCGGTCGGCTTCCGCAATCGGTTCGCCGCTGGCATGAACCACAAAGTTTCGGATACCGATTGCGGAGCCTTTGGCAATCAGTTCCTTAAAATACGCAAGCGTCGCCTTGCACAGCGCCCTGCGCGACGGGTCATAGGTTTCAAACGGTGCAAACGGCAGATGCAGCGACCAAAGCGTTATGCCGTAGCGTTTTGCCAAGGCTTCCGTGGCCTTGAAATCGAATGCCGCATAATTTTTTGCATTCATCGACAGTTCCATATGGGTAATGCCGCTCGAACGGTATGCGTCAAGCAGCGACTCATTCACAGCTTTTCCGCAAGAAGATAATCCGACAGGAAGCACTTGATACAACTCCTTTTCGGTTAGAATTCAAATTCAGATTTATTATACGTCGAAAGTCGGGAAAAATCAAGGGATATTTGCGCTTTTCCTGTAAACTTTCGTGTGTGAGGCAGGCAGCAAATACTGCTTTAACCGTTTTCTTTCCAAATACCGGAACACCTGTTTTCGATACGTTTAAGAGCTTAGCCGAAAGCCTTTTTTGTTTTAGCAAAACCGAATTCACATTATATCCCTTGCAAAAATGCGTAAACTATGCTATACTGACAATAATTGCCGAAAGGAAAGAAATGGGATATTCCTTTGGAAATGGAATGTATTCCGGACAAAAATGTGACCATGCGCTATAAAGCCGTCATGGGACAAGCAAGTGTCGCTTTTTCGGAGGATGACGAAAAGGCAGACGCCCTTGATACGATTATTATGACGCGGCATTCGGGAACCAAAAAGTCCGACTGCAGCCGCGTGCCCTTGCCCGCACGACCCGACCCGTGGCAAAGCTCACGGTTCTTTCGCTTGCCGCCAAGCGTAATCTGCCTGCGGCGGTGCGGACTGATTTTTGTGAATATTCGGAGATGAAAATTATGACAAACACCGGCAACACGCCGCAAAAGCCCAAGCAAAAATCCTTTGCTTCCAACGTTCTGCTCATTCTTATAGCACAGGTCGCTGTCAAGGTGCTCGGTATGCTTTACCGCATGGTCATCACCAACATCGACGGCTTCGGCGATGCCGGAAACGGCTTTTATTCCGCAGGCTATCAGGTCTATATTCTGTTACTTGCCATTTCATCGGTCGGGATTCCGAATGCGATTGCAAAGCTGATATCTGAAAAAACGGCGCTCTCCGATTACGGCGGCGCACGCAAAATCTTCCGCACGGCGTTATGCATTTTTGCCGGAATCGGTGCGGTGCTTTCCGCAGCGTTGTTTTTGCTCGCCGATCCGATCGCACATTACGTTCTGCATCTTGACGGAGCCGGCTACACGCTTGCCGCTTTGGCACCGTCGATTTTCTTTGTATGCATATCCAGCGTGTTTCGCGGCTATTTTTCCGGCACCAACCAAATGAAGGTCATGAGTGCGTCACAGGTCATCGAGCAGGCTTTCAAATCGACGCTCACCATCGTGTTTGTTTTGGCGGCTGTCGGCATGGCACCCGAAATCATGTCCGCCTATGCCAATTCCGCCACCACCGTGGCGACCGTCTGCGGTGCGCTGTACTTAGCATTCGCTTATCTGCGCAGAAAAAGCACTCTCCCGGCAGCGCAAGCATGCGGTATCAAAAAAGACTTCTTCCCGACAGCCAAGAAAATTTTGGCTCTTGCCGTGCCGATTTCTCTTTGTTCGGTCATTTCGGCGATCAACCGCATGGTCGATACCGCCACCATTACACGCGGCATTGAACGGGCGTTTGCCGGCGGCATTCCGGCACACGGCAGCGTGGAAGCGATTGCCACTCCCACAGCCGCCGAATTAAATGCTGAAGCCGTGCGGCTTGCCGGTATGCTATCCAAAAGCGATACGCTCATCAATCTGCCGATCGCCATGAATGTGGCGTTTGCGACGGTTCTTGTGCCGAGTATCGCAAAATGCTTGGTTTCCGGCGAAAACAAAAAAGCCGCGTCTTATATCCATTCCTCGTTTTTAACGTCGGTCGTACTCATTTTGCCATGCGCGGTCGGTTACATTCTGCTTGCCGGACCGATTTACCGGCTGCTCTACCCCAATGCGCCGCTCGGCTATGAATTGTTGCAGCTCAGTTCGATCAGCCTCATTTTCATGGCGCTCAACCAAACCATCACCGGTTCGCTTCAAGGCATGGGTAAGGTCCATATTCCGGCATTAGCGCTGTTATGCGGCTGTATCGTCAAATTCACGGCCAACACGCTTCTTATCCGCATTCCGCAAATCAATATTTACGGTGCGACCATGGGTTCGATTCTTTGCCAATCGACGGTGTTTGCCATCGAATTTACCAGCTTATTACGGAGCATCAAGGTGCCGATTTCCTTTCGGAACATTCTCGTAAAGCCCTTTGCCGCGACGCTTCTCATGGGCGTTGTGACCTATTTCGGCTACAAGGGTATCTACGCGCTCATACACTCCAACTTTATTGCCATATTTGTATCGGTCGTGCTTTCAGCTGTGATTTACGGTATACTGCTGCTTGCTTTCCGCGTGTATACACCCGAGCAGCTCACCAAAGCGCCGGTAGTCGGAAAGGTGTTTCGAAAAGTATTTGCCAAAAAAGTCGGATGATACCGGCGAAACCTCCGTTGAAAGCCGGTTCGGGAAGCCGCCCTGAAGCAAAAACGGCACACGGTTGACAAAAAAGTGACCTTATCCGCTTCCATGTGGCATAAAGTCACTTTTTATGTTTTATCCGAATTATCCGAAAAAGATGGGGTTACCGTTTTCGAAGAATGGATTCTGTACGCATTTGGCGTCAATCCGAAACATTTTCCGAAAGCCCGGTAAAAATGCGAAACGGATTGAAAACCGACTTTCCTGCTGATTTCCGCAGCCGAATCATCGGTCTCGCAAAGCAGCTTTGCCGCAACGTCCAATCGCTTATTCTGCAGTGTCTGCCGGAAGGTAGTTCCATAACGTTTTCGCGTGATCCGCATCAGCTGCCGTTCGCTGATAAACAGGCTTTCGGCGACATATTTTGCGGTAAGCTCGCGCATGAAGCACGAATTTATCAGATAGTCCAGCCGTGATATCCGATCGATGTCTCCGCCGCTGCAAAGAATCTCCGCTGTGGCAGGACGATCCGGCTTCGATTTCTGTTCTGCCGCTTCCGCAAGCAAAAGCACTAACCGGAGAGCCGGCAGACATGACCCGGTTTCTGCGGAAGCATTTGCCAAGGCAACAACCGCGTCGCACAGATCCGGACAGTTTTCGATACGCTCCAAGCTGTTATTTCCGGATAGTGCGTGAAAAACAGCATACAGATCCGTGCAGCTCTGTGCGTAACGATGTACAAACGTGATGCCCACAACGCCGCATGTACCATAGCTCTCGGAATCGATCAGGATATGCCGGAAATGTGCCGGGATGATAGCGACGTCGCCTGCGCCAAGCAACGTTTCGCCGTTCTCGGTGTCGATGACGACGCTGCCGGAGGTGCAGGCAAACAATTCGATATAGGCATGATCGTGCCGTGTAATCGACGTGATTTGCTCGGTTTCCGCGCCCGTCTGTTCCGCAAGGAACTCGACGGTAACGTTTTCGACCGTAACAGCAAACAGCCGTTGTTCCGGTAATGGAAGCAATGGATTCAGATTCATACAGTCCTTCTCTTTTTTCATAATTTCGTTGTTTGCATTTTTCGATTCAGCTCACCGTGTAAAGAAAACCGTCTACCAGTATTATAAAAGAAAGTGCTGCCGTTGTCAAGCAAGATTCGCTATAGGCGACATTTTTTCTTGAAAACGTCGGTTTAAGCAATTGCCGCGTAAAAAAATTCATGCTATACTGTGTATGGTCCGTCAAACAGTGACCATATACAACTTTAACGAGGCAAATTCGCATGAAACGCATCTTAAATTCCACTGTTCTTTCTTTAGTATTGCTTGCTGTAACAGCCGTCTGCATTACGGTAAGCGGCATTCTGTACAAGCAGCCGCTCTTGCACATCCTCCCCTTATACATCTCATTGGTTATTTCCCTTCTCCAAGCGCGTGTAAACCGCGCGGCTTACCTCATCGGTGCGGGAAATGCGATCTTATATGCGATCGTTTATTGGCATTTCCGTTTATATGCTTCCGCGCTTTATGCGATTCTGTTTTCATTTACCATCCAACTTGCCACCTATTTTCTTTGGAGCAAGCATCCTTCGGGAAAAGCTACAATTTTCCGCGCCCTGAAGGGGCGGCAGCGGATTGGCATGACGCTTGTGTTTATCGCCGTTTGGACGGCAGTATATGCAGTTCTTTCCGCCACCGGCTCCGCCTATCGGTTCTTTGATATTTCTTCCTCCTTACTCGGAATTCTGGTGTCGATTCTGACGATGCTTGCGTTCATCGAATACGTGCCTTTGATGATCCTAACCCAATTCATCAGCATCGGCCTATACCTTTCGATGATGAAAGAGAATCCGGCACAGATTACGTATCTGCTGTATACGCTTTTCTCCATGGTATGCCAGTTTATGGCTCTTAAAAAGGTTATTGCTTTATATAAGAAACAAAAAGCGTCCGAAAGAAAGGTGAATGAGCATGAAGCTTTCGTATAACACACATTTTAAGTCCCAACGTCCGGACGGACGCCTGACTTCTTCACTTGCCGCTCACATGGAACAGATGCGGCGCACAAAGCCGCTTCTTGCGCTGCCGGAAACGATCGCGTCCACAGAATTTGCGGTTTGGAAAAAGAACGTCTGTGAGAAGATCCGTGAATTACTGCTGCTGCCGGACTTTACCGAACAGCCTGCACCGGTTCGGCTTTCCCGTGTGCAGCGCGACGGATATGCGGTCGAAAAATGGGAGCTGTATCCCGATTCCGTCAGCGTCGTTCCGTTTCTCATGCTGATTCCGGACGGAGTGGACGCGGCACATCCGGCGCCGGGCGTTATCTGTATTCCCGGTTCCATTCACAGCAAAGAATTCCTATCCGGTGAACCGCTTCTCGACCGGCCGACCTGCCGGTTTGAAAAATATCCGGAACGCAACCGAATGGCAAAATATATGGCACAAAACGGAATGGTGGCTTTGGCTTTTGACAATCCCGAAACAGCGGAATGTGCGCTCGATATCGAACGTGAAGGCGATTACGGGTGCTATTCACGCTCGCAAATGTGTTTCGGATACATTCAATCCGGCTTGTGCTATGCCGGAATTTCGGTGTTTCAAAAGCTTTGCGGAATTCGTTTTATGAAAACACTGCCGTTTGTTGACAGAGACCGCATTGCCGTGTCGTCGCATTCCTTAGGTTCTCTGCCGGCACTCTTTCTCGGACTGCTTTCGGAGGATGTAAAAGCGGTGGTTTTCAACGATTTTGTATGCGATCCCAGAGAACGGTATATGTCGATTACGGAGGAACCCGAAAACGGCATGACCCAAAACACCGGAAACTGGCACGAAATTCCGGGACTTTGGAAATGGTTTTCACACCAAGACCTTCTCGCGGCACTCGCGCCGAAACCTCTTGCCTGCAATGAAGGCGGTGCGGATTGTTATCTTGACACGGTTCGGCACGGCTATGCGCTTGCCGGTGTTCCCGACCGCTTGCAGATTAGCGAATATCCCAAATACGCGGAGGTTGCCAAGCGCACGCATCTCGGAGCTTTGCCGAAATACGGTCTTTCGGAAGAAGCCTATTTTGAACACTGCTACGTGGATGCCCCGGACCACTCTTTCCGCGAAGAACCATCGATCCGTTTTTTGAAGAAATGCTTTGAACAATAAACAGAAAGGACCGTTTTCCATGAGTACAAACAAAACGCCCTTAAACCACCGTCTTGTATACAATCTTCCAAGCACTCCCGAATCCGGACGCAACAGTGAAGGCTCCTTTCTTCGCGCACCGGACGGAGCCATACTATTTGCATACAGCCACTACAATACCGCTTTCTCCCACGACAATTCTCCGTGTGACATCGCGATGATACGTTCCGAGGACGAAGGCGAACACTGGAGCGAACCGGTGATCATTGCCCGTGCCGCCGATTTCGGCGTGAACAATGTCATGAGCGTATCCGGCATGACTCTGACAGACGGCAGAAGCTGTTTCTTTTTCATTATCAAAAACGACAGCGACGGCTCAAGCTGGCTTGGGCGTGCGATTTCCGATGACGGCATCCACTTCACAACTTCCAAATGCGGCGCAAAAAACGTACAGCGCGCATTTTATGTGTTCAACAACGACCGCTTTATCCGCCTTTCCGACGGAAGAATTGCCGTGGCTGCAGCCAAATACAATTGTTCTGTCAGCATAGAGGAAAACAAAAGCTGTTTTGAAGCCGATCGCTGCGCCGTACCGGTTTGTTTTGTTTCCGAGGACGACGGCGAAACGTTTACAGCCACAAAGGCACGTATTCATCTTTCCGGACGTCTCGCACAGACCTACGGCATGGAAGAGCCGGGAATTCTCGAGCTGCCGGGTAATATCATCCGGCTTTGGGCGCGGACAACGCTTTGCTATCAATATGAATGTTTTTCCTTTGACGGTATGAACACGTTCACGCCGCCGGAACCGTCCGAGTTCACCGCGCCGCGTTCGCCGCTTGAAATGTACCGTGCTTCCGACGATACCCTATGGGCTGCCTATAATCCGATTCCGCATTACAACGGCTGCAAGCACCTTCCCTCGACCGGGCGCACGCCGTTGGTACTCAGAAGCTCTGCGGATAACGGAAAAAGCTGGGGTGCCTTATACAGCCTTGAAGACGACCCGGAGGGCAACTTCTGTTATCCGGCGATGCTCGAAACGCGCGACAATGCCTTGCTCTGTTCTTATTGGTCGTATTCTTACGATGAAGCTGCCGCGCAAAACGGGATACCGCGCACAAACGAATCCATGCGTATTGTAAAAGTAAGTCTTTCCTGACGCTGCGTCAAAACGCAGAAAAGCCGCCTGCAAGTGTTGCTTCTTGCAGGCGGTCGTTTAATTTTTGCCTTATTTCAAAGCTCTGTGTAAGAAGGTCACGATCTGACCGCGGTCGCAGACCATATTCGGCGAGAAGGTGGTTGCGGAGGTACCGGTGGTAATGTTGTTTTCGACTGCCCAAGCAACGGCTTCGGCATACGGTGCGTCTGCCGGAACATCGTCAAAGGCACATTGACCGTCGGGTTCGGGAGAACCGGCACACTGCCACAGATAAGTCACGGTTGCAGCTCTTGTGCAGGCAAGGTCGCCTTCAAAGGATTCTCCGTCCGCCATACCCATATCGTATGCCCACAAGGCGGCGTTATAGAAATAATCATTGGAGCAGACATCGTTGAAGTGATTGCCGGAGGAATCCTTCGGCGAACCGACAGCACGCCATAAGAAGGTCAGAATATGGGCGCGTGTGCAGGTGTTCGCCGGCGAGAAGGTGGTGAGCGACGTGCCCGACGTGATTTTTTTATCAACCGCCCAAGCGACCGGGACTGCATAATAGGCATCTGCCGGAACATCCGCAAAGCGCGGTGCGTCCTCGGTGATCGTTTGGCCAACCGTCAAAACGACCGGCGTTTCGCACTTTTTGAAGGAAGCCGTGTAGCTGTTGCCGTTTTTGGTCATGCTGTTAACATCGATGGGCGCATAGGAGGTCGTGCCGTCTTGATGCGTTAAAATGAAATAGGCTTTCTGCATTTCATCGTCGTTTGCAAAGCTCATGGAACCGGTGCTTGTGGTCACCGAAACAACCGAACTGCCGGTTGTGGCGAACATTTGCAGCATCTTATGTCTTGTATAACCGACGCCCATAAACTGGAAGCTGTCGTTCATGATATTGGCATAGTGGCCGGGGCTGTTCATCCAGTTATCGACAGCGGCCTGCGGCAGAATATAGCCGCCCTCGGCGCAGGATTGGATGTTTTCACCGGCTGTGGTATACTTGAAGTCGGACGGGAAAGCGGTAAAGCACTTTTCGCCGTTCGGACGCGTATGCGAATACAATGTGATCAATTCGTTTTCACGAACATCGCAGGTATCCTGCATGATTTGGGTGGTGGAATAAATCGTTTTGCCGAGCTTGAAGCGTTCGACGTTGGTAAAGCGGAGGATATCCCACTCATCGCGTGAAACCGAAATTTCAGTCGGCAGTTTGCGATACAGCTTATCGAGCTTTTCCGAAAAACGAAGCTCTTTGGTTTCGCCGTTCAGAGTGACGTTGACATAGCCTAAAATCTGACCGTCTTCATCGAAGGTAGCGATCTTTTTGGTAACGCCGTTCTGCCATTCGACGGTAGAACCGTTCTTTGCAGCGGCCTTTCCGGCTTCGATAAGCTGCTCTTGCGTGGTGCTGTTGCCGTATTGTTCGACCACAGCGTGCATCGCCGAGCTGACGCTGCGCCAATCCTCATCCAAAAGCTTCTTGTTTCCGGTATAAACCTCGGCGATCGGACGGCCGAAGTTGCACATAAAGTACTCTCCGTTGCAGCGCACGCACAGTGCGACGGAAATGTTGCCCGGAGCTTCATCGGTCGCTTTGATCATCGCGGTAACCTCGGAATTTGCTTCATCGATGGTGATATCGCTGTCCGTAATGGCATTTTTGGCGGCCGCGATGATATCCGCAAGCGTGGTATCGTTGGTCGCGGTAAAGTCCCGCATATAGGCGACGATTGCATCCGAGGCCATCGCCACGCGGTTTGCGTCGGAATAGCCCATTTCGGGCGCAATCCGTACATTCATGGTGAAAATAACGCTGTTATTCGCATTCATGACGATTTTTACGCGGACAGTGGCACGACCCGGCTCGGTTTTGGTTGCCGGGAAAGAGACCGAAGGTTTGCCGACGCTGACCTGCATATCGGTTACGGCACTGGCCACGGCAAGGATGTCCTCGGCGGTGGTGTGGCTTGTGATGGTCATGGCCTCGATAGCAGCCTTGACATTCGCTTGTGCTTCGGCAAGAGCCGGGTTTTGTTTGGCGGCGGCAGAGGCGACAAACGCCGTCTGTGTGCCAAACGGATTTCCGATTGCCGCAAAGATACACAGTACGGCAAGGACGGTTGCTGCGATTTTTTTCATATTTATCCTCCATAGGCGAATTTTAATTTTTTACATCCGCCTTAATATGACAGACATTAGTCCTCCGGCTCCATGACGCTGCACAAACCGACAACGTCCTCCACCGGCAGAGAAAACACAGCAGCTCTTGCATCGGTGGTCGGTCCTGCCTTTTCAATGACAGCTCGCATAATGGCATCTTTATCCGCCCGGCGTGTAACGATATAGATCATTTCTTTTTCCGCGGCAATCGAAACACCGAAAAACTTTGCGGTAAATTCAGTTGCCGTGCCTTTAGCATGAACCACCGTGCCGCCGCCGGCACCTGCCGCGCGCGCCGCATCCATGACCATATCCGAGCAGCCCTTTTCGGCAATAACGGTTATCAAAGCATAGGCATATTCTTTCTGTTCATTCATTTCATTCACCTCATTCGATGCGGTTTGACCCTCCGCAAGATACATAAGACTGGCATTTCCGGCAATACTGCCTACCGGAACGGTTATCGCAATGCCTGTACCGGGCAGGTTAATCCCCATCCGGTTGACAAGTCCGAGCAATAATTTGCGTGCTGTGGCGGATGACACAAGTGAGGAAAGCATCACCTTTTCGTTGCGCTCCAAGCCGAGATAATCGAGCATACTCTTGCTTGCCGTGCCAAGACACAGATTTGAAAAGACCGCGTTCACGCCGTTCTTTTGATAATAGTCCAAATACGCCTCTTCAAATTCCCTTCCGAGAATATTGATAAGAAGGCTGAATTTTCCGATAGCCATACAAATTCCTTTCCAATCAAAGCCGTTTCGGCTGATTTCACACACCGCGCTACTCGATGATCTCGCTGTCGCCAAGCTGTTCTTCTATCAAAGCCGCGCGTTTTTCGGTACCTGCCTTTTCCTTGAATTTATAGAGCAGACCCAAAAGCTGTATGGTAATAAGCGGCGTCATGGCAACCATGGCAACCACGCCGAACGCAAATGTTACGACATCTCTGCCGCAGGAAACGCTTGCACCCATCGCAAGCGGCAGTAAGAAGGTCGCCGTCATGGGACCGGACGCAACGCCGCCCGAGTCAAAGGCAATCGCCGTAAAAATCGGCGGCACGAAAAATGAGAGAACGATAGCAATCAAATAGCCCGGAACAAGCAGGTACATAATCGGGATTCCGGCCACGATACGCAGCATGGAAAGTCCCACCGAAACAGCCACGCCGATGGAAAGACTGGTTGAAAGGGCTTTTTTCGGGATTGCACCCGAGGTCATTTCGTACACCTGCTTATTGAGGACGTGCACAGCCGGTTCTGCCGTGACGATAAAGTAACCGATAAGCATTCCGATGGGCACTAAAATCCAGTTGTAATCTAACGCTCCGAGCTGACGTCCGATGTAGTTGCCGACCGGCATAAAGCCGACGTTAACGCCGGTCAAAAACAATATAAGACCGCAGTATGTATACAAAAAGCCGACGCCGATACGGATGAGGTTATCTTTTTTTAAGCGGAGCACTGCAAGCTGGAAAATCAGGAAAAACACCATGATCGGAAGCAGTGCCGCCGTAACCTCCTTGATATAATCGGGAAGTGCTTCGGCAAACAGCTGTCCCAAATCGCGGGACATGGCAATTTGCGGAATTTCCACCGGCGTATAGCTGCTTGCACTCGGATTGAACAGCATTCCCAAGATCAATATTGCAAGGATCGGACCGACCGAACACAGGGCAACAAGACCGAAGCTGTCGTTTTCGGCGTTTTTATCGGCACGGATGCTCGAAACACCCACACCGAGAGCCATGATAAACGGAACGGTCATCGGACCGGTCGTCACGCCGCCCGAATCAAAGGCGACCGAAAGAAACTCCTTCGGGACAAAGAAGGTAAGGCCGAACACAACGGCATAAAAGGCAATCAGCATATACGATAACCGCAAGCCGAACACGATACGCAGCATTGCAATCACCAAAAAAACACCGACACCTGCCGCAACCGACAGCACGATGACCTGGTTCGGAATATTCGGCACCTGTTCGGCAAGCACCTGCAAATCCGGTTCAGAAATGGTAACAAGTGCACCGACAAGCAGACTGACCACCACAATCAGCCACAGCTTGCGCGATTTTGTGACGGCAGAGCCGATATGTTCGCCGACCGGCGTCATGGACAAATCCGTACCGAGAGTGAACAAGCCCATGCCGAACACCAACATCACCGCTCCCACAACAAATGCCATCAAAATGTCTGTCGGCACTGAGATGACCGAAAAGCATAAGACGAACACAATAGCCGTGATCGGCAGCACCGAGCTGAGTGATTCTTTCACTTTGGCTAAAAGAACGGTTCGTGTGCGAAAGATCAAGAACACAACCTCCTTTGGAAAACAATCTGCTTTTATTATATACCATGCGCCGAAAATTGACAAGCAATTATTGTAAATTTAATATAAAAAAGGCAAAAAATCCGCAAGTGTAAACTTACGGATTTTTTCGGTTGTACCGTTTTAGAATTTTGCGATTTTTTCGAGAATGCCTTCCACGTCCTTCGGCGAAGCTTTGCGCGGATTTGTTGCGGTGCAAGCGTCGTTTAAGGCACTTTCGATGATGAAATCCTTGACCTTTTCATACTGCGATTTAGTCACACCGGCGTCGCCGAGCGTTGTCGGAATCTTCAGGATGCGCTGAAATTCCTTAATGCGCTGAATCATGTTGCGAACGCCGATATCCGGGCTGTTCGCCGGATATCCGAGACGGCGTGCCAGCATTTCCAGTTTATCCGCCGTTTTGCAATCGTTTTTAACACAGAATTTGATATCCAGTTCCGCGTTAAAATACAGCACGTGCGGCAGGATCATGGCGTTAGCCCTGCCGTGCGGGATATGGAACTGCGCGCCGAGTGCATGGGCGATGCCGTGGTTGATACCAAGGCTGACTTCGTTGAAGGCAATACCGGCAAGGCAGGAGGCGGTGTGCATTTTGGCACGAGCATCCAAATCCGCGCCGTTTTTATAGACGGCCACCAGATTGTCGGCAACGAGCTCCACGGCTTTTTCGGCAAGAGCGTCGGAAAAATCGTTGGCTTCGGTGGAAATATAGGCTTCCAACGCGTGCGTCAGCACGTCAAAACCGGTGTCTGCCGTGATGGCAGGCGGAACGCTTTTGACAAGCTCTGCATCAAGAACGGCGATTTCCGGCAGCATACTTTCATCCACAAGCGGAAGCTTTTTTCCGGCAGCGGTATCGGTAATGACCGAAAACTGTGTCACTTCGGAACCAGTGCCGCTGGTGGTCGGAATCGCAATCAACTTAATATTCTTTCCGTAATGCTCACGAATGATCATGAGCGTAGACTTTGCCGCATCGATGGCACTACCGCCGCCGAGTGCAAAGACCGTATCAGCATTCACGTCCATCACAAATTTCACGGCTTTGGAAATAAGCTCGACCGGCGGATCCGGTTTGACATCGGAGAACACGGTGATATTTTTGCAGGCAGTCATGTACGCCTTCACCGCATCGGCCGTTCCGGAGGACACCATAAACGCGTCGGTAAAAAGCACCGCACTGTCGCTGGCAATGGTTTTGAGAACGCCCAAGGCGTCGTTTCCAAAGATAATATCCGTTTTCAACTTAAATCGTTTCATAGATGGGAAAATCCTTTCATGACAGGAACACAAAGAAGCCACGCGCCTTGCGCTGACTGATACAAAATTAACAATTCTTCGGTAAAAGCTGCTTTCGCCGTGAACATTTTCTTCGGCGAAAGCAAAGGTTTTCTAAAAATACAATTCCACGTTATTGCCGGAAAGATAGCTCTTCCATTCGTCCGACGGCTCGGTATCTGTGACGACCGCATCGATATCCGCGATTTCCGCAAAGCGGACAAACGAGGTTTGGTCAAATTTGGTATTATCGACTGCCAAATAGATTTTCTTTGCCGAACGGATAAAGGCTTTTTTGATCTGTGCATTGTAATCGCGCGTATCGGTAATGCCTTTGCGCATATCAAAGCCTTTGCAGGAGATGACAGCCAAATCGACGTTATACTCATCGATCACGCTTTCCGCCTGACGCCCGGCGAAGGAAAGACCGTTTCGGACAAACTCGCCGCCGGTGGAAATGATACGCCAATCGCTTTTTTGCGGTATTTCGAGCAAAATCTCGATCGAGTTGGTAATCAGCGTGATATTGCTCTTTTCGGCAATGCTTTTGACCGTGAAAAGTGCGGTTGTGCTGGAATCGAGCAAAATATAGTCGCCGTCTTTAATAAGGCTTCCGATAATGTCGGCGATGTATTTCTTTCCCTCCACATTGGTTTGTTTGCGGACGGTGAACGGCAGATCGACATTTAAGCTGTCGTTTTTGACAGCACCGCCATAGGTCTTTTTTGCAAGCCCTTCTTTTTCGAGCTTATCCAAGTCGCGGCGGATGGTTTCCTCCGTGACATTATAGAATTCAGCCAAATCGCCAACGATCACTTTACCCTCTAATGTCAGCTTGGTAAGAATCTCGTTTCTTCTTTCAATAGGAAGCATGATTCCTCCGTTTTATAAACGTATTTTTTAGAGAATGCTCTCCCAAAGGCGTTTATCGGGATTCGGGATGACCGAGAAGTCTAAGAGCATTCCTTCGTCACCCACCACAACTTTCGCACGTTCAATGGCAGCTGTGACAGAAGCGACCGTGCCGGTAAGAAGCATATAGCTCTTGCCGCACATGCCGCGGGCAATGCGCAGCTCGATGAGCTTTACTTCCGACGCTTTTGCCGCCGTATCAGCCGCAACAATGATGGACGGAGCCGAGAAGGTTTCGAGAATGCCGAGCGATTTGGCATCGCCGATCTCGCCGCCGCCGTAGATTGCCGAAAAGATATCCTCATGCGGATTGCCGAGGACAAAGCTGTCCGAGAGCTGTTCGGGATATTTGACCTTAACAGCATCGATCGATGCTTTGACGGCACTGAGTTCGCCGGTTACAAGCACGATATACTTGCCGGGACAAACGGTGGAAGCCTGAATGACTTCAATTTCCGCTGTCTTAATCATGGTATCCGCGGCGGTCATGCCGGCAGAAACCGTTTTATATTCAACCATTCCGATGGCTTTGCTCATTTTTTATGTCCTCCCGTTACTTTGCTTCGATCAAAACGTACTTATCGGTCACTTCGGTGACAACGCCGCCGATTGAGGCGTGAACCGGCAGACTGAGTGCGTTTTCGGTCGGTTGGCCGACCGTGTCCCCCACGTTTACCGTGTCCCCCGGTTTAACACAGGCAACCGCCGGTGCACCGATGCTCTGGGAGAGCTTAATTTTGACTTTGCCGGTTTGGACAAGCGTTTCATCGAGCGGTGCGGGCAGGTCATACTTGGTAAGTCCCAAGCGCGCCGTCAGGCGATCCACCGGGACAAGGCGGAATTTGCGGGTCGGTGTAACTTGCTTCATTTCCACATCCGCCGGAATTTTGATGCCGTTTTTACGAAGCATTCCCTTGGTAGCCACGATCATGGTACGCGGATTGAGGCCCTGTCCGCAGGAATACATTTCGCAAAGGCCGCACGCCGAGCAGAACATGGTGTTTAAGTAAGGAGCGGTATCCTTGACAACGCCGCTGGTGGAAGCCTGCATAAAGCGCTGCGGATCAATCGGATGGCCGAGCAAATGCCGTGAGCAGAGATCGGTACACATCCTGCAGTTGCAGCAGACAGACATGGCGCGCTTCATATCGATGGAGAGCGGTGTCAGGCGTTTTTGAACAATATATTGATGCTTCGGCATGACCAAAATCGCGTTGGAGGTCTTGGTCACAACGTCGCTTCTCTGCGTGATATTACCGGTCATCGGGCCGCCTGCAATGAGAACCGGGTCCTCGACGGTAGCACCGCCTGCAAGGTCGATCAGTTCACCGTAAGTCATACCGAGCGGTGCTTTGAAGGTTGCCGGATGCTTCACTTCGCCGCAGATGGTGATATATTTGTAGGTAACCGGTGCGTTTTCTTTGAGGGCGCGTGCCACATTGAACGCGGTCTCGACGTTGAAAACGGTGACCCCGACGCTGATCGGAATTTTTCCGGGCGGAACGACGCGTCCGGTCGTTTCGTAGATGGTAACGACCTCATCACCCGACGGATAGATTTCCGGAAGAAGACCGATCTCGGTGTTCGGATACTGCGGCAACAGCTTGTTCACGGCTGCGACAGCTTCTTTATAATGCGGTTTTACGGCGATGATGACGCGCGTCGCTTCTACTGCTTCGGCAATGGTTTTGAGCGCATCCAAAATTGCTTCGGCATGGAATTCGAGAACCTGTCTGTGAAGTTTCAAGAGCGGTTCGCATTCCGCGCAGTTAAGGATAATGGTATCCGCCGCCTTGTTGAGCTTGGCATAGGAAGGAAATCCTGCGCCTCCCGCACCGGCAACGCCGGCGTTTTTCATAACAAGTGACAGGGCGTTAAAATCCATGAAGTATCATTCCTTTTTCGAGACTTGCGGTAAAAAATTTGCGCATATTGCGCTATGATAAAGAGGACGGAGTCCTGCTTATATGCACTGTTAAATTGATTTATCAAGCTCCTCGGGGCAATCGATTATACCGACAATTGCCGCGTCAACCGGAGCGTTTTTCAAATCGCAGCCGACACGCGCCGCGCTGCCTGTCGCAACGAGCACCGTTTCGCCGATACCGGCACCGACGTTGTCGATTGCGATAAACCGGGAAGAACCCATGTTGCCCTTTAAGCTTTCGTGCGGCTCGACAACGAGGAGCTTCTGTCCGATCAAATTTTCATTTTTGCGTGTGGAAACAACGTGTCCCACCACTTTGCCAATAATCATGCTCTTTTCATGCCTTTCTCTGCCGCGGTCAGAACGACCGGTCGTCTTTTTCGGGCGATACCCACACGCAGTTTGTGAGAATATGTTTTTGTGGCGAACGATACGGCAAAAGCCGGTTTCGCCTATACAAAAAGAAACTGTTTACGATTTTTCAAACAGTTGCAGTTATCGTTTTCCTGCCGCGGTCAAAGCCGCGGCAAAGAAAACGAAGTTTTTCCGAAAAAACGGACTTATTTGAGGACGGGAAGAATCTTTTCCACGTCGTCGTGCGGTCTCGGAATTACGTGCGTTGCAATAATTTCGCCGAGACGCTGAGCAGCAGCCGTACCGCTTTCAACGGCACTCTTAACAGCTCCGACATCGCCTCTGACCATGACGGACACAAGTCCGCTGCCGATCTTTTCGGTTCCGACAAGCTGCACATTTGCTGCTTTGAGCATGGCATCTGCTGCTTCGATGGCAGCGACCAAGCCTCTTGTTTCGATCATACCTAATGCCTGTTGCGTCATAGTAATTTTCTCCTTGCTCTGCTTTGTTTCGGTTTTGTCCGTTGCAGATTCTGCGGCAGACGCGCTGACCTCGACCGCAGGGTTTGCGATCACCGTCGATGCGGTTTTTTTCGCATTTTTTCTCTCTGCCATAGGTGTTCCCTCAAATTCCGACTGTTCCGAAAAGCCGATTAAAGCTTCGGAAGAATCTTTTCAACATCGGTGTGAGGTCTCGGAATGACATGGGTTGCGATGATTTCGCCGAGCTTGGAAGCTGCTGCTGTACCGCTTTCAACGGCTGCCTTGACGGCTCCGACATCGCCTCTGACCATGACGGATACGAGTCCGCTGCCGATCTTTTCGGTACCGATAAGGGTAACCTCTGCTGCTTTTACCATTGCATCTGCTGCTTCGATTGCTGCGGTAAGACCTCTGGTTTCGATCATACCTAATGCTTCCATAGACATTGTTTTGTCCTCCTTAAAAAGGTTATATAAATTTTATTTTTTTGCTTGTTTTTACTTGTTGACGATGGCGATCTTAAGACCGGTCATCTTAAGGTTGGTTTCGAGAGCTTCGTTGATCTGCTCAAGCGGGAACTTATGCGTAATCAGCTTTTCGAGCGGAATGCCGATCGCCTTTGCGCGCTTTAAGAAATCAAAGGTGGTGGCATAATCGCGGAGCGTGTACACCCAAGAACCGACCGTGGTGATTTCCTTCGAGCAGATATCAAAGTGCGGATTGATGGTGGCGTCGCCGCCGTTGATGAAGAAGCCAAGCTCGCAAAGTCCGCCGCCGTTGCGGATGAACTTGTAGATGTTCGAGTGTGCCACAGGCGAACCGGTGCACTGGAACGCAAAATCGGCAAGATGACCGCCGAAAGCGTCCTTAACGGCATCTGCAAGGGCTTCGATTCCCTTATAATTTTTGAAGTTTACGGAATGATCCGCACCCATTTCCTTGGCAACAGCCAAGCGTTTTTCTTCGCCGTCCACAGCAACGATGTTTTCGATGCCCATGGTGCGGAGCACGGCGATGCAGATTAGGCCGATCGGACCGCAGCCCTGCACGACAACGCGCGAATTAAAGCGCAGAATGCCGGTGGTTTTAGCACGTTCGACCGCGTGGATAAGCACGGCGCACGGTTCGATTAAGATTCTCGAATCAAGGTCGAGGTCGCTGACATTGAAAATGGTCGAGCCGCCCTTGACGATGAGATAATCGGCGAACCAGCCTTGGAAATGGTTGTCGTCTTTATCGGGAAGCAGGCCGTAAACATCCGCGCCGCCCACGTTCTGTTTGTTGAGGTCGAACATGGTGATATCGGGATTATCCTTGAAGATCATGCAGGTAACGACTTTATCGCCGACTGCAAGGTCTTTTCCGGCACTGTCCTTCTTGACATTTTTGCCCATCTTGACGATCTCACCGGTGCCCTCATGGCCGAGAACGACCGGGATCAAACCAAACGGGTCGCGTTTGAATTCATGCGCATCGGTACCGCAGACGCCGCAGCCTTCCACTTTAACGAGAACATCGTCGTCGCCGATTTCCGGCAGCGGATATTCCTTGATGTCAAAATGTTCGGTTTTGGTGAGCATGGCAACGCGAGCCGTTTTGGGAATGCTTCCCGAAAAAGAGCTCTGAGCCGGTGCGGAAACCGGAGCTTCTTTCATGCCTGCAATGACCTGTTTGACGATGGCTTCTATATCATTCGTATTCATTGCCATTGTTGTAAAATCTCCGTTTCTTAAGTAATGCTGCTTGCTGCCGTGATTATCGCAGCTTGGTTTCGAAAAACGTTTTTCCGTATTCGCCAAGTGCGGTATCCTCTTCAGCCGTTCCTCCGCTCACGCCGAGGCCGCCCAAGATTTTTCCGTCGCCTAAAAGCGGTTCTCCGCCGCCGAAGATGACGATCTTTCCGCCGTTGGTGAACTGTATCCCGTACAGCGATCCGCCCGGAGCCGCGAGTGCCGCAAGCTCTTTGGTCGGCATTTTCAAGGCCGTAACGGTATAGGCTTTATTCACGGCAATATCATAGCTTGCGTGGAATGCGTCGTCCATACACTCGACAAGAACGGTATTTCCGCCCTCATCGGCAACCGCCACGACCGCTTTAACGCCCATTTCCGCAGCTTTTTGTTCCACGGCGGCGGCAAGCTCTTTAGCGGCCGCAAGCGTCATGCGGGTAAGCGGTATATGTCTTTTCGGCGTGCTTAGCGCCGTTTCCGAGAGAACCCGTTCAACGACATTTTCCACAAGTTTGTTGATATCGTGTCCCATGGGACTTAGCTCAAGGATGCGAGAACTTTCTTAGTGATCTCAGCGATGAGAGCTGCATCGTTTGCTGCGGTCGAGGAAACCGTGCCGCAGGAGCAATTGCCGCCGCAGGAATGGCAGCTGGGCTTGCCGGCCTTGGCATTCGGGCAGAGATCAGCCGGGTGCTTGCCCTTCATGCCGAACTTACGGCGAATCTCGTAAAGTCTCTGAACCTGTTCTTCGGAGAGAGGCTTCGGACCGCCGAGCATCTTTGCCTGATACAGCAGCTGTGCGTAGAATTCAACGGATTCCATCTTGTGGTAAGCATTGAGAAGCGAATCCGAGAAAGCAAGTGCGCCGTGATTTTCAAGAAGAACGGCATCATAATAAGGAAGATACTTGGAAACAGCGTCCGGAATTTCTTCGGTGGACGGCGTGCCGTATTCGGCAATCGGCACACAGCCGAGAGCGATAACTGCTTCCGGCATGATCGGCTCGGTAAGCGGAATACCGGCAATGGCAAAGCTGGTAGCGTATACCGGATGTGCGTGAACAACGCTGTTTACGTCCGGTCTTTCCTTGTAGACGCGCATATGCATTTTAATTTCGGAAGACGGCTTAAAGCCTTCGTATGCCTGAAGCACGTTGCCCTTTGCGTCAACCTTGCAAATGTATTCAGGGGTCATGAAGCCCTTGCTGACGCCGGTCGGCGTGCAGAGGAATTCGTTGTCGTTCAATTTGACGGAAATGTTGCCGTCGTTGGAAGCGACCATACCTCTGTTGTAGATACGTTTGCCGATTTCACAGATTTGTTTTTTGATTTCGTACTCTGTTGCCATTTCGGTTACTCCTTTGGTTTGAAGATTTGTTGTTTTTTCATCCGAGTGATTGGATTATATGAATCTTTCACCTTTCGATGATATTATATCATTCTCTTTGCGCAATGTCAAGTGTTTTTGCAAAAAAAGTGTGGTTTTTTACAAATTTTATGTTGTTTTATGTTGGTTTCAACGTTTTAGCCAAAACCGTTTGCTGAAAAAAGTGTTTTTTGGACGGTTTGATAAAGAAATATCATTCTTTTGGATGCATCTGCTTTTTTTCGGCTTTTGCGGAAGCCGGTTCCTTGCATTTCAAATAGTCCAGAATCGCATTGATCCCCTTATGATCGTAGCTGCTTGTAAAGAAAACGCGTTCACAGCCGGCAAGCCTTAACCAGCGTTCAGCCTGGGCGGCGTCGGCAAAGGGATGATCACACTTTGTGACGATGCCGATGACCGGCCGGGTCGCCATACCGACAATGCACGGCGGAAACAGGCTGTACGGTTCAGTTGCCGACAGCACAAGCCCGATGACATCCGCTTCGTAGGAATACACGGCGAGAGCACCGCCGAGGTGCTTATCTTCAGCATATTCGCCGGGCGTATCGATGATAAAATCACCGTAGCCGACATACTGGGTTTTATGATAATGAATGGTTTCGCCGCGCAGTGCCTGAATGAGCGTGCTTTTTCCGGATTCACTGCGGCCGATCAAAATCAATTTTTTCATGCTTATGTTTTGGTGATCGCACAGACCTTGAAGCCAAGCACGCGTTCAGCATATTCGGTAACCGCCGCAAGGCTCGCTTCGACCTCGTCCACCTTTCCGGTGACGATGAGCGTTCCGCTGAAACGATCGACAAAGCCAAGCTCGGCAGCCGATTTCTTGATGGCAAGGTCGGCGGCGATGATGGCATATTCCGCCGGCGTCATGGTGACGATGCCGATGGCGCTTCGGGCGTAATCGACCGACGGGTCAAGGCCGAGCTTGCGGTAGAGGATCGCGTCGGGCGCGGCGATGATGTGGGCAAGCGTAATCTGTTTGCCGGGAACAAGCTCTTGAATAATGCGCTGTTTGGCGGCGTTATCGTTAAAATCGCTAAAATTCGTGTTCACGCTTAACCTCCGATCTGAACTTCCAGTCCCGTACTTTCGGCAACGCCTTTGAGAATCGCCATTTTGCGTGCGTCCGGCGGCAAAACGTCGCCCATGCCGTATTCCCTGCCAAGGCCGACGTATTTATCGTAGCCGAGCCGGTGATACGGCAGCAGGTGAAGCTGTCGTACAGTGCCGAGAGACGCGGCAAAGCGTGCGATGGATAAAATTTCTTCAGGCGTGTCGTTGAAAGTCGGTATGACCGGCACGCGGATAACAAGATTTTTTGCATCACGCGCAAGCTTCTTGGCATTTTCGAGTATCAGCGCGTTATCTCTGCCGGTAAAAGCTTTGTGCTTCTCGGAATCGGTATGCTTTATGTCCATAAGATACCAGTCGAGATAAGGCAAGAGCTTCTGTACGGTCTCGTACGGCGCACACGCAGTCGATTCAACGGCAGTCGAAAGGCCGTAATTTTCTTTGGCTGCGCGAAGGAGGGAGGCGGAAAAATCCGGCTGCACCAGGCATTCGCCGCCCGAAAGTGTAAGTCCTCCGCCGCTTCGGCGGTAATACGGCATATCCTGGACAACCGTTTTTATGATCTCACGCACGGTGGTATCATAGCCGATGGTCTTAAGCTTGCCGTTTTGATTCATGATTTCGATTTTTGTGCTTTGACTTTCCGGATTGCAGCACCATCGGCAGCGAAGCACGCAGCCTTTGAGAAAAACAATGGTGCGGATACCCGGTCCGTCATGGGTGGAGAATTTTTGAATATCAAAAATCCGTCCGGTTTGTTCCATATAATTTTCTTGCATATGACAGTTCCTTACGGTTTGTTATGCATTGGTATGCTGTTGCACGCAAATCAGAACGAGGTCTGTTCGGTGCGGTTGATGATGTCGTCCTGCAAGGACTTGGAGAGCGTGGTGAAAAGTGCGCTGTAACCGGCAACGCGAACCACAAGGCTCTTGTATTTTTCCGGATGTGCCTGGGCGTCGCGCAGCGTTTCGCGGCTGACCACGTTGAACTGCATATGCATACCCTTTTGGTCAAAATAGCCGCGGATAAGTGCCACAAAGCTTTCAAGGCCGCTCTTTCCGGCAAGTGCCGACGGATGGAATTTCATGTTGAAAAGCGTTCCGTTGGAGGCTATGCCGTGGTCGAGCTTGGCGACCGAATTTGCAGACGCGGTCGGACCGTGCGTATCCATGCCGGCTGACGGCGAAACACCGTCCGCAACCGGCGTATGTGCATATCTGCCGTCCGGCGTTGCGCCGGTTTGCGCGCCGAGCGGCACATTGGCGGAAACCGGATAAAGACCGGCTTGGAAAATGCCGCCGCGCGGATTTTTATAGGTTTCGAGCGGCTTTGTGTAGGTATAAGCCGCTTCTCTTGCAAGTTCATCCACTTCCGGAATATCGTTGCCGAATTTATCGATCGCTAAAATGCTCTCGCGGATCTCGTTATAATGTGCGCTGTCGGCTGTGTTTAAGGTGCGGTTAACAGATTCGTAAATCTGCTTGACCGTGGCTTCGGTGACGGTTTGTCCCTTTGCGGCAAGCGCGGAAGCCACCTGTTCGGTCACGGCTTTCACGGTTTCCGCCGACGAATCCTTACCGAAATTATGGGCAAGTGCTTCCTTCAATTCCGAAAGCGAAAATTTCTTTTGCTCGTAGACAAGCGTCTTGATGGCATACAGCGAATCGGCAATATTGGCAATGCCGAAGCCCTGCGGACCGGTGAAATTGTAGACGGCGCCGCCCTGTTCGGGTGTTTTGCCGCGCCCGATACAATCCTCGACCATGGAGGAAAGATACGGCAGCGGGCACCGTTCGGCATGTGCCATATCAATGGCGTTATCGGCGTTGACAAGCAGGGAAATCATGTATTTCATCTGCTTTTTATACGCGTCGAAGAATTTTTCAAAGGTATCGAATTCACCGATGTCGCCGGTGCGAAGTCCCACCTGCTCGCCCTCGTCCATACCGTTTGAGAAAACAAGCTCAAGCGGACGGCACATATTGAAGAACGCCGCGTCGTGCCAGCCCCAGGTTTTTCCGGCTTTTTGCGGTTCCACACAGCCGATGATATTGTATTCGCGTGCATCTTCAAGCGTTACGCCGCGCGACATAAGTGCCGGAATGATGACCTCGTCGTTGTAATATGCCGGAAGTCCCACGCCGGTGCGTGTGACCTCGGCGGCTCGAAGCAAAAATTCATGCGGCGATTTGTTCCACACGCGAATCGAAAACGACGGCTGCGGCAGAAGCACGTGCAGTGTGGCGTTGATGCACATGAACGACAGATCGTTGGTCGCGTCCTCGCCGTCCTTTGTCTGACCGCCGGCAATGAGGTTCTGGAACAGGCTGTAACCGGCAAAGCCCTCAGCACTTGCAGCGTCGCGAACCTTATTGAGGTCGTTGAGCTTGACCCAAATGCAGTCCATCAGTTCTTGGGCAAATTCGCGCGTGATCGCGCCTTTATCGAGATCCGCCTTGAAATACGGATACATATACTGGTCAAACCGACCCGGCGAAATGGAATGTCCGCTCGATTCGGTCTGCAGCAGCATCTGAACAAACCAAAAGCTCTGGCAGGCTTCATAGAAGCTTGTCGCACCGTTTTCCGGGACGTTGTCACAGTTGCGTGCGATCTGCTCAAGCTCCGCCCTGCGCACGGCATTCGTTTCCTTTGCCGCCATTTCACGGGCAAGAAGCGCATAGCGGTGTGCATAGGTAATGGCCGCTTCACAGCTCATCTCAACGGCTTTGAGGAAGGCATGGCGCGAGGCATAGTCCGCATCGCCCGGATCGACCTTGGCAAGTGCCTCACGGACTTCTCCCAAAATGCCCTTGTAGCCGATGGCAAGCACCTTGTCGTATTCGACGGTCACATGGCCGACGCCGTTATAAAAATAGTTGCCGGGTGTGAACATATTATGCGCCATGGCAAGCGACGCTTCAGGAGCAAGATAGGACGTGGCAAGCTCGCTCGTGGTCTTGCCTTTCCAATATTTATAGACCTCCTGCAGAGTCCTTTTTGTCTCTTCGGATATGTAGAACGGATCGGCCTTACGCGTTGCCACCGTATCAAATTCGGTCTCTAACCATTCGAAGGAAAATTCCGGGAACACTTGGCAGCTGCGCGGCATTTTGGCATTGCTGCCGACAATGAGTTCGTTGTCGCGTATGGTGATCGGCAAAAATTCGCAGATGTTTTTGAACGCCTTTGCACGGCGCATGATGATCGGCTCACCCTCGGTTTTTTGGTACGATTCGGTGAGCAGAACGGCTCTGTCCGCTTCAATTTCGGGCGGCGTGACGAAAAGTGCTTCTTTCAATTGATCGATACGTGCGGTCTTTTCAATATAATCGCTGTAATAACAATTCAAGATTTTCACCTCGCAAAGATTTAGACGTTTCAGCGGGATATCGTTTCAGGCAGAGCTTTCCACCTTTTCATTCTGCATACAGTATAACGCATTTATTTTGGATTGTCAAGAGTTTTTGTGCAAATTTCATGGTTTTGTGTTGTTTTGTGCGAAATTCATGTTGTTTTCAGCCTTTATTCAAACAATCCGACTAAGCAATCGAGAAATGCGTCCTCACCGAGCGTATTGATCTTGAAAAAAACTGCCTGACTGCCGCCGGAAGTGATGCCGGTCAAGAACAAATCGCCGTCCGTTCCGACGAGCGTCACGTTTAACGACACGCGGTTGCCGCCGAACGTGCTGTACCTCTCATACACGCGCACGGCACATTTCACGTCGCCTTTTTCCCAATCACTTCCGTCCTCGTAGCTCGCCGACAAGCTGCTGTCCAAAATGCCGTTGTGGATTTTTTCGAGTGTTTCGTTAAAATTTCCGTCGATATACCGGGTATAAATAGCCATAACTGTTTTCGCTTCCTTTGTTATTTGTTACGCTTTTTTGACCGTTACGATCACATGACCGCTGTTATCGCCCGAAAGCGTATATGCCACGCTTCCGTCGGGAGACGCCGGAACGGGGATTTCGGTGCCGTCCGCATCGACGGCAACGCTGTAAATTTCGTAAAGTGCGCCGGTGGCTTCGTCACTCACCGTTAAGCGTGCGCTTTTGAATGGATATAAGGCAAGCGCGTCGATGTATTCTTCAAGCGACAGGCCGTTCTTATACATATATTCCGCGTGCGGAACACCGACATAGCGGAAATGCCACGATTCGGGGCTGATGCCGGTAATGCTCTCCTTGCCCTCCTGATACCGCAAGACAAAGCCGTATTTGTGCGCATTTTCATATATCCACGCGTAATCGCCCTCGCCGGTAAAGGTAGCAACCACGCCGTTTTCGTACAAATCCATGTCCATGGCATAGCCGGTATGGTGTTCCGAAGCACCCGGCTGTTGGGCGATGGTCTGCTCCGGACCGAGTGCGGCTATCTTTTCGTCGAGGATCTGCTGTTGTGCCTCATAGGAGCGAAATCCCTCCAAAATGATGAGCGACTTTTTTCCTCCCTGATAAGCGGAAAAATCGTCGAGCATTTTATTCAGCGCCGTCACCGCCTCGGCGTTCATCGAAACGTTGATGTCACGCACCGAATAGCTTTTGGTTTTGTTATAATAGATGCTGACGTTTTCGCTTGTCGGGATGATGGTCGGCACGTTGTCAAATACAAACGGATGGGTGCTGTTGACAAGCACCAAGGTGCCGGAATGCGTATCCGAGAGATTTGCCTGCACGGTCGTATACCCTTCGGGAAGGACATCCTCGGGTTCCGGTGTCTGCTCGGTTTGGTCGGTCTGTTCGGACGTGCCTGCCGGCGTCGGGTAGTTCGGTTCGGGAATATTGCTTGTAAAAATCTGCGAGTATACATATACATTGGCAAAGACAAGACAGGTGATAAGCACATAAACAACGGTGGAAAACGGACTTTTATTCATGGTAAATCTTACGCAAAAGCGTTCCTTTCCTCAATATCATTATTATTATACAACATTCGCCGCCGGAAGATATGAACAAACATTTAATGTTTGCAAAAAGATGGCGCATTTTGTCGTCCGCACGAAACATGCACAAAGCAATTCATAATTATTTTTCAAAATGCACAATGTTCCTTCAATTTACTCGTGCTATACTGTATAAAATTACTAATTCATTCTCAAAAGGAAGTGTTATCGATGTCTGAAGCAATCCAAAACGCATTCCCGCGAACCACCGTCGGCGGTTTGTCGGTTTCGCGCTTTATCATCGGCACCAACTGGATGGCCGGCTGGAGTCATACCGGAAAGGCTGCCGACTGCATGATAAAGAACCACCATCACAGTGCCGAAACGCTCTGCCCCATGCTCGAAACCTTCTTGAACGCCGGTATCGACACCATGATGTGCAGCTTTCAGGTCACACCGGTCATTGTGAAAGCCATCCGCATGACCGAGCAGAAAATGAGCAAAAAGATCATTCTCATCGACACGCCCGGCATCGACGTAACCGACAGCGCCGAAGGCCGCAAAAATGCCGAACGCACCATTCGCGCCTCCAAAGAACTCGGCGCGGACTTTTGCCTTATCCATCACGGGAGCGCGGAGCTGCTGGTCAACAAAGAGAAGCGCGAGATCCGCCGCATCGGCGATTACACCGCCATGATCCGCGAGCAAGGCATGATTCCGGGTCTTTCGGCGCATATGCCGGAGCTTATTGTTTACAGCGACGAGAACGGCTACGATGTTGAGACCTACATACAGATCTACAACTGTATGGGCTTTCTCATGCAGGTGGAGATCGAAACGGTCAACCGCATTATCCGCAACGCCAAAAAGCCGGTCATGACCATAAAGCCCATGGCAGCCGGCCGCACAACGCCGTTTGTCGGCTTAAACTTCTCATGGGCGACCATCCGCGACTGCGACATGGTCACGGTCGGCTGCTTCAACGAAATGGAAGCGGCGGAGGACATCGAAATTTCACGCGCGGCGCTGGAACGCAGAGGCGTCAATTTGGAAGGGCGCTCCAGTCCCGTTCAGACGCAGGCGGCATTCGGAAAATAATTATCGGCGGTCAAGCGATTATGCTTGGCCGCTTTTGACTGCCTAAAAAGGCGCTATCACAGGACAAACAACCCTTCCGGCGCACTTTGTGCGCCACCTTCCCTTACACAGGGACGGCAAAATGCCGCCGCAGTTACAGCGATAAACACCGGCTGCGGCAAACTTTTCAGCTTTCCGACAAATAGAGCCGCCGGCTCTCTCGGCTGAGGGATTGTTTCTATAGAATAGAAGCGTTTGCAACACGCACCGGCGGTCAAGCGATTGTGCTTGGCCGCTTTTTTGTCCAAACGCTTCAATGTTAACACTTTGTTACAACTGTATTTCGTATATCTTCACGGAAGTGGCGTATACTTTTTGTAAATGGCATTTTCTCGAATACTTTTCAAAGCATGAAAGGCGGCGTTTCACAGATGAATAACAGCGAATGGTGGAAAAACGCAGGCGAAGAAAGCAAAAAGAACGGCGAAAAGCTTGCCAAGGGCATCAAACGGCTTTTTTTGCCGTGTGTCGGTATTGTTTTGCTTGCCGTATTGGTTCTCACCTCTCTGTACACGGTCGGCGACAAAGGTCAGGCGGTGGTCACCACTTTCGGCAAGGTAACGGCGGTAGTCGATCCCGGCATTCATATCAAGATCCCGTTCGGTATCCAGCAGGCAACCTATGTCAACGTCAACGAATTGCAGAAAATCGAAATCGGCTTCCGCACCGGCAGCACCAACGACAGCACGGAAACCATTGACAGCGAAAGCAAGATGATCAGCGGCGACTACAACATCGTCAACTGCGACTTTTTCGTGGAATACAAGATTTCCGACCCGGTCAAGTATCTGTACAGCTCCGCCGATCCGCGCGAGATTTTGAAAAGCCTTGCGCAAAGCCATATCCGCAACGTCATCAGCTCCTACGACGTGGACAGCATTCTCACCACCGGCAAGGGCGAGATTCAGGCGAAGATCAAAGAGGCCATCCAAGAGGAATTAGCCGCCTACGATCTCGGTCTTGCGCTTACCGACATCAAGCTGCAGGACAGCGAGCCGCCGACGCTGGAAGTGCAAGAGGCCTTCAAGGAGGTCGAAACAGCCAAGCAGGATAAGGACACGGCGATAAACGTGGCACGCGCTTATGAAAACAGCGAGCTGCCGCTTGCGCAAGCCGAAGCCGACAAGCTGATCCGGAATGCGGAATATCTCAAGCAAGACCGCATCAACGAAGCGAATATGCAGGTTGCCATGTTCAACGCCATGTACGAGCAGTATAAGTTAAATCCCGAAATCACGCGCAAGCGTATGTTCTACGAAGCCATCGAGCAGGTCATGCCGAACGCTAAGGTCTATGTTGACACCTCGGACGGCTCCACGCAGAAATTGCTCCCGATTGACAGTTTCACAAATACGGAGGTGACCGGCAAATGAAAACCAAGAGCAAAAAGAGCCTGCTGACGGTTCTCGTCATCGTTCTTATCCTTGCGGCGTTTCTTGTTTCGTCCGAATGCTTTTACACGGTCGGCGAGGACGAATACGTCGGCGTTATCCGTTTTGCAAAGACGGTTGACACGGTTTCTGAGCCGGGTCTGCACATTAAGCTGCCGTTTACCGATTCGGTGCGCCGTTTTCCGAAAAAAGTACTCTTATACGACATGAAGCCGAGCGAGGTTTTAACAGCCGACAGCAAGACCATGCAGGTGGACAACTACGTTTTATGGCGCATTACCGATCCGCTCACCTTTTACAAGACACTCGGCAGCATGAGTGAAGCCGAAACGCGTATCGATATGCTCACCTACAGCGCGATAAAGACCGAAATGGGCAAGTCGCTGCGCGACGACATCATCAACCAAGACGATATGAGCCGCGAGCTGTTCAACAACAATATTCTTGCCGCAGCCACGGGCGCAACCAATGATTACGGCATCGAGATCATCGATATCAAAATCAAAAAGCTCGACCTGCCGACAGACAACGAAGAGGCCGTCTACCGCCGCATGATTTCCGAACGCAGCAAGATCGCCGAGCAATACCGCGCCGACGGAAACAAGCAAGCCGAAATGATCCGCAACGAGGTTGACAAGCAGAAAAACATCCTCATTTCAGACGCCAAGGCGCGCGCCGAGCAAATAAAAGCCGAGGGCGAAGCCGAATATATGCGCATTTTGGCCGACGCCTACAACACGTCCGAAAAGCAGGATTTTTATACCTTTACCCGTGCTTTGGATGCCGTTAAGGTATCCTTGAACGGCGACGACGTCACCATCATTCTCGGAAAGGACTCCGCACTTGCGGACGCTTTGCTTCGTCCGTAAGACGAATGGGCGCGAAAGAAAAAATGTCCTTTTTTGACTTTTTCACAACGGCAAAAACCGAAAAAAACGCTAAAAAAACCGTTTCCCTGCCGGAGCTTGTCGCAAAAACCTTTGCCGCACCGCCGACACTCGAAACCGATCGCTTGACGCTCTGCAAAATCGTTCCGGAATACGCGGAAGATATGTTCGAATACTCCGGCGACGCTGAGGTTACCAAATATCTCACCTGGTCGCCGCACGCGTCGGCCAAGGAGACTGAACGGTATATTCGGGTTTTGCAGAAAAAATATGCCGACGGCTCGTTCAACGACTGGGGACTCATCCTAAAGGAAACCGGAAATTTCATCGGCACCTGCGGCTATACCTCGTTCGATTATGCCGCCAATACCGCCGAGGTCGGCTATGTGCTCGGTCACCCCTATTGGGGAAAAGGCCTTGCCGCCGAAGCGGTAAGATGCGTCATGCGATACGGCTTTGAGGTGTTCGGCCTTGACGGCTTTACCGCCAAATACATGGAGGGCAACGACGCATCCGGCAGAGTCATGCAGAAATGCGGCATGACCCTTGAGGGCGTATACCGGCACAGCATGTACATCAAGGGCGAATTCAAAAACATTGTGGTCTATCATGTAACAAAAGAGCAGTTTTATACCGCACTTGAAAAAAACGCATAATCCTAATAAATAATGCAGAGAACTTCCTTTGAAGCACGGCAAGGGCTTGCCTTTGGTGTTTCTTACGCCAAAATCACAGACGACTTATTGTATTTCTCCCGTTTTTCGGAAAACAAACGGAAGGATATGCAGCCTAATGCGAATTATGAGCCCCCTCATCACGGCTGCCTACGGTACAAAGCGGACACTTTGGCAGGGCAGCCGGAAAGATTATGAAATAGCGCAACAAGAGCCGTCGCAGCCGCGACGGCTCTTGTTTGTCCGCACTGTTTTTCATGCCGCTTATTTCCGGTGACTTTTGACAACAAGCGCAGCCACAAGTGAAAACAGCATGACCGCCGTGATGCCGGTCGCCGCACCCGTAATGCCGCCGCTCAGAATGCCGAACGCGCCTTTTTCGCCTACCGCCTTTTCCACGCCCTTGATGAGCGAATAGCCGAACCCGGTTAACGGCACGGTCGCACCAGCACCGGCAAATTTCACAAGCGGCTCATACACGCCGACAGCCGTTAAGACCGCGCCGGTGACAACATAGCCGACCAGAATGCGCGCCGGCGTAAGCTTGGTTTTGTCAATGAGGATCTGCGCGATGGCACATAAAGCACCGCCGACCAAGAATGCCCCTACATAGATCATATTTTTTAACCTCTCTTTTCAAGGCAGACCAAATGTCCGACACCCGGAATGGACTGTCCTTGTTTGATGCTTTGCGGACTCATGAGCGCACCCGTTCCGACAAGCGCCATGCGGCGGATGCTGCCGTTTTTCAGTTCATGATAAAAATGTCCGCCCGTCACAACGGCACTGCAGCCGCAGCCCGAACCGCCGCAGCCGACCTTTTGCTTTTTAAGGTCATAGATCATTTCGCCGCAGTCGCAAAGACTCTTTGCCGGGTCGTTTTTCTCATTTAACATTTCACGCGCAAGCGACAGACCCTCATGTCCAAGGTCTCCCGTGGCAACCGCGTCGTAATCAGCCGATGTTTCACCGGTGCTTCCCAAATATCGTAAAATCGTATCGGCAGCCGCCGTCGCCATGGCCGCACCCATGTTGGCGGCGTCCTTGATACCGCGGTCGGACACGATGCCGTACATGCCGCGCGTCAAAAACACGCCGGTTTCCTCCGGTTTTGCACGCACAAGAAGCGCCGCACCGGCACCGGTGACCGTGGTCTGCGCGGTCGTGCCGGACACCGCTCCGTATTCAAGCGGAAACCGAAACTGCCGCTCGGCGGTGCAAAAGCTTGACGACGCCACAACCATCGCCGAGCCGATATGCCCTGCATCGATGAGAAGCGCGGCGGTAAGCAGCCCTTCGGCAAAGGTGGAGCATGCACCGTACAAGCCCATATACGGGATATCGAATGCGGATAGCCCGTAGGCGGTGGAGGTACACTGGTTCATGAGATCGCCGGCCAACAGCAAATCGATGTTTTCATCCTTTACACCGGCTTTGGACATGAGTGTATTGACAGTCATGCGTATCATTTCGGCTTCAGCTTTTTCGAAGGTGCCGGTGTGCAAATCGTCGCTGTCGCAATATACGTCGAGCAGATCGCCGAGCGGGCCTTCCTTTTCGATTTTTCCGCCGGAAACAGCCGTTTCGGCAATTTTTACGCCGTTTTTCAGAATCAATGCGCCGCGCGAGGCGGTGTAGGCACTGCAGGCATCGGAAGACATAGCACAATCCCCTTTTATTTTCTTGGTATGCCTATTTTTCCCGTTCGAAAAATTTTTATACAGAAAGTATTTGCAGCGTTTCTGACGCGGTCTGACAGGTATTTACAGTTTGGAAAACAAAAGAACACCTGTTTTTCACTTGGCAGACCTTGCTTCTACACAAACATTCTTTATAATAGCACCGTAAAAAAAGAACCACCGAAACGAGAAAGGTATGGTCATATGAGCAACCCGAATACAACGCCGGAGAAATTAAACGAAAACGATTCCGTTTTTGACACTGAGCCGGAAACGCAAGCACCGGCAGACAATGCGCCTCCCAAACCATCCAAAGACGAAAAACAAAAGAAAAAAGCCGCACGCGGCGGAAAACGCAAAAAAAAGATCAAAAAAATTCTCTTCTGGTTAATCGTTCTTTTGGCAATTGCCGCTTTTGTCGGCTACAAGCTCGGCTTTATCGGCGGAAACAGCGGTATGCAGAACACCGAAACCTACAACACCTTCTCGGTCGCACGGCGGGACATTCAAAACGTTCTCACAGGCACCGGCACACTGGAGCCGGCCGATTCCTACACCGTAACGGCTCTTGCCAGCGGCGAGATCACCGAAGATTATTTTGAAGAAGGCGACGTTGTTTCCAAGGATCAGCTTCTTATGAAGATCGATTCCGACAACCTTGTCTCTTCGCTCGAACGTGCGCAGAGCAGCTATGAAAACGCACAAAAAACGTTGAACGATCTGTATGACGACCGCGAGGATTTAATCGTGCGGTCGGATTACAGCGGCATTTTACAGGTCATGGATTTGGAAATCGGCGATGAGGTCATGAAAGGTGCAGTCATAGCAAGCATTATCGACCGCGACACCATGCTCATTGACATTCCGTTCATGCAAGCCGACACCTTTAACCTCTCCAAAGGAGCTTCCGCCGTTTTGACCATCAGCGATACGTTAGAAGAAATAAGCGGCACGGTGAATAAGATCAGCCCTTCCTACAAGGTCAACGAAAACGGCGTTAAGACGGTGGATGTGACCATTGCCGTGAAAAATCCCGGTGTTATCACGGAAAACACGTCGGCTACCGCCAAAATCGGCGATTATACCTGCACGGGCAGTGCCAAATTTTATTACAACATCAATAAGCAGATCACATCCGACGGCTCGGGCAAGGTTGCGACCATCGTCAAAGACGAAGGCGACTACGTAAACGCCGGAGACGTCATTGTCACGCTGTCCAGCAAATCGCTTGAAGACAACATCGAAACTGCCGAACGCAACTTAAAAGATGCTGCCAACAGCTTAAAGGATGCCGGCGACGCTTTCGACAACTATGAGATTACCGCACCCATTGCCGGCACAGTCGTGGAAAAGAACTACAAAAAAGGCGAAAAAATCGGTTCCTCGGGCAGCGGAAACACCATTGCCAAGATCTTCGATTTGTCCTGCCTGAAATTCGAAATGAACATCGATGAGCTGGATATCGATTCGCTTGCACTCGGTCAAGAGGTTCAAGTCACCTCTGATGCCAAAACCGGTCATACCTATGTCGGAAAGATCACCAAAATCAGCATTCAGGGCACTACCTCCAACGGAACCACCTATTATCCCATCACCGTCACGCTCGACGATTACGGCAGTGATACGGATGGAAGCGCCTTGCGTCCCGGCATGAACATTGACGCGGAAATTATTCTCGAAAAGGCTGAAAACGTGCTTGCCGTTCCGGTGGATGCCGTCGGCCGCGGCAACAAAGTAAAAGTCATCAAAAACCCCGAAGCCTATGCTTCCGGTTCAGACAATAAAGATAAGAAAAATTCCGTCAACGCGCCCTCCCTTCCGGACGGTGCGCCTGAAAACGGAACGTTATCTCCCGACGGCTTCACGCCTGATACAGACGCGGCTTCCGGTGAAACCGCGCCTGTCGGAGAACAAACAGGCATAACACCTCCTACGGCCATGAACGGAGGTTATTCCACCGTTCCGAAAACAGCCGAATATACCGAGGTTACTGTTGAAACCGGTATCAGTGATGACGATTACATCGAGATTCTCTCCGGCCTTGAAGAAGGCGACGTGGTCATCGTTGAAAGCGCCGAACGCTCCGGCAGCGATTGGACGCAGATGATGATGGGCGGCGGCATGGGCGGCGGCATGGGCGGCGGTCCTTCCGGCGGCATGGGCGGCGGCCCGGGCGGTCCCGGTATGTAAGGCGTTTAAGAAGGTACGCACATGATTACACTCAAAGATATTTACAAAATCTATCATAACGGTGACACCGAAACCCGAGCTGCCGACGGAATCAATCTGCACATTGATAAAGGCGAATTTGTCGCCATTGTCGGGCAATCCGGTTCGGGCAAATCCACCATCATGAACATCATCGGCTGTCTTGACACGCCGACATCCGGCACCTATGAATTGAACGGAATCGACGTCAGCACCATGGACGATGATGAGCTTGCCGAAATCCGCAACGTCACGCTCGGCTTTATTTTCCAACAGTATAATCTGATTCCCAAGCTCACCATTCTCGAAAACGTTGAGCTGCCGCTTTTGTATGCCGGTGTCGATAAGCACGAACGCCGCGAACGGGCGCGTGCCATGCTTGAGAAAGTCGGACTTTTCGGAAAAGAAAAAAACTATCCGTCACAGCTTTCGGGCGGCCAACAGCAGCGCGTTTCGATTGCCCGTGCGCTTGCCGGCGACCCGTCGGTGATCCTTGCCGACGAACCGACCGGCGCACTCGACAGCCGCACCGGCCGCGAGGTGCTTTCGTTCTTACAAAAGCTCAACGGAGAGGGCAACACCATCGTTCTCATCACGCACGATAACGGCATTGCCGCCTCCGCCAAGCGCATTGTGCGCATTCACGACGGAAAAATCATTTACGACGGTCCTGCCGACGCGCCGGGTGCGGTGGTCAACGCAAACGTTTCGTTTGAGGATGATCCGCTTGTAAAAAAAGAGAAAGAAAAAGCACAAAATTCCGTTTCCGGAAACGCCGAAGGGAGGGCATAGTTTTGGGCATTACACAATGCTTCATCATGGCACTCAAAAGCCTTTCCTCCAGCAAGGTTCGCGCCTTTCTCACCATGCTCGGCATTATCATCGGCGTTGCGGCGGTCATTTTGATCATGTCGCTCGGCAACGGTATGCAGGTCTACATTAACGATATGTTCGCCGAGCTCGGCACCACCACCATCAATGTTACGGTCATGGGACGCGGCTCGACACGAACGGTCGATGTGGACGATATGTACGCGTTTTACGAGGAAAAGTCCGATGCCTTTGCCCAAATAAGTCCGCTCGTTTCCGTAAACGCAAGCGTCCGCACCACGGTGGACAAGGAAACCTACACGCCGACCGTTACCGGTGTCAGCGAGGATTACATGGACGCCAAGCGTCAGAAGCTCGCAGACGGACGAAATCTTACCTACATTGACATCAAGGAAAACAACAAGGTCTGCGTGGTCGGTGCGTATTACGCCTATTTGTATGACGACGATATCGTCGGAAACTATATCAAAATCAACGGCGACAAATACACCGTTGTCGGCGTAGTGGAAGAAACCGACGACCGCACCGATGAAGACGGCGGCGACAACTTTGTCTATGTTCCCTACTCCACAGCGGCAAAGTTTTTGGCACGCAACGCCAACATTTCCTCCTACATTTTTCTTTCCGCGTCGGAGGACAATGTGGACGCGTGCGTGAATCTGATCGAAGACCGGCTGTATGATACCTTCCGGAACGAAGATCTATACATGGTCATCAGCAATTCCGCCATTTTAGACAGCATGACCGACATGATAAACATCGTCGTCAACGTACTTTCCGCCATTGCTGCCATTTCACTTGTAGTCGGCGGCATCGGCATTATGAATATCATGCTTGTGTCGGTGACCGAACGCACACGCGAGATCGGCATCCGCAAAGCACTCGGCGCCAAGGGCAGGCACATTCGGCTTCAGTTCGTCATCGAAGCCGGCACGACCAGCGCACTCGGCGGTGTGATCGGAATCCTGCTCGGCGTCGGCGGCGCGTCTTTGGTCTCCAATTTCTGGGAGGATTTTACGGCGGTTCCGACGGTCGAAGCCATCGCGCTTTCGTTTGGCATATCGGTTGCCATCGGCGTGTTATTCGGTTATCTGCCGGCCAACAAGGCGGCAAAATTAAACCCGATCGAAGCACTGCGCCATGAATGATTCTTCGGACTTTTTCCGAATGGACATACGGCACAAATAAGAAAGGAAAAACACATGAAACAATGGATTCGCTTTTTGGCGTCCGCCGCCGTCGCAGGCACTGTTCTCTGCGGTGCGGTATTCGCCGAGCACACCGGCATCAAAAACACGGACGACAGTGAAAAAGCACAGGCATTGCAGCTTCTTGAGGTCATGAACGGTGATGAAAACGGCAATCTTAATTTAGACGCGCCGGTCACCCGTGCAGAGTTTGTCAAAATGGCAGTCTGCGCCTCGGTAAACAAGGATTCAGCCGGACAAAGCTCCGCCACCTCCCTGTTTCCCGATGTAACCAACGCGCACTGGGCGGTCGGCTATGTTTCGGCTGCCATCAAGGCAGGGCTTGTTTCCGGCTATCTTGACGGTACCTTCCGTCCGGAAAACACGGTGAAGCTTGAAGAGGCGGTCATCATTTCCTTAAAGCTGCTCGGTTACACAAACGAGGATTTTCAAGGCTCATATCCCGAAGCCCAGCTTGCCAAATATCACGAGATTGACCTCGATACCGGCATGACCGCAAGCCGCGGCGAAACGTTAACACGACTTGACTGTATGCGCCTTCTCTACAACACGCTCTGTACCAAGACCAAGAGCGGCGCCTACTATTGCACCACGCTCGGCTGCACGACCGACGCGGACAACACCGTCGATTATCTGGCACTTCTTTCCGCCGATATGACCGGTCCTTTTGTCAACAATGACAGTTCGATTTCCGCACGCGTAGCCTTTTTAGACAATCCGAACGCCGTCTTTTACCGTGACGGAAAAGCCGCCGTGCGTTCGGATATCACCGACTATGACGTGTACTATTACAGCGGCAAGTTAAAAACCGTTTGGTGCTATACCGATAAGGAATTCGGGAAGATTGATTCCGTTACCCCCAACCGTGAAACGCCGCAATCGGTAACACTCGGTACCGCCAACTATTCCTTAACCCCCACCGCCGCCAAAAAGCTCACAAATGCCGGCGGTATCGGCAAGGACGATTACGTCATGCTCATGCTTGACAAGGACGGCGCAGTCGCCGATCTGGTGCTTGCCGATGCGGCTCTTTACGAAGCCTATGCCGACAAGGATGCCGACCGTTTGACCGAGGTCAACAAAACCATCAGCGACCCGATCGTCGTGAAAGATGTGGCGGCGTTTGCAAAGGAAATTCCGTTTGACCTTTCTTCGGTGACGCTGTTACTGGACAGCGAACCGATAAACGTTTCGGATATCCGTGTCAACGACGTTTTGTACTATTCCGAACCCTTCCGTTCGGTATGGGTGTTCCGCGACACCAAGAGCGGCGTATGCCAAAGCATTGCGCCAAACCGTCAGAATCCGCAGTCCGTCACGGTCGGCGGCGTGACCTACTCTCTTTCCACCGATGATATCGTCTACAAATTCTCCAACTACGGCACCTTCAAGACCGATATGTTAGTCACGCTGCTTTTGGGCAAAGACGGCAATGCCGTGGATGTGGTTGCTGCCGACATGAGCATTGTCGGGAACGGCGAAAATCAGGTGCCGTATGCCGAAATTGTTTCCGCCACGCTCAAAGGTCCGTTCATCGTTGAAAAAGACGGCGCACTCACCTCGGATGCCGAAATCAAACCGGACAGTGCCGTGTTCTACAAGAACAACAAGACCGTGAAGCTGTCCGATGTCCGTCAATACGACGTCTATTACTATTCCAAGCTGTTAAACACCGTTTGGCTGTACGCCGATACGGCTGTCGGCACGATCGAAAGCATTGCACCGACACGTGTTTCGCCGACCTCGGTTACGGTTTCCGGCAAAACCTATACACTTGAAAGCTCCGATGCACAATATGCGCTTTCCAGCCTCGGCATGTACGATATCGGAGATCGCGTAACGCTGTTGCTTGGCAAAGATGGGGCGGTTGCCGGCATTGCCGGAGCCAAAATCTCCGAGAACAGCTATATCTGCGGCATCGTGACCGCCGTCGGCAAAAAGCAATATACCGACAAAGACGGCAAAAAATACACCGCCGATACGCTCACGGTCTTTACCGCAGACGGCGACACATACACCTATGAATACGGTGATTCGTACAAAGTCGGCGACGCGGTGAAGGTGTTGGTCACCGAAACAAAAACGCAGATCACGGGTCTTTCCGGACCGCGCTCGACCTCGTATGCGGTGGATGTACTGAATGCGGTGGAAAACGGCAAAATCGCCGATGATGCAAAAATCGTAGACTATTACAGCGGCGATATCTGCCGGACGGTACTTCCGGGACGCATTTCCGGAACCAATATGTCCTACAGCGACATTAAGTATTATGAAATGAACGAAAACGGCGAAGTATCGCTTCTCCTGTTAAACAACTTCACCGGCGACCTTGTGGAATACGGCTTATTGACCGAAGTGAAAGGCAAGACCTACAAATACATTTTGGGTGACGAGGAAACGACCTTCTATTCGAACGATGTGAAATTCTCGGTTTCGGAAGGAGCCGCCTACTTTGCGCTTGAAAACGGCCAGATCACCAAGATCGGCAACATTCCGTCCCAAGTCACTCTCACCGCAATATCCGGTCACACAGGCTATACGGCAAGCTCCAAGGCGTATGCCATCGACGACAACGCACGCGTTTATATCCGTGTGGACGGCAAATATAAAGTGCTTGAAGTCAAGGATTTGGTCGGCAAGGACTACTCGACCATGCTCGGCTACTATGATAAAGACCCGTCTTACGGCGGAAAGATCCGCGTCATTGTGGCATATTAACGTTTTCGGTTTTCCTCTTTCTTAATAGAATGACCCGGTATGTTTCGGATATACCGGGTCGTTTTCATGAGCAAGTAAAAAGCGGCAAGCACGATGTGCTTGCCGCTTTTTGGTGGAGACAGAGGGACTCGAACCTTCGACCTCACGGATGTGAACCGTACGCTCTAACCAGCTGAGCTATGCCTCCGTGAGCGTTCCGATGTGAACGCTTTTTGTTTGCTGGTACAGTATAACAGAAATGAACCGAAATGTCAATGCTAATTTATGAATTTTTTGCTGTTTATGCGTACTTTTTTAGCCGTTACACATCATTTCGTTTTTCACAAGCTTGAATCCGTTGTTTGTTCTGCGTTTTGTGAAAAGACATCGTCCGCATTTTCTTCTTTTTCGTCCGCGTCCGGCTCTTTGAAAGCAAAGCTGCGTCGGTATTCCGACGGCGTTAAGCCGCGGTCAGCCAAAAAGGCACGGTTAAATGTGCGGAGTGTATCAAAGCCGGTCGAAAAGGCGATCTGTGTAATCGAATCGGTGGTAGTTACAAGCTTATAGGCCGCTTCATCGATCCGAAGGCTATTGATGAATTTTCGAAAATTGCAATGGAAGCTTGCCGTAAAAATACGGGTGACCGTATGTGTATTCACGCCGAGGGCATCCGCCACCGACTGAATTGAAATATCGGTTTTATAATGCTCTGAGCAATATTCGAGGATCCGACGCATGATATCGGGCGTAACCGATTGCTTTTTGACCCATTCGATATGATCCATGAAAACGGCAATGGCCGCTTTTGCCATGCTGCGCGAGGTTAAAAAGCGGTCGGCGGGCAGCATATCCTCTTTTTTACGGTTTATGCTGCTCAAAGCGTTCGGGGTTCCGTACAGCTGCCACACATACTCCAAAACGCTCCGGCAAACTTCTGTCTCTTTTGGAGAATCCATATGCACGATCGGACTTTTCGGTATGCTGTCATTCATGCGTTCTGTATAATCGCTGAAAACGGAAAGCTCTACAAAGATAACATAAATTGAGATTAAATGAGAGCTTTTAAAACTGTGAATCTGATGCGGAGCGATAAAGATGGCATCATCCCGTTTGGCAACATAATCCACGCCGTCCACGGAGACTTTCACTTCCCCCTCGAGCACATACATGATTTCACAATGTGTATGAAAATGTGCCGGATACGTGGCATCGTTGTTTTTATAGATATACAGAGAAGAGTATTTTTGAAATTCGTACACGCCATATCCGCCTCCTTTGTTCAAAACAGGAAATCCCACGAAAATAAAAATAATCCAAAGTCTTTCTTTTTACTCTTGATTTTATTATACAGTTGTGATACTATAAAGTCAAGCAATTTCGCAAAAAAAGAACAATTTCGCTTATTAAAGAAACAGAAAAGGAGCAATCACGTGTTTTACAAAAAAAATACACAGCCGGCATTAAGCGACAGCCTTTTTGTCGATCCGACAAGTGAATACCGTGCCGCGCCCTTTTGGGCATGGAACACAAAGCTGGACAAAAACGAACTGCTTTGGCAGATCGAGGAGCTTCACAAAATGGGCTTCGGCGGCTTCCATATGCACTCCCGTTCCGGCATGGGAACCGAATATTTAAGCGGCGATTTCATGGATTTGGTGAAAGCGTGCTGCGACAAGGCAAAAAAAGAAGAGATGCTTGCCTATCTGTACGACGAAGACCGCTGGCCGAGCGGTTTTGCCGGCGGCTATGTGACCAAAAATCCGAAATACCGCCGCAAAAACCTGTTGTTTACCGTTACACCCAAGGAAAACACCGTCGATAAGCAAACCGGCATTGAAACCGGTGCGCCGTATTTTCTGAACGCCTACGATGTTGTCCTAAACGACGACGGCACCTTAAAGAGCTATGCGAAAATCGGCGAAACGGATGCGGCCGTCGGCACCAAATGGTATGTCTATGTCTGCACCATGGAAAAAACCGGCCGTTTCAACGGTGAGACTTATGTTGATACGCTTGATCCGGAGGCTATCCGCGAATTCATCCGCATCACCTACGAGGCCTACGAAAAAGCGGTCGGTGACGAATTCGGCAAGGTCGTTCCGTCCATCTTCACCGACGAACCGCAATTTATCGCCAAACAGGCGCTGCCGTTTGCGGCCAGCAAAAACGACATTGCACTTCCCTACACCACCGATCTTGCCGAGACTTTTTTTGCCGCCTACGGCATTGATCTTCTCGACCATCTTCCGGAGCTGTTATGGGATAAGCCCGAGGGAAAGCCGTCGCGTGTGCGCTACTTATATCACGACCATGTGTGTGAACGCTTTACCGAAGCGTTTTCCGACCAATGCGGTGCCTGGTGCGACAAGCACGGCATCGCGCTTACCGGTCACATGATGTCTGAAGACACGCTCGGCTCGCAGACCAACTGTCTCGGCGAAGCCATGCGTGCGTACCGCTCGTTCGGCATTCCGGGCATCGATGTGTTGTGCGATTCCGATTTGTATGCCACCGCCAAGCAGTGCCAGTCCGCCGTTCACCAATATGCACGCGAGGGCATGATCTCCGAGCTGTACGGCGTTACCGGCTGGGACTTTGATTTCCGCGGTCACAAATACCAAGGCGATTGGCAGGAAGCACTCGGTGTGACCATCCGCGTACCGCACCTTGCCTGGGTCAGCATGAAAGGCTCCGCCAAACGCGACTATCCGGCAAGCATCAGCTATCAATCGTCGTGGCACAAGGAATATCCGTATATCGAAAATCATTTTGCCCGTGTCAACACAGCCTTAACACGCGGAAAGCCGTCGGTCAAGGTGGCGGTGCTGCACCCGATCGAAAGCTATTGGCTGCACTATGGACCGCAGGAAAACACGGCGGCTTACCGCAAGGAATTGCAGCACAATTTTGATCTTGTCACCGAAGGCTTGCTGTTCGGCACGGTCGATTTTGACTATATCAGCGAGGGACTTCTGCCCTCTCAACAGCCGCACGCCGAAAACGGACTTCTTTCGGTCGGCGCCATGCAATATGCCGCCGTCATTGTTCCGGGCATGGAAACCATGCGCGAAACGACCTTAAAGGTTCTCGAAGAATTCGCGGCAGCAGGCGGAAAGATCCTTTTCATGGGCGATTGCCCCAAATATGTAGATGCGATGGAATCGGACAAGCCGCGTGCGCTTTACGAAAAATCGCAGTGTATCACCTTCTCGGTTCGCTCGCTTCTTGCAGCACTCGAAGACGTGCGTGAGATCTCGATCCGCAACCAAAACGGCGAGCTCACCGACAATCTGCTCTATCAGCTGCGCAACGACGGCAAGGATCGGTATCTGTTCATCGCACACGGCAAAAAACCGAACCCGATTCCGTGGAACACGCCCGGAAGCGCTTCCGCCCAAGACATCACCATCACGGTCAAGGGCGAATATTATCCGCAGGTTTACGACACCCTCACCGGCGAGATAAAACCGGCAAGCTTTGCACACAAAAACGGCAATACGGTCATCCGCTACCGCTTATATGAGCTTGACAGCCTTTTATTAAAGCTTTCGGAGGAGTCGGCTGCCATCTGCGTAATTTCGGCGGCAGAGCCCGAAAAGGAACGCGTGCAGACCATCGATTTCCGCACCGGTGTGGACTATACGTTAGACGAACCGAACGTATTTGTCCTCGATATGGCGCGTCTTTCGGAGGACGGTGGCAAGACCTATTCGGGACGCGACGAAATGTTACGGCTTGACATGTATCTGCGCCGCAAGCTGCACTATCCCATGGCAAGCGGCTACGACAAACAGCCGTGGCAGATTCCCGAAGAGACCATCACCGTTTTTCCGCTCTTGAAGTTCGAATTTGAGAGCGAAGTCGAAGTTCCGTGCAAGCTTGCTTACGAGGAGGCCTGCGAGGTCACGCTCAACGGCGAAACCGTTCCGGTCGTAAAGGATGGCTACTTTACCGACAAGGCCATTCACACCATGCCGCTTCCGGCGTTGAAAAAGGGCAAAAACGAGCTTCTTGTCAAAGCACCCATCGGGGGGCGTGTCAGCCTTGAAAACTACTTCTTACTCGGCGATTTCGGCGTGCGTGTAAACGGCTGCGAAGCGGTTATCACGAAAAAACCGGAAAAGCTTGCGTTCGGCTCGGTCGTGCATCAGGGACTGCCGTTCTATGGTGCGAACATCACCTACCAGCTGCCGCTTGACGTAACACGCGACGGTGAGCTTGTCATCCGCAGCGATTTATATCGCGGTGCGCTCATCGGTGCGCGCCTTGACGGCAAAGAGGTCGGCCGCATCGTGCTTTCGCCGTATCTCTTAAAGCTTCCGGACGTAAAGAAAGGCGCACACACTTTAGAGCTGACGCTGTTCGGTACGCGGCAGAATTCGTTCGGTGCACTGCACAACTGCTCACACGCCAAATGGATTGGCCCGGATTATTGGTACTCCGGCGGCATTTCGTGGGCGTATGAATATCAGCTTTCCGACATGGGCATTCTCAAATCGCCGTTTATTGAAGTGTATTCCGAAAAGAAAGAGGAACAAAACGCATGAGCAAGGCCAAATGGATCTGGTATCCCGGTGATTATGAGGTATACCACAATCTGAAATTACATCTGCGCCGCGAGGAATACGGTTTTTCGCACCCGGCGCATTGGCCGTATTCGACCGTGTATCCGTATGTGGAATTTTCCCGTTCGTTTGAAGTGCCAGAGGATACATCCTTCGTTGTTCGCGCACACGGGAAAGCGCACATCCGCGTGGACAATTTGCCGTTTTATCCGACCGACACGGAAATTCCGCTGTCTGCCGGGAAACACACGGTGACTGTTTGGGTCGGTACGGACAAGGGACTGCCGAGCATTTACATCAACAGTCCCTATCTTGTGACCGATGAGAATTTCCGCGTCAGCCGGTACGACTTAAAAGACTATCCGGCTGCCTGCAAACCGGCGTACACAAACGAAGACGATGATCCCGAAGTTTTCCCGTTTGCCTACGAGCGAATCGACACCGTATCGGAAACCGTTTGCAACGGCGGCATTCTGTACGATTTCGGCAAAGAGACCTTTGCCAAGCTTGAGCTTTCGGGCCTTGCGGAAAACACCGAAACCGGCGTGTTTTACGGTGAAAGCCGCGAAGAAGCACTTGCCGACAAAAGGAAATGTTATCTTTGGGAAACCGTAAGCGGCAAAACCAAAGCGTCGCTTGTGCCGCGTGCGTTTCGCTTTGCGCATTTGCGCGCCGACAATCCGAAGGATTTGGAAAACGTGAAGATTCACGCACTGTACGAATATCTGCCGATTGCGGAAAAAGGCAGCTTTTCCTGCGACGACCCTACAGTCGGCAAAATATGGGACACCTGCGCGTATACATTCCATCTGTGTTCACGCGAATTTTTCATCGACGGCATCAAGCGTGACCGTTGGGTGTGGGGCGGCGACGCAAGGCAATCGTTTATGATAAGCGACTATCTGTTTGCCGACCGCGAAATCTGCAAACGGACAATTATGGCACTTATTCCCAAGGAAACACCGGTGCGCCACGTCAATACCATAAGCGACTACACCATGTATATGCTCATCTCGGTTTGGGAATATTACCACTCGTTCGGCGACAAGGCCTTCGTTGAATTTATGTGGGACAGAATCATGGCGCTGTATACGTTCCTTGTGAATCGTTTGGACGAAAACGGTTTTGTCGTGCAAAGGCCGGGCGATTGGATTTTCATCGATTGGTCGGATATCGACAAGGACGGCCCGCTTTGCGCCGAGCAGATTCTGTTATGGCAGACCGAGCAAACCATGGCAAAGCTGTGTGAACTTCTCGGGAAACCGCATGACGAACATCGTGTTCGTGCCGACGCGTTAAAAGCCAAAATCCTGCAGCACTTTTGGGATGACAGCCACTCCGCCTTTATCGACAGCTTTACCTCCGGCAAAAACCATATTTCGCGCCATGCCAACATCTTTGCCATTCTGTTTGACTTTGTGGATGCGCCGACCAAAGCACGCATTCTGCAGCAGGTGCTGTTGAACGATGAAATCACGCCGATCACGACGCCGTATTTCAAGCTGTATGAGCTTATGGCGCTTTGCAGCATGGGACAGCTCGAATACGCGCAGAATATGCTCGACTCCTATTGGGGCAAAATGCTCGACCTTGGCGCTACCAGCATTTGGGAGGAATACGACCCGGCCTACGGCATTCCCGACTGCTATGGAATGTACGGCGGCGCGTTCCAAAAATCGCTCTGCCATGCATGGTCGTGCGGCCCGATCTATTTCTTGGGACGGTATTGTCTCGGCGTTTGCGCCACCTCTCCGGCTTATGAAACCTATACCGTTGCACCCAATCCCGGAAAATACAAACAGTTTTCCGGCGTTGTTCCGACCGAAAAAGGCAATATCCGCGTTTCCTATGAAAACGGAAAGATCACAGTGCTTTCTGCACTGGATGGCGGCACGCTTATTTGGAACGGACAACAGGTAAAAATTCCCAAAGGCGAACCGGTCACGCTGTAAAACCAAATCCCGAAGGACAGCAAATGCTGTTCTTCGGGATTTTTCATTCATTCTCATGCGTCACGTCAAAAGGCAGCTATACAGCACAGCCGTCACAAGCACAAACCGTAAAAGCACCGTCCGGTCAGCTTTTGCACGCTGTTTGTACAACGCATCCGCACCAAATGCGGCGGCTGATGCCAACCACGGCACAAGCCATGCCGCAAGCGTGTACACGCGAAAGGCATATTGCCAAACAAGCGACAAACTCAAAAACGGTATTGACAGCAAAAGTGCCGTTAGCAGCCGCCGTGTGTTCGTCTTTTTCTCAAAGAAAAGCAACCCGCACAAAAACGGAACCGCCGCAAGCAGACCGGCTATCAGACGCATCCGGCTGAACAGCACCGCATACAGCACAAAGGACACAAGCGTGCGCCGGGCGGCCTTTTGTACCGGAAAACGCACCGAACGTTCCTTCGTTTGTTCTGCCGCCGTTTTTGCTTCTTCCATTACCGCAAATCCTTCTTAATGCGCTCCAACGCGCCTTTTTCGAGCCGCGATACCTGCGCCTGGCTGATGGAAATCTCCTTTGCAACCTCCATCTGCGTCCGGCCTTCGAAAAACCGCAGCATAATAATGCGCTTTTCACGCGGCGAAAGCTTGCCGATGGCCTGCGAAATGGCAATGTTCTCCAACCAGCTTTCATCGGTATTGGCTGTGTCGCACACCTTATCCATGACATACACGCTGTCGCCGTTTTCGCTGTAAACCGGCTCGTATAACGACACCGGATCGGCAATGGCATCCAAAGCAAGTGCCACATCCTCTTTCGGCACGCCGATTTTGGCGGCGATTTCCTCAATGCGCGGCTCACGGGAAAGCGTTGCGGCAAGCTCATCCTTGACCGACAACGCCTTGTAGGCAAGGTCTCTGACCGAACGGCTCACGCGAATGGGCGTGTTGTCGCGCAGATACCGCCGCAGCTCGCCGATGATCATCGGAACGGCATAGGTGCTGAATTTCACACCGTGCGACAAATCAAAATTATCGATGGCCTTGATAAGACCGATACAGCCGACCTGGAATAAATCATCCGGGTTTTCGCCGCGTCCGGTAAAACGCCGGATCACGCTTAACACCAGCTTTAAGTTTCCGCTAATCAGCTCCTCCCTTGCCTTTTTATCGCCCTCGGCAACCCGTTTTAACAGCTCTTCTTTTTCTTTTGCGCTTAACACCTTTAAGTCTGCCGTGTTGACGCCGCATATTTCCACTTTTCCGCCGCGCATTGCCATGTTTCGGAAAACCTCCCTTTGTTTTGTCTACAAAAGAAGTATTTCCATTTGGCGAAAGTTCATACAGAGCCGACAGCGTTTTTATTGTGCAAATTTGCCAAAATCGTCTTGCCTTTTCCGACAAAAATCGACAGCATTGCAAAAATCAAAAAAAAGTGAAAAAAGCACTTGACAAACAGATTCTGTCGTGCTATAATAACGCCAACATCAAAACAAACCGTTGAGAAAGAGTAAGTAATCGTATCCTACGGGCATAGAGAGCCGCTGTTGGTGGAAATGCGGTACACGAGGCTATGGTGAATGGGCTTTTGAGGGCGGCAGGAAAGAAATGATTGCATTTCCGGTATGGCCGACGCAGAACACACTGCGTTAACAAGCGTGCATACATGATGGTGTATGAGAAATGAGCGGATGTTCGGATAATGAACATCAACTCGGGTGGTATCGCAGATTTGTCTGTCCCGATTATTTGGGACAGATTTTTTTATTTTTCTCCGAGCTTTTCGGAAAATCAAACCAGAGAGGAAGAACCGCTATGAAAAAACCATTCCTTGACCGCAGACGATGGCGACGGCATGACAGCAGCCAACAATCGTTTTCAACCCAAACAAAACCTTTCATATAACATAATTTCAAAGGAGTATTTACCATGAAAAACACGAAAAAAATCTTAACTGCCATTCTCGCCGCCGCCCTTTCCGTTACCATGCTTGCCTCCTGCGGCAAAACCGAATCCAAGACTGACGCCAAGACCGGCAACGACACACAAAACACCGTAAACACCGCCGGCGACAACACCACCGGCGACAAGGCGCAAACGGACGACAAAACGACCGATAACGTCAAGACCATCGGTATCATCCAGTACATCAGCCACCCGTCGCTCGACAACTGCTATGCAGGTGTTGAAGAAGCCTTAAAAGAAAAATACGGCGACAAGGTCGTCATCGAACGTCAGATTGGTTCGGACTCTTCGGCCGATTCCGATTGCAGCACCTTTGCCAAGCAGTTCGCCGCAAAAGATGTGGATATGATGATCGCCATTGCAACGCCTGCCGCTTCCCCGGCCTTTGCCGCCGCTGAAGACAAAGATATTCCGGTTGTGTTCTGCGCCGTCAGCGACCCGGTCACTCCCGGTCTTGTGCAGAGCATGGAAAAGCCCGGTTATAACTGCTCCGGCACGTCGGACGTTCTCGACATGGACGCACAGGTAAACCTCATCAAGGCTATGCAGCCCGAAGCCAAGACCATCGGCGTTCTTTACACCACCAGTGAAGCAAACTCCATCACCCAGCTCGGTCTTCTGCAAGCCGCTGCCGAAAAGCAAGGCATGGAGGTCGTTGCCTCGGGCATTCAGAACGACGCCGACATCCCGGCTGCTGCCGCTGCTCTTTGCGCCAAGGTCGATTGCATCAACAACTTCACCGACAACAAGGTCGTCAACAACTTAAACGTGCTTCTCGACGCTGCCAACGCCGCCGGCATTCCGGTATACGGCTCGGAGGTCGAACAGGTCAAGAACGGCTGCCTTGCTTCCGTTTCGATCGATTACGTTGCTCTCGGCAAGGTCACCGGCAACATGGCTGTCGATGCTCTTGAAGGCGCAAGTCTCGCCGATATGCCCGTCAAGACCATTTCCGATGCAACGCCGGTCGTCAACACCGAAGTGCTTGAAGCCTTCGGCATGACGCTTCCGGAAGGCTACGAAAACGCCGAAACGGTCGTCACCAACAAATAAGCATTCTCCGAGATCCTGTCCCATCCCCCAAACGATGGGACAGGAATGTTGTTAAAGGCAGGTCGAACATGAACATTTTTCTTCAATCCCTCGATGTTGTTTTGCAGGACGGTTTCATGTATTCCATTCTTGCAATGGGATATTACATCTCCTATACCATTTTGGATTTTCCGGATCTGACGGTGGAAGGCACCGTTCTTTCGGGCGGTATCACCTTCGGACTTTTGGTTCGCGCCGGCATCAATCCGTGGCTTGCCATGCTTGCCGCGTTTGCCGTCGGCTTTATCTTCGGTGCGCTTACGGGCATTCTGCACGTCAAATTGAAGATCCGTCCGCTTCTCTGCGGCATTCTTGTTTCGACAGGCCTCATTTCGGTCAATCTCATCACGACGGTGGTCGGCATGGGCGGCAGCTTTGCCGGTGACGGTGCGCTTTCCACCATTGACGTGGGACGCGGCGTGCCTACGCTCATCCGCACCTTTCCGGCAAAGCTGCTTCCGACGGACGTCGGCGGCTTCAATTTACGCAAACTACTTACCTTTTTCGTCATTGCACTGCTCTTCAAGCTGCTTTTGGACGCATATCTGAAAACCAAAAACGGGCTTTTGTTACGCGCCGCCGGTGACAACGAAAAATACGTTTCCATGCTTGCCAAAAACGCCGGCAACAGCAAGATTTTGGGCCTTGCGATCGGCAACGCCTATGCCGCCGTCAGCGGTGCGCTTATCGTCCAAAGCCGCGGCAATGTCAATCAAGGCATGGGCATCGGCATGATCGTTATCGGTCTTGCGTCGCTTATCATCGGTCTTTCGGTTTTCGGCAGAATTCGTTTCATGAAGCCGACGACCATGGTCATCATCGGTTCGGTCATCTATCAGGGCTGTCTCGGTATCGCACTTGTGCTTGGCGTGCCGTCGGCCTATAATAAGATCATCATGGCGGTATTATTCACGCTTGCCCTTGTGTTCAGCAGCAAAGTCAAGAAAGGCGGTGTCAAACGTGCTTGAGCTTCGGAATATCCATAAAGTTTTCAACGCCGGAACGGTGGATGAAGCCGTCATTTTCAACGATTTTAACTTCACGGTCGATGAAGGCGCGTTTATCTCGATCATCGGTTCAAACGGTTCGGGAAAGACCACCTTGCTCAACTTAATTTGCGGCTCGGATACCGTCAACGGCGGAAAAGTGCTGTTTGACGACCGTGATATCACCAATCTTCCGGAATACAAACGTGCGTCCTTTATCGGCCGCGTGTTTCAGAATCCGCAAATGGGCACCTGCCCGGATTTGACCATCATCGAAAACATGGCGCTTGCCGACAACAAAGGCGGCTGTTTCGGGCTGCTGCCTGCCGTCAACAAGAAGCGCATCGACTACTACCGCACGCTTGTAGCGGAATGCGGTATGGGTCTTGAAAACCGCATGAACGTCAAGGTCGGCGCACTTTCTGGCGGTCAGCGGCAGGCACTTGCCCTTGTTATTGCCAACATGACCGACATACGCCTGCTCATTCTCGATGAGCATACTGCGGCACTTGACCCGAAAACCAGCGAGAACGTCATGAAGCTCACCGATAAGCTTGTGAAAGAAAAGAAAATCACCACGCTCATGGTGACGCACAATCTGCGTTTTGCCCTTGAATACGGCAATCGCATTGTCATGATGCATGAAGGAAACATCGTTCTGGACAAAAACGGAGCTGAAAAAAACTCTCTTGTTATCGACGATCTGCTCGGCATTTTCAATCAAATCAGTATCGAATGCGGCAACTGAATGCTGAAAAAGCAGATGACCGTGTACGGGCAACGCCCGTACACGGTCGTTTTTTGCCATGCGCGCAAAAAAGCCTTTTGTCGGTTGACAAAAGGCTTTTACTTTATAGGGAAATATGCGCTTTTTACGCGTAGTTATGCTTTTTCGCCGCACTCGACGATGGTGGCGGTCAATATCTTGATTGCCTCCAAAAACGCGTCGATGCACAAAAACTCATCCGATTGGTGTGCGCCGCCATGTCCCTTCAGAAGCGCGGGGCTTTTGCATTTATACCACGCGGCTGTTCCCACCGAATAGGCGTTTTTCAAATGCCGTGCATACGTACCGCCGCCCATGAGGAACGGAACTGCGTCCCTTTGCCCGGAAACCGTGCGGTAGACCTCAAGAATTCTCTTGGGTGCTTCGCCGTTCACATCCAGCAAAAAGCCGTCCGTGGCACGTATGTTCTCAGCTTTCCAATCGTTCGACGTATGCTGCTTAAGCTTTGCAAGAACCTCCTCACAGGTAGCCGCGCTTCCAAAGCGCACATCAAAACTGAGCGACGGCTTGCCGCTTTCGGTACGCACAACGCCGTTTGCCGCGGTAAGCGCACCGAAGACCGGGTCGGTAAGCGGCACGCCGAGCGACGCTCCGTTGCAATCCGCAAGCAGTGCGGAAGCCCTGCCAAAAATCGCGCGGTCATTCTCGCAGAGATTTTGACATTTTTCAAGAACCTCAGCCAAAATGCCAAGCGCATTGACACCGTCTGCCGGATGCGCGGCGTGCGAGGCAACGCCTTTGGCCGTGACCGTGATGCCGTCGTCCGTCTTATCGACCGTAATACGGTCATCGGCTGCCGCAATCCGGTTCAGCTCGTCAAACAGTTCCGGTTTATCGATAATCCGCGCGTCTGCACGGTCAAGCACCATGTTGGCAGCTTTGCCGCCGGTTACGTCGAGGATTTCACGAAAAGCGGTTTTGCTTGTCAGATACAGCCGTAAAATGCTTTTTTCGCCATAGCTGAACGGATAGCCGCCGTCCGGAACAAGCGAAATGTCCGGCATCGGCTCATTTTTCACAAATTCCGCAATGTCTGCCATGCCGCTTTCTTCGTTGGAACCGATGTATAACATCAGTTTTCCGTCAAACGGAAGTTCTAACTCCCGAAGCATCTTGACGGCGTACAGTGACGCGACAACACCGCTCTTGTTATCGTCACTGCCGCGGCCGTACACAAATCCGTCGCGGACAACCGGCTCAAACGGTGCGCAGACTGTCCAATCAGCTTCATTTACCGGAACAACGTCCGCATGTGCAAACACGCCGAGCGTGTGTGTGCCGCTTCCGTAAGAAGCGAGCACGTAGCTATCGGTCTTTTTGGTTTCAAGTCCTTCCCTTTCATACAGCTTGTGCGCCGCCTCAAGTGCCGCCGCGCAGTTTTCGCCGAAGGGGGCGTGCGGCTCTGGTTCGGATTTTACCGACGGAATGCGGATAAGTTCCATCAGCGTCTGCACGATTTCCCCGCGGTGAGCGGCAAGATAAGTGTCAATTTGTGCAAGCTGTGTTTCGGTAAGTTTCATATAAAGACCTCTTTTCAGCAAAAAGGCGGTGCATAAACACCGCCTTTGAAAATTATTTCAAGTTTTTAACAAGCTCGTAGGTATCTCTTGCAATCATGAGTTCTTCGTTGGTCGGAATCACAAGCATACGAACCTTGGCATCCGGTGTGGAAATATCGAATTCCTCCGAGGTGCGGAACGCTTTCTTATTGATCTCTTCATCGACCTTTACGCCCATAAACTCGAGCTTTTCGCCGACGCGCGTGCGGTACTGAGGATTGTTCTCACCGATACCGCCGGTAAAGACGATGGCATCGATGCCGCCCATAGCAGCCGCATAGCCGCCGATGTATTTGGTGATCTGGTGGCAAAGCATATTTTCAACAAGCTGATAACGCTTGTTGCCGTTTTTGGCACCCTGTTCGATGTCGCGGTTGTCGCTGGTGGTCTGGGTGACGCCGAGCATACCGGATTTCTTGTTGAGCATGATATCGATATCCTTTGCGGACATATGCTCTTTTTCCATAAGGAACGGGATGATGGCCGGGTCGATGGAACCCGAACGCGTACCCATCATAAGACCGTCAAGCGGCGTTACGCCCATGGTGGTATCAAACGACTTGCCGCCCTTAACAGCGGTAATCGAAGAGCCGTTGCCGAGATGGCAGGTAACGATGTTGATCTCCTCCGGCTTCTTGCCGAGCATAGCGGCGGCACGTGCCGTTACATAGCGGTGCGAGGTGCCGTGGAAGCCATAGCGGCGAAGCTTATATTTCTCGTAGTATTCATACGGAATCGGATAGATATAGGCATAATCCGGCATGGTCTGGTGGAAGCCGGTATCGAAAACGCCGACCTGCGGAATCTTGCCGATGATCTCTTCGCAGGCACGGATACCGGTAAGATTTGCCGGGTTGTGAAGCGGGCTTAATTCGGAGCACTCCTTGAGTGCTTCAATAATCTCGTCGGTAATGATGACCGAGCCGGAGAACTTTTCGCCGCCATGCACCACACGGTGTCCGACCGCGTTGATCTCGCTCATAGACTCGATGACGCCGTGTTCCTTGCAGGTAAGCGCGTCAACGATGAGCTTTATGCCTTCGCCGTGGTTCGGAATGTCGATTTCGGTCTTGTAGGTGTCGCCCTTAAAATTCGTCTGCTTGAAGTTGCCGCCGGCAATGCCGATTCGGTCGCACTGACCTTTGGCAAGCAGTGTTTCGTCGGTCATGTCGATCAGCTGATACTTAATGGAGGAGCTTCCGGCGTTGATAACCAATACTTTCATGTCTTAAACCTCTCAGTTATGTAAAATTATAAATTAGCCTTTTTTTAATGCAAGTGCCTGTTTTGCCTTGACAGCAATTTCTTCGGGTGTAAAGCCGAACGCGACGAGCAATTCGACAGCTTTTCCGCTCTTGCCGAACACATCGTAAACACCGTGGCGAAGCACCGGCACGGGAACGGATTCACAAAGCGTTTCGCAGACAGCGCTGCCGAGACCGCCGATGACATTATGCTCTTCGACCGTCAGCACACAACCCGTTTTCTTGGCCGAATCGACAAGAATGTCGCGATCGATCGGCTTAATGGACGCCATGTTGACAAGGCGTGCCGAAATGCCTTCGTTTTTGAGCAATTCGACTGCCGCAATTGCCATAGACGTGCAAAGACCGGTCGAAACGATGGTCACATCCGTTCCGTCGGCAAGCAGCTGGCCTTTGCCGATTTCGAACGAAAATGTATCCTTGTCAAAAATCGTTTCAACAGCCAGTCTGCCAAAGCGCATATACACCGGACCTTTGCAGTCAAGTGCCGCCTTGACGACGGCTCTTGCTTCGGTCGCGTCTGCCGGGTTGAGCACGGTCATACCGGGAATCGAGCGCATAAGCGCGATATCCTCTAAGCACTGGTGCGTGGCGCCGTCCTCGCCGACCGAGATACCGGCATGAGTCGCACCGATTTTTACATTTAAGTGCGGGTAGCCGATGCTGTTGCGCACCTGCTCAAACGCACGGCCTGCCGCAAACATGGCAAACGAGCTTGCAAACACCGTTTTGCCGGTCGAGGCGATGCCGGCAGCAACCGACATCATATTGCCTTCCGCGATACCGCAGTCAAAGAATCGCGACGGGAACGCTTTCTTAAAAATACCGGTTTTGGTCGCTTCCGCAAGGTCTGCGTCCAAAACAACAAAATCATAGGTTTCACCGAATTCCGCAAGTGCCTTTCCGTATGCCTCGCGTGTTGCCATTTTTTCTGCCATTGTCCTGCTCCTTCCTTAAACGTTCGCGAGAAGTGCCTTTTCGGCTTCTTCCAATTCGCGCATTCCCTGTTCGTACTGTTCGGTTTTCGGAGCGGAACCATGCCAAGAGCAGACGTTCTCCATATAGGAAACACCTTTTCCCTTGACGGTTTTGCAAATAACGGCTGTCGGCTTTGCGGAACGCTTTGCAGCTTCGACAGCCGACGCGATCTGATCGAAATCATGACCGTCGATGACAAGCGTGTTCCAGCCGAAAGCGGCAAATTTGGTATCGAGCGGTGTCGGGTTCATGACCTCGGTCACCGGGCCGTCAATCTGAAGCCCGTTGAAATCCACAAATGCGCACAAATTGTTTAAGCCATAGTGTGCCGCGAACATGGCGGCCTCCCACACCTGACCTTCTTCGCATTCGCCGTCGCCGAGAATCGTCCAAACACGGTACTTCTTCTCGGAGATCTTGCCCGAAAGCGCCATGCCGCAGGCAGCGGAAATGCCCTGTCCCAAGGAGCCGGTGGACATATCCACACCCGGAATGTGCTTCATATCGGGATGTCCCTGCAAATAGCTGTCCTTGTGGCGGAAGGTCTTCAAATCCTCTTTCGGGAAAAAGCCTTTTTCGGCAAGTGCGGCATATAATGCAGGCGACGTATGTCCTTTGGAGAGTACAAAGCGGTCGCGGTCGGGATCCTTCGGATTCTTTGGATCAACGTGCATCTCCTCAAAATAGAGGTATGCTAACAGCTCCGCAATGCCGAGCGAGCCGCCCGGATGGCCGGATGCGGCTGTGTAGACCGCCGTCAATGCGCCTTTTCGGATTTCAAGCGCGATCTTCTGCAAGTGTAGTTTGTCCATCGGTTTAACCGTTCCTTTCTGGGGCGGTATACGAATTTCGCATACCGGAAATTACTGATAGCCGTTTTGACACGGCGGATTTTAACCGTTTTGCCGCAAAAGCGCAAGCGTATGCTCAAAATACGGCGGCAGCGGACAGGAAAACTCCATATATTCGCCGCTTGTCGGATGTATAAAACCAAGCACGCGTGCGTGTAGGCACTGACCGGTAAGACCGAACCGGTTCTTGCCGGCGTTCGGCGCATATAACGGATCTCCGGCGATCGGATGACCGCGGTAGGACGCGTGAACGCGGATCTGGTGCGTTCGTCCGGTTTCAAGCTTAAACTCGCAGAGTGACCAGCCGTTAAACACTTCCAGCGTACGGTAGTTGGTCACGGCATTCTTAGAATTCTTATCGGTCACCGCCATTTTTTTGCGGTGTGTCGGATGGCGGCCGATCGGAAGATCGATGCGTCCCTCGGGCGGATTGAAGGTCCCCTGCACCACCGCGTTATATACGCGCGTAAACGAATGCGCCTTAATCTGCTCGGCAAGCGAGGCGTGCGCACGGTCGTTTTTGGCAATCGCCAAAAGACCGCTGGTATCCTTGTCGATGCGGTGCACAATGCCGGGTCGGATCACGCCGTTGATGGTCGAAAGGCGCCCGTGCATATGGTAAAGCAACGCATTGACAAGCGTACCATCGGGATTTCCGGGTGCCGGATGCACCACCATTCCCTGCGGCTTGTTGACCACAGCGACGTCGTCGTCCTCATAGACGATCGCAATCGGAATATCTTCGGGCAGTGCCTCACACGTTTTTTCCGGCGGAAGCAGCACCGAAACGGCGTTTCCGCATGACGTGCGGAAGCTCTTTTTGCCCACCGTTTTCCCGTCGACCGACACAGCCGCCTGTTCGATGAGCTTTGCGGCGGCAGAACGCGTGATTTCAAGATTCCGTGCGACCGACGCGTCGAGCCGTTCGTTATCCTCATCGGCGGTATAGTCGATAAGACGCACGTCGTTATTTTCTTCTTCGTGAAAATCCGAAAAAGCGTCAAACATTGTATTTTCGCTCATCGGCTGTCACCGTCCGACGGCTTTTTCGGCGCATCGTCAAAAAACGCTTTTTTGCCGGCGGCTTTGGCTTTCTTTTCAAAGAAAAGCAAATACACGGCAAAAAGCACAACGCCGGCGCAGATGGCTGCGTCTGCCAGATTGAATACCCATGTCCAAAACGGAAGCGGGTAAAAATCAACATAATCGATGACATAGCCATACAGCAAGCGGTCGATCATGTTGCCGATGCCGCCGCCCAAGGCCAACGCCATGCTGACATACACCATGCGCGCATAGCCTTTTTTGGAGGCGATAGAATAGATCAAAGCGGCAATCATGACTGTTGATAAAACCAAGAACACCCAACGGCTGTCGCTGAGCATTCCGAACGCCATGCCGCGGTTTTGCACATAGGTAAGGCGGATTCCGGGAATCACCGGAACCGACTGCCCTACCGTCATATTGTGACTGACCAAGTATTTGAAAACGTAGTCAAGTGCCGCCACAAGGGCACTGACAAGGAAGAAAACCGGCATTATACTTCCGGAAATTCGACGCTGACGATCGCTGCGCAGCGTTTGCAGAGGTGTCCGCCCTCGCCGTCGTCGCAGGTATCCTTGCGGATGAACCAGCATCTGTCGCACTTAGTGCCGTCTGCCGTAAACACCTTGACGGCAATGCCCGAATCGGTCTCGGTAAACGCGCCGTCTGCCGGTGCGTCGGTCGAAAGCTCGACGCCGGAGCAGATGAAGATGTCGGCAAGCTCATTTCCGAACGATTCGAACAGCTTCATTTCGTCGCTGTCGGCTTTGGCATAGATGATAACCTCAGCATCCTGCGGCTTGCCGATGCGCTTTTCGGCACGGGCAAGCTCGAGCGCCTTCATAACGTCATCGCGGATTTCAAAGAGCTTGTCATACTTTTCGGTAATTTCCGGGAAAGCAAGCGATTCGTCAAAGTCCGGCATATCGTTCAAGAACACGCTCTTCGTGTTATCCGAAGCAACGTGCGGCATAAACTGCCAGATCTCCTCGGCGGTATACGAAAGAATCGGCGCGATAAGGCGCGTAAAGCCGGAGAGAATATAGTACATAGCCGTTTGCGCGCTTCTTCTTGCGGCAGAATTCTTGCTTTCGACATACGTGCGGTCTTTGGTGATATCAATATAGAGCTTAGAAAGGTCGATGGCACAGAAATTGTGCATATCGTGATAGATCAGATGGAATTCGTAGGTGTTGTAAGCCTTGCGGACGCGGTCAGTAAGAGCATTGAACCGCGAAACGATCCATTTATCGATCGGCAGCAGCTCCGAAAAAGCGACCATATCCGTATCCGGATTAAAGTCCTCTTCGGGATTGCCGAGGTTGGCAAGCAAAATACGCGTTGTATTGCGGATCTTGCGGTAGGTTTCGGAAAGCTGCTTGAAGATGTCATCCGAAACGCGCACATCGACGCGGTAATCGCTTGAAGCGACCCAAAGGCGGAGCAAATCGGCGCCATACTTCGGAATAATTTCCTCCGGATACACCGAGTTTCCAAGGGATTTGTGCATGGCCTTGCCTTCGCCGTCCACGACCCAACCGTGCGTGAGAACCTGTTTATACGGTGCGCCTTGCCCCATCGCGCCGACTGCCGTCAAAAGCGACGACTGGAACCAGCCGCGGTATTGGTCGGCACCCTCCAAATACAGGTCGCACGGCCACTTGATATCCTTGATAACCGCACGGTGGGACGAACCGGAGTCAAACCAGCCGTCGAGCGTATCGGTTTCTTTGGTGAAGTGCTTGCCGCCGCAGTGCGGGCAGACGAAATCTTTCGGAAGAAGCTCTGCCGCGTCGAGATCAAACCAAGCGTTTGAGCCTTTTTCACCGAAAATCTTTGATACCGCTTCGATGGTTTCATCGGTGCAGACCACCTTACCGCAGTCTTCACAATAGAAGACCGGAATCGGAAGACCCCAGTGTCTCTGACGGGAGATACACCAATCGGCACGCTCCTTGATCATGGACACCATGCGGTTTCCGCCCCATTCAGGCAGCCATTCGACGTTTTCGCACGCCTTGACAGCTTGATCCTTAAAGGCTTCGACCGAGCAGAACCATTGCGGCGTTGCACGGAAGATGATCGGATTCTTGCAGCGCCAGCAGTGCGGATATTGGTGGGAAATCTCTTCGAATGCAAACAATGCGCCGGTTTCCTGCAAATCCTTGAAAATGGCGTCATTGGATTCATCGTACTTAAGACCGGCAAACTTTCCTGCCTTTTCGGTTTGGTAGCCCTTATCGTCCACGGCGACCAAAATCTCAAGCTTATATCTTACGCCGGTGAAATAGTCGTCGACACCGTAGCCGGGCGCGGTGTGGACGCAGCCAGTACCGCTGTCCATGGTGACATAGTCGGCGTTTACAACAACGCTGTCGCGGTCGATGAACGGATGATACGCCGTCATATATTCAAAATCGCCGCCGGCAAAGGTTTTCACAATCTCATACGAATCGATGCCGCCATCGTGCATGGTCTTTTCAGCCAGTGCTTCGGCGGTGATATAGTATTCGCCGTTTGAAGCCTTGATGAGTGCATAGCTTTCGCGCGGATGAACGGCGATGGCGACGTTGCCCGGAAGCGTCCAGGTCGTGGTCGTCCAAATGATGAAATAGGTCTTACCGAGGTCGCAGAGTCCCGAAAGCAAGCCCTTATCGTCGTGAACCTTGAACTTGACGTAGATCGACTTACAGGTATCCTCGGCATATTCGATCTCCGCTTCTGCCAGTGCCGTTTCGTCGGACGGGCACCAATACACCGGCTTCAAGCCCTTATAAATATAGCCTTTTTTATACATTTCGCCGAAGACCTTGACTTCCTCCGCTTCAAACGAAGGATTCATGGTCAGATACGGATGATCCCAATCGCCGAGTACGCCAAGTCTCTTGAAGGAAGTCATCTGAATGCCGACAAATTTCTGTGCAAACAGGTGGCAGGCACTGCGGAATTCGGAAATGCTCATCTTTTTGCGGTCAAGCTTGTTCTGCTTGATGATGGCGCTTTCGATCGGCATACCGTGGTTATCCCAGCCCGGAATATACGGCGTGTAGTATCCGGACATGGACTTGGATTTGTTGATAAAGTCCTTCAAGACCTTGTTCATGGCCGTACCCATGTGGATATTGCCGTTGGAAAAAGGAGGGCCGTCATGCAGTACAAAGCTGTCATGCCCCTCGTTTTTCTTCAGCATTTCGCCGTAAATATTCTCTTTTTCCCATTTCTCTTGGGTCACCGGTTCACGCGTCGGAAGATTGGCGCGCATGGAAAAATCCGTTTTCGGCAGATTTAACGTTTTTGCATAGTCTTTCGGCATAGTAGAATTTGCTCCTTACAATTACTGATTGCGGCAAAAACAAACGCCGCACAATTCTTTATTTTTTCGCGCAAATATCGTTAGAGCCAAAACTCTAACGATATTAAGCATCGAATATTACTCGTTTGCGGAATCCGGCTTTGCGGCCGAAGCTTCCGTTTGATCGGACGCTTCCTTCTTATCCTGCTTGTCCGCTTTATCGTTTCGTGTCGGCGGAAGCTCGATATCGCCTGCGCCGGTATTGTATTTGCGGCTGGCAAGGTCGAGGGCACTGTCAATCAGCTCCTCGTCGGTTGCGGTGGAAATGCTCTCATTTTCGGGATCTTCGTCCGGTAAGATACGGTCGATAGCCGCCACGTGCTCACGGTAAGCGTTGAACAAGGATTCCTTGAATTCCACGACAAGCTTTTCGGTTTTGGCAAGCTTATCGCGTTCGGCGGACACGTGCTCGCGGTAGGTGGCGAGAATCTTGTCACAGCTGACGTTGACGGATTCCTCGATGGCAGCTTTTTTCTCGGTTGCCTCGGCAAGCATGGTCTCAGCCTTTTCCTTGGCGTCGCTCACAAGGGCATCTGCCATTTTATGCGCCTCCAAGATCATGGCGGAAAACGTGCTTTCGTCGCTTTTGGCTTCTTCCAATTTGACAAGCGCGGTTTTGTATTTTTTCTCGAGTTCGGCATATTCACGCGCGGCTTCGGCATATTTGGAGAGCAGATAGGAAACGTACTCATCCACCTCAGCGGCATTGTAGCCTTTGAAGCCTTTGGAAAATTCTTTTTTCTTTAACTCTGCCGGTAATACCATCGTTTTGCGTTCCTTTCTGTTAGCCATACGCTTAACGCGTACCTTCTTACAAATATTTTCTCACAATGACGCGAAAGCGATCCTTTTGCGTTTTACCCAAAAACGAATCGATCAAAAAACGTCCATGGCCTTTGACCGACACGATATCGCCTTCGGCAAACGGGCGGTCGACAGCCGTACATTCGACATGATTGATGCTCACACGTCCGGAGGAAACCAGTTTTTTTGCCTGTTCACGGGAAACATTCAACGCACCGGAAAGCAGTGCATCCAACCGTAAAGACGCAAGCGTTACCGACAAATCGGCAAACCGTTCGGCCTTTTGCGGAAGGTTCTCCGCCGCAAGCGGCTTGATGTGGACCTTATCCCGACCGACGCCCGTCAGCGCGTCGCACAAAAACGGCGCCACCGTCTGCAAAACAGCAAGATAGGCGTTTTTCCCGTCGTCGGCGACATAGATATCCCCCATCGTTTCGCGCCGCAAACCGGTCGCCATAAGCGCACCGAGCACGTCTCTGTGGTCAAATCGTGTAAACCCGGAACCGGTGATCTGCAAAAAAGCGATTCCCGATTCGGCCTCATACATACGATACCGTTCGTCCGCACAGTTTTCGGCTTCCGGCGGCAGATAGATATCCGACGGAAATAAACCGAGTATCGCACGTTCGGCAGCCGAAAAGCCGCCGAAAGCAAGCACAAACAAATCGGGAAAATCCGAGACTGTCCGCTTTGCAGCGACTTGTTCTTTTGCCGTAAGGAACGGCGTATAGCACGGTGTGTAGGTGCGGCACGCACGCGAGCATAAATCCTCCATACGTGCCGTAAAAGCTTTGTCTGTGTTAATTTCGCTCATTTTTTCTTGTATTGCCTGCGGATAGCTTCATCCTTCTAAAGCAGATTCAGCACGATCGATAAAAGGATGATCACCGCAAGAAACGACAGATCGATCGGCAAAGCCGACGATACACCCAAGCGGTCAAACAGATCCCGTATCGGTGCCAAAACCGGCTCGGTAACCGAAAAGACAAAATCCGTAAAAGCGTTATCGATATTCGGCAGCCACGACAGCACGGCACTGACAATAAACAGCAGATACCATACCATCAGAATCAGCCTGACCGACACAATCAGCAAATAGAGAATGCTTTGCATCGCAGCTTATTCGTACATCTTTTCCTCAGGCTCTGCCTGTGCTGCTGCCGTATCCATCGATTCAACCTCAACGTTGCGCGGCGTTACGGCAAAGGTGTTATCAGCGACCTTCTGTACGTCGCCGCCCAAAGCATAGGCAACGCCCGAAAGAAAATCGATCAAACGCTTTGCAGTTTCCTTATTGGTGTTTTCCAAGTTTAACAAAACCGTTTTGTTTGCCAAAAGAAGGTCGGCAATCTGGGTAACGGCATCGAATTTGGTCGGCGTGACCACTTTCATTTCTATCGAAGACGAGGAAGCACGGGAAGCAAGCTGCACACCGTTCGAAGAAGCCGCCGGTGCATATCCGCCGGAAACAGGCTTGGTTTCGCGCAAGCGACTGTCATCACGAACCGGTTCCTCCGGCTCGGTGTAGTCCTCCTCGGCATATTCATCCACATCGTATTCGTTCGGAAACAATTTCTTTGTCCAATCTTTGAGTCCCATAAGTAAAACCTCCAAAATATGTTAAAATTCGCTGTTTATGTTGTTATCATGTATGTTTTTTCGCCGAAAGAGGCAAACATGCGCTTATCTTTCGCCGAAAATCGCTCTGCCCGGCCGCACGATCGTTGCGCCGCAGCGCACAGCTTCTTCATAATCGTCCGACATCCCGCAGGATAATTCATACATATCTATATTATCTAACTTTTTCTCGGATATGTCAAGAAATAAATGCAAGATTTTATGAAAAAATTCTGTGTTTTTGTAAATTTTTTCTGAACTGCCTTCAGGCAAGGTTGTTCCGTCCGATAAAGCAAGCTTCGGCGGAATGGTCATCAGCCCTTTGACGCGGACATTTTCGAGTTTGGAAATGCCTTCAAGCAGGGCATACACCTCGTCATAGCCGACGCCGCCCTTGCTTGCTTCGCCGGCTGCGTTGACTTCGATAAGAATGCTCATGCAAAGGTTGTGCTTGGCAGCCTGTCTATCGATTTCTTCCGCCAAATGCAGGGAATCTACCGAATGAATCAGCTTTACCTTATCGATAATATACTTCACCTTATTGGTCTGCAAGCGGCCGATAAAATGCAGCTCAGCATTGGCAAGGTCATATCGGTCATACTTTTCAAGAAGCTCTTGAACGCGATTTTCGCCGATATACCGAACGCCTTGGGAAATGGCAAAATTTATGGTGTCGACATCGACCGTTTTGGTGGCGGCAAGCAGCTTCACGCTTTGCGGCGACCTTCCGACCGCCTCCGCAGCCTGTTCGATGCCACGGCGAATGGTTTGCAGATTTTGTGCAATGATTTCGTGCGAATATTTTTCAGCCATGAAAAATCACTCTCTTAAAAAATGTTTCGAATTACATAAGAATTTTTCCGTCGAACAAGTCTTTGCCGCCGACAATCACGTTGTCATACAGCGAAAGATATTTGTAGGCCGGGCGATCGGCGATTCCGATCTCTTCGGTAGTGGCATCCGCTTCGTCCGGAACAGGCTTTTCGGGTGCGACGATATAGGAATCTTCATCTTCAAACAGAATTTCGATCAAGCGGAAGCGAACGATATCGCCGTCCAAAATGTACACACCCTTTTGTCCGTCAACAATGCGAACCGCTTTTTTGGAAACGGCAAGGCCGGTATGGCTCTGCCCGATGATATCCGCTTCCTGGGTGCGCAGATACGGAAAGTTTTCCGGTGCGGTATTGCCGCGGAACACAAGTAATGCCGTATCGTCGGAGGTCACCGAAACCGCGTTCACAAGCTTCATGGTCACCATTTCTTCCGAAAAAGACGGGAATCGGATCTTATAATACGAGCCGACCGTAAAACCGGCAGCGCTGTACTTATCCGCTTCGCAGACAAGGTGCCAGACAAAATCGGTCACGATTTTTCCGGCTGTATGTGAAGAAAGCGATGTTTCCGCTTCATGAGACGTAAGCTCACGAAAGGAGGCAAGCGTAAGATCGTTTAATTTGTCCGGCGTGAAAACGTTTTCGTATCCGTCCACATCGCCGTAATAATAACCGGAGGAAGCCGCATAAAGGCTTTTGGAAACCGAACGGATGCGGCTTTGCAAGGCATTGCGCTCGTTCTGCAAGGACGCAATCTCACTGTGATAGCCGTTGTTCATATTGGTGATCAACGTCTTTTTGTTCATGTTGACAAGCAGACTTTTTTCGATTGTCAGCACATCGGAAAGGTCTCCGGCGGAGACCATCGAAAACAGCGTGTCGAAATCCTTATCGATGGCTTGATCGGTTTTGGTGATATCCGTCACATACAAATCGGTATCGACGACGCTTTTGGAAAGAATGTCGATTTTGCGGTCAATGGCATTGATCTGTTCCTGTAGTCCGGCAGACGAACTGTCCGAATAGACGTTGGCAAAAATCTGCCCTTTCGACACGCGTTCGCCGTCCTTGACAAGCGTCACGGTCACACCGCCGGTGCTTTTTTCCACCAACTGCTCGCTGCGGAAAATATAGCCGGTGGTTTTGCAGGTATCATATACCGAAACAAGAAGCGCGGTTTCGGTTGTAATATTCTGTGTAAAGGTCGGCAGAATCTGAAAGAACGCATAGATCACCAAAAACACCATCAAAAGTAACAGTGCCACATTTTTGACAGCCGTCTTGGGATCACAGAAAAAATCGGCAAGCTTTTTGTTCACGTTTCTTCGCCCCTTTCCGACCGGCAAAAGCCTTTTTCGCGGCAATAGGCAGCCACGGCACTTTGAAGCTCCTCTGCCGTCATGGTATCCACCGCGAAAAAACGTATCTGCGGATTGCGCGCGAACCAGGTCATCTGCCGCTTTGCGTAATGCCGGGAATTGATCTTCAGACGGTCGACGCAGGCGTCTAAGGTCGCTTCTCCGTCAAAATACGGGTAAAACTCCTTATAGCCGATGGCTTGTCCGGCGGTCGGCGTTTCCCGAAGACCGGCACGGATCAGCCGTTCGGTCTCCGCAAGCAGTCCGGCATCAAGCATGGCGTCCACGCGCTTGTCAATGCGCTCATACAGCTTGCTTCGATCGGCAAAGGTTAATCCGATATACACCGCTTGACGCGGCTTTGCCGCTTCTTTTGCCTTTTTCTGCCACGCCGACATGGGTTCGCCCGTCGAAAGGCAGATTTCCAAAGCACGCACCACGCGCTTGATATTCTGAGCATCCACCGATGCTGCGCACGCCGGATCGAGTTCGGCAAGCCGCGCGTGTAAAGCTTCCGCACCGTTTTTATCGGCAAAAGCAAAAAGCTCTTCGCGAAGTCCCGGCTTGATGTCACAGGCGTCAAACGGAAGCCCGGAAACAAACGAATCAATATACAAGCCGGTACCGCCGCAGAATATCGGCGTTTTGCCGCGTTGTTGGAGTTCTGTCACACATGCTTCTGCCGCGCGAACATACTCCGACACGCTGAAGCTTTCGCGGATATCCAAAATATCCAAAAGATGATGCGCCACACCTTCGGTTTCTTCGGCAGTCGCTTTGGCTGTGCCGATGTCCATACCGCGGTACAGCTGCATGGAATCGCAGGAGATGACCTCGCCGTCAAAAAGCTGCGCCAAATGCACGGCAAGCGCCGATTTGCCCGAAGCGGTCGGACCGACCACACAAAGCAGCTTCGGATTATTTTCGCAAGGCGCATTTGTCATACAGAATCTCCTTTTTGCGGCAGAGAACGAAAACAGCATCCGCCTCCGCCGTATGTCGGCGTGCGGATGCTGAAAATCTTAAAATGAAAACTTAGAAACCGATGTTAAAACGGTTGCCGCGTTTGCCGAAAACCTGCGGAATATCAATTTCGTCATCCGATTGTTCTTTCGTCACGGTTTCTGCGGCAGTCTCCTCTTTCTTGACAGGCTCGCCGTCAAGAACCGGTTTGGAAATCACCTTGGAGGAGGTCTTGCTGTCGCCCGCGTCAAAGCCGGTTGCAATAACCGTTACGCGCATTTCGTCTTCAAGTTCGGGATCGAATGCAACGCCCCAAATGACGTTTGCATCGGGATGGGCTTCTTGTCCGACAAGGCTTGCGGCATATTCGACTTCATCAAGGCCGATATCCGGCGAAGAGGTAAAATTGATGATGATGCCCTTGCAGCCGGTGATGGAGGTTTCAAGCAGCGGGCTGGAAATAGCGGACTTTGCGGCGACCTCTGCCTTGTCCTTGCCCTGCGCCGTACCGACACCCATATGGGCAAGGCCGGCATTCTGCATGGTGGTGACCACATCGTTGAAGTCGAGGTTCATGAAGGAAGGAACATTGATAAGATCGGTGATGCTCTGAACGCCGCGGCGCAAAACGTCGTCCGCTACCTGGAAGGCATTTGCAAGCGTAAGTCTGCCGGTTTCGGAAACGCACTTCAAGCGTTCATTCGGGATAATGATGATGGAATCGACGTGCTGCTTGAGGTTGGAAATGCCGGCTTCCGCCTGTTCCATCTTCTTTTTGCCTTCAAAAGCGAAGGGCTTGGTCACAACGCCGATGGTAAGTACGCCCATATCCTTGGCAAGCTTAGCGATAACGGGAGCTGCGCCCGTACCGGTGCCGCCGCCCATACCGGCGGTGATGAACACCATATCGGTGGCATCCAAAACTTTTTTGATATCATCCAAGTTTTCCTCTGCCGCATTTTTGCCGACATCGGGATTTGCACCGGCGCCGCGACCCTTGGTGAGCTTTTCGCCGATGAGAATCTTGCCCGGAGCCGCGCAGCGGTGAAGCGCCTGCTTATCGGTATTGACGGCGACAAAATCCACGCCTTTAACGTCCTCGCTCACCATACGGTTAACCGCGTTATTGCCGGCTCCGCCGACGCCGATCACCTTGATTTTCGCGCCGGAATCCAAGCTTGCATCATAATCGAAATTCATTGAAACTTCCTCCTGTTTATCGTCTGAATAAATATTTTTAATACAAGTGAAAGAATGATAAAGTTATCTATACACCTTATATAATAATCTTTTTTGCGCATTTTTGCAAGGGCTTTTGACAAAATCTGCGCATCTTAACACTTTTTTTACAATTTTGCGGAGTTTAATACGGTTTGAACATTCCTTCCCGGTAATTCTCATCCGATACATCGATGATACCGGAAGCCTTATCGGAAAGCTTATCGGCAATCGATTTCATAAAACGTACCTTGACCGAAAGGTTGTCCGCGCCGCCGAGCTTAACGGTAAAGCGCTTGCGATAGGAAAAGGACAGATCGAATTTATCGGAAATATCGAAATCATCCGTATCGGCAAGGCAGTTTTCCTCTTTGAGAACCGCATACAGGGCTTTTAAGATCTCATCGCAGCCGCTGTCGGTTGTGATAAAATTTCCTGCCACGCAAGATGTAACGCCGCCGATTAGCGCACGCTTCAGATAGCCGTTTTCGACTGCAGACGCATCCGTACTCACCGAAAGCACGCGCAAGCCCTCGGACAGCACATAACTGCTGCCGCCGACGGATATGTACATGACCGGTTCGGAGGGCTTTACCTCAAGCACAATGCCGTCCGGCAGCGCATACCGCACGCGAACCGCATCAAATTCCGACAGCTTGAACCTTGCCGTCTTTTCGGCCTCTGCCCGATTGAAGCCGAACAGATGCATTCCCTTTTCGATACCGAGTTTTTTTGCCATCGTTTCGGCCTGTTCAGCCGTATATTCTGTGTCGCCGTCGCATTTTACGGCAAAGCTTTTGATCACAAAGCATTTGTCAAACGCCACATAGCCGAGTATCAAAACAAGAGCAGCGGCTATTAACGCCGAAAAAAGACAATTTTTTGCCTTTTTTCGCCTGTGACGGCGTTTGGCGGCTCGAACGGATAGTTTTTTTTGTGTCACTCGTCGGACATCCGTGTTATTGAGATTCTCTGTTCCCATAGACAACTTCTCCGCAGAAAGCGTTTTCTTAATTCTTTTCCTCGACCACATCGCAGATCAGCTCATAAATGCGGTCTAATGTTCCAAAAACGGCAAAGCGGCGGATATTGTGTTCGGTCACGGCGCGATACGCCGGATTTTCGGCAAAACCGCGTACCTTTTCAACAAGCAGCGCACCGGTCAAATCCTTTTCTTCGATCAAAACCGCCGCGTCGCCGTCGGCAAGCACCTTGGCATTTTTGTATTGATGGTTATTGGTGACGTTTGGCGACGGAATGATGACAGCCGCTTTGCCCATGCAGGCAATTTCGGCGAGTGTCATCGCGCCGGCACGGCAAACAACGATATCCGCACTTGCCAAAAGCTCCGGCATATTGTATATGTATTTTTTGACGGTGACATTGCCTTTTTTTAACGTTTCGCTGTCAATATCCGTAAAACCGCACGTGCGGTATAACGCCGCCTGTTCGTCATAGCCGCCGCGCCCGGTGGCATGAAAGTGATAGAGTCCTTCGGCTTTGGATGTATAGTCACGGATCAGCTCGTACACAGCTTCATTGACGCGTTTGGCACCAAGGCTGCCGCCGGCTGAAAGAACGACGACGGCGTTTTCCGGAATGCCGAGCATACGCCGCATTTCGGCTTTATCGGAGGAAAGCATTTTTTCGGAAACGGGATTGCCGGTCAAAATCAGTTTTTCGGGTGCGCAATCGAAATGTTCACGCGCGTTTTCAAAGCTGATCATTACACAGTCCACGTATTTGGACAGCATTTTGCTTGTCACGCCCGGTACGGCATTCTGTTCATGAATCAAAGTGGGAATGCCCATTTTGGCAGCCGCCTTGACCACAGGCCAGCTCACATAGCCGCCTGTGCCGATAACGACATCCGGCTCGAATTCGCGGATGATCTTTTTCGCCTGCATGACCGAAGTCACCGCTTTGACGGCGGCATCGATATTGGCAAGCGACAGTTTACGTCTGAAGCCGCGCACCTTTACGGTGTGAAACGCGTAACCGGCATTCGGCACAAGGCGCGATTCCATGCTGTCGGGCGTGCCGACATATTCAATCACCGCACACGGATCTTCGGATTTGATTTTATCGGCAATGGCAAGAGCCGGATTGATATGACCGGCCGTCCCTCCGCCGCTGACAAGCACTCTCATGGTATTCAGACCTTTCTGCATGGCTTTGCTTTGATAAAATACAGTATAGCATCCGACGCAGCAAAATGCCGTCGAAGGCTGTCGTTTTCGCTAACTCTTTTCGACCGACGAAAAACGCGACACCGACAGCACCACGCCCATTTCGGCAAGAAGGATCATAAGCGACGTGCCGCCGTAGCTGAAGAACGGCAGTGAAATGCCGGTACTCGGCAGCGAATTGGTCACGACCGCGATGTTTAACACCATCTGCAAACCGACGTGCATGATAATGCCGATGACAAGCAGCGAGCTGAAACGGTCGGGCGCGCGAAGCCCGATTAAGATTCCGCGATAGATGAAGAACAAGAAAATGCAGATGACGAGCATCGCGCCGATAAAGCCCATTTCCTCGCACCAAATCGAGAAGATGTAGTCATTCTGCGGTTCAGGCAGATACAGGTGCTTCTGACGGCTGTTGCCGAAGCCAACACCCCAAAAGCCGCCCGAGCCGATGGCATATAACGACTGTGCCGGCTGCCAGCCGCCGTTTAACAGATAGGCAAACGGGTCTTTCCAAACCAAAATACGGCTCGACGAATGTCCTTTGGTCATGGCAAGACCGAAAAGACCGAGCGCACCGACACCGGCTCCGCCGACAAGATAAAACAAATTCGTGCCGCCCATGAACATCATGGCAAACGTGATACCTGCCATGATGATAAGCCCCGACATATGCGGTTGGAGATACATTAAGACACCGACTGCAACAAGAACGATCATATACGGCAAAATGCCGTAATAAAACGCCGGTGCGTTATGCTTCATATCTTTCATGAACAGAAAGGCTGCTGCCATGAGTAAGATAATGGCGGCAAAAATCATGCCGAGAACCCGGCTTTTGAAGAGAAATACCATGCTTGCGGCAATGCCGACGATGAGCAAAAACGGAACAACGACGGTAAATAACGCCTTTGTTTCGCCGCGCTTTCGGATATCCGCGGCGTGCTTATCCGCATAATCGGCAAAAAATAACACCAAGGCAAATTTAACGATTTCCGACGGCTGCAGGGTGATGGGGCCTATGGCATACCAGCGTTTTGCGCCGCTCAAATTCTTACCGAATACCAAAACGCCGGCAAGAAGAACGATCGACACCGCAAGTGTCGGAAATGCGATTTTGCGCAAGAAATGATAATCGAAAATCTTGCTGCGTGCCACAAACGCCATCACCGCAAGACCTGCAAGCGCAAATAAGATCTGCCGCTTGGCAAAGTGATAGCTGTCGCCCTTGAAGTTGGCGTTGGCATACGGATAGCTGGCACTGAACACCATAACCGTGCCGAGGCATAAAAGAAGAATGACCGTCACCAAAAACGGTCTGTCCACACCGCCGACAAGCTGAACCACGATGCGGCGTTTGGGCGACGGCCGGCGCGATTTATTTACTTGTGTCAACCGTGTATTTTCACGTGAAGCTCCGTCCGCGCCGACCTTGTTCAATCCCAAACTCCCCTTTTTTACTGAATGAAATACCGATTACAGCGTCGGTAAAAAACCGAAGCTGCCGACGAGGCACAAAAGTGCCGCTATGAAAGAAAACACGGTGACGATTTTGATTTCCGACCAGCCGCACAGCTCGAAATGATGGTGAATCGGCGACATTTTGAAAATGCGCTTTCCCGTGAGCTTAAAGCTTAACACCTGTAGTATGACCGAAAACGATTCGATATAATACACAAATCCCGTGAAAACAAGCAAAAGCGGACAATCCAAAATGAATGCCATGCTGCTGACCGCCGCTCCCAAAAACAGGGATCCGGTATCGCCCATAAACACCTTTGCCGGATGAAAATTATACCACAAAAAACCGAGCGTACCGCCGACCGAAAGAAGCGAGATCACAAGCCCCGGCACATTGCGGGTCTTGAAGCTGAGCACCGCCATAAAAACCATGACGACTGCCGTCACGCTTGAAGCAAGGCCATCGATGCCGTCGGTCAGATTGACGCTGTTGACCGTGAAAACGATACCGATCACGGCAAGCACGAGATATACCGGCAAGGACAGCTCCCACACGGCTTGCGTAAACGGAAGCCGGATGACCGTATCGATACAGCCGAATGATTTGAGGGCAAACACATAGGCGGTTGCCGCAGCAAACTGCAGCACCATTTTTTGCGGCGGTGTAAGTCCCTCATTCTGCTTTTTGAAGAATTTCACATAGTCATCCGCAAAGCCGATAGCGCCGTTGGCAAGCAAAAAGACGAGATGAGCCAACAGGATCGGCTCTTTTTTGAGAAACGCCAAAGCCGCACCGATGATGACCATCGGAACAAGGAAGAATAGGCCGCCCATGGTCGGTGTGCCTTCTTTGGATTTGTGCCAGCGCGGCCCGATATCCAATATCTTCTGCCCCATTTTGACGCTTTTCAGAACCGGGATAAACGCAGTTGCCAAAAAGATTGTCGCAAGCATTTCCACACCCGCACCGGCCAAAATCTCTGTCATGATTGTTTCCTCTCCGTAAAAGCATTGTATATCTTGATTTTTTCGTCAGTCGGACGAATCGAGGTGTCGGAACTCAACCTCGACCACCGTTCCGGGCTTGACGATGCTTCCTGCCTCCGGTGATTGCTTATGCGCAAGCGAGCCGGAAACGTCTTCGCGGTATGCGCCCTCCATGCGGACATTGAGTCCGGCATTGATGAGCGTTTTGTTGGCCTGTACCGGCGTGTAGCCGGTAACATCCGGCACGGTGACCGTTTCCGCCGGCACTTCTTCGCCGGTATACAGAATCACAATGCCGCCGTTCGGGATCTTTCCGCCGTAGCGCGGCAATTGCTCGGTGACCGTTTCACCTTTTCCGATGACCTTTGTCTGGAAACCGGCGCCTGCCGCCGTTTCTTTGGCACTTTCCAGCGAAAGGCCACGGAAATCCGGCACGGCAACATCCACAAGTGCCGCTTCCTCTTCGGTGAGCGACGGCTCGATGTTGAGGTACGGCAGCACCTCGGTAAGCACCGAGGACACAACGGGAGCTGCGATCAAGCCGCCGTAGTAGTTGGCACCGCTCGGCTCATCGATACCGATGAGGATAGCGATCTGCGGATCGTCTGCCGGAGCAAACGCCACGCAGGAGCCGATATAGTAGTTGCCTTCCTTATCGCGTTTTTGCGACGTACCGGTTTTAGCTGCGATTTTATAGCCTTTGACATAGGCGTTCTTGGTAGAACCTATGTTGATGCCCTCCATCAAATAGGTCATGATGGTCTTAGAGGTTTCCTCGGAGTTGACCTTGCGCACAAGCGTCGTATCAAAGCTTTTGACCACGTTTCCGTCGTCATCCACAAGCGCTTTTACCACATGCGGCTTTAAGAGGTTGCCGCCGTTGGCGACCGCCGAAACGCCGCAAATCTGCTGCATCGGCGTGACCTTAAAGGTCTGACCGAAGGAATAAACGGCAAGCTCGGTCTGGTTAAAGCCGTTAATATCCGTGTGATAAAGGCCCGACACCTCACCGGCAAGGTCGATGCCGGTTTTCTGCGTAAAGCCGTAGGCTTCGAAATATTTATAAAAACGCTCTTTTCCGACACGCTCGGCAACCTCCATGAACACCGGGTTGCAGGAATTCTGCAAGCCCTGTTCAAAGGTTTCGAGGCCGTGGCCGCCTTTTTTATGACAGTGAATGTTATAGCCGCCGACATTTTTGGAGCCGGTGCAGAAAAACGTATCGGTCGGCGAAACAACGTTTTCTTCGAGTGCCATGGCACTGGTCACAAGCTTAAAGGTTGAACCGGGTTCATAGATTTCGGTAATGACCTTATTTTTCCAAAGCCCTTCCAAAAGCTCTTTGTAATAGGCGTTCTTTTCGTCCTCCGTGCCGACAAAAGCGTCTAACTTCTCTTGCGACAGGCTGTCTAGGGCATACGGCGCATTGAGGTCGTAGTCCGGTTTAGTGGACATGGCAAGAATCTCGGCGGTGTTGACATCCATAACAATGCCGAACACGCGGTTTTGCGCCTTGCTGTCGCGAAGCGCGATTTCAAGGTTCTTTTCCAAAATCGACTGGATCTGCCAATCGATGGTCAATACCACGCCCATGCCGTTTTCCGCTTCGACATAGCTTTCATATTTATAGGGCATATCCTTGCCCTTGGCATTCTGGGCGGTAACGATTTTGCCCGAAGAGCCTTTTAAGTAGTTTTCATAATAGGATTCCACGCCAAGGACACCGGCATTGTCGGCGTTGGTAAAGCCGATGACGTGGCTTGCGAGGTTGCCGTACGGATACGAGCGCTTGACATCCTCCTCCAGATGAATGCCGACGATCTTATTTTCGTTGATAAAAACGCGGATCTTGTCACAAGTTTCGCGTTCCACTTTCTTTTTAATGATTTGATATTTGGATTTGGTGCGTCCCATGCGTTCGATGATTTCCGCGCGGTCAACACCTAAGGTTTCGGAAAGAAAATCGGCAATTTTGTTTTTCTGCTCCGCGATATCGACCGTTTTTTCCGGCGCCTTGTTTTCATTCTGCATAGCGATTTCATACGGCGAAATAAAGACGGTTTCGACGGTATCGCTCACGGCAAGAGGCGTCATGTTGCGGTCAAAAATCGTGCCGCGTTTGGGACTGATGGAAATTTCGGTGGTATACTGCTCATATGCACCGGTTTTGTACTTATCGGCCTCAATCATCTGCAAATACCAAAGTCTTGCACCCAAAGCCATCGCTAAGAGAAGGAAGACCGCCATAACGGTCATGCCGCGCACAAACAGCGGTTTTTTCAGCTCTTTGCCGAACATACTTCATCCTCCCAAGATTTTGCTTTGCGTTAACCTGCCATCCGGTTCGCCGCAGTGCCTGCATTGTCCGTACTATCCGTATTCACGGCTACATTTGTGCCGCAGACAGCTATTTTGTCTTCACCGGAAATACGTACATAGTGCTTGGCAACATCGGTCGATTTGACCATGCCGAGAACGTTTTCGGCATAATCTTCGATATAGCCGATATCCTTGCGTTCGCTTAAGGCCGAGGACAGCAGCTCGGCGCGTTCCTTTTCGGCGGAAAGCGAGCTTTTCAAAGCGTCGGCACGCAGCGTTGCTTCGTTGATACGCGTGTTGCCGAGCACCAAAAACATCGCAATGGCGGCAAACACCACCATGTAGCCGATGAGCGAAATGGGAAGCGGTGTTGCGGCTTTGACGCTTTTTTTCACATATTTGGCTTCTCCGGCGCGTGCGCGTGCTTTTTCCTTGCGCTTGGCGGCAATGGCCTTGCCGACGGAATCGGCAATATCCGACCAAAGCCCGTCATCATAGCGGCCTTCGCCGGTCTTCGGAAGAGCAGTGCTCCGTACGGTATGCATATATGTACCGGATGCGGACACCGAAGCGGCACGCTTGACGCAAGAGGGACGTTCCTTTGCGAGAGCGGCATTTTTCTGAGTGTTTGCGGCTTGCGGTCGGAGCGACGGCGATGCAGCCGTGTCACGTCTTTGGCTCATGGTTCTATTGTATTTGGCCTGTTTCAGATTTATGTATTCCGTTCCCACATTCGACGTCATTTTTGCGTTCTTCCTTTCAATTATTATCGTTATCCGTTATCCGGCATATCCGTCAGCCGCCGCACGGGATTTTTTCAAGCACCCGCAATTTGGCGCTTCTGGAACGCGGATTTTCGTTCAGTTCCTGTTCCGAAGGTAAAATCGGCTTTTTGGTGAGCACCTCGGCACGCGGCTTTTTGCCGCACACACAAACCGGAAAATCCGGCGGGCACTCACAGCCTTTGGTATATTCCAAAAATGCATGTTTGACAATACGGTCTTCAAGCGAATGAAACGTGATGATGGCCATACGGCCGCCGACCGAAAGAAGCGGAAACAGCCCGTCGATCATCTTCGGGATTACATCCAATTCTCCGTTGACCTCAATGCGGATTGCCTGAAAGGTTCGTTTGGCAGGATGCGGTCCGTCTTTGCGGTTTTTCGCCGGAATGGCGTTTTTGACAAGCTCGGACAGTTCAAACGTCGTTTTTATCGGTGCTTTCTCGCGCGCACGCACAATATCACGTGCAATTTTTCCGGCAAAGCGTTCTTCGCCGTACAGCGAAATCACGCGCGACAGCTCTTTTTCCGCATAGCCGTTGACCACGTCATACGCACTCAAGCCCTCGCCCTGCGACATACGCATATCAAGCGGCGCATCGTGCATATACGAAAAGCCGCGGTCGGCGTTATCTAACTGAAACGACGAAACGCCGAGGTCAGCCACAACGCCGTCGATCGTTTCGATACCCTTTTCACGAAGCAAATCAGCGGCGTCACAAAAATTGCCTTTCACAAGAATCGTCTGCGAACCGAACCGCGCCAACCGTTCCGCCGCCTTTTCAAGCGCATAGGAATCGCGGTCGATGCCGACAAGTCTGCCGCCGTCGGTCAGACGCTTCAATATTGCTTCCGAATGTCCGGCCCCGCCAAGCGTACAATCCACATACGTTCCGTTCGGACGAATATTCAGGTTTTCGATGGTTTCTTCAAGCAGCACGGAATAGTGTCCGAAATTTTCCTGCATGGATATTCTCCGTTCGTCCGTTTATTTGAGCATGCCGAGGATTTCTTCCAGGTTGTCCGGCGGCGTCACGGTTTCGGCTTCTAAGGCAGCCGTATCCCAAAGCTCGATGGTGTTATTCATACCGAGAACCGTTACTTCCTTGATAAGCCCGGCAAACTCGCGGTGTTCCTTGGAAAGAACGATGCGTCCTTGGGCATCCATTTCGGTGGGATTGGCGCTCATCATCATGTAGCGTTTGATGGTGCGGGCGTTTTTGTCCATGCCGAGCGCATCGATTTTGGAAATCAATGTTTCCCATTCGCTTTGCGGATAGATGATAAGATACGGGTCACTGAAGCCCTTGGCAACCACAAAATTCGAACCCAATTCTTCCCGGTACATGGCAGGGATGAACAGTCTGCCCTTGGCATCAACGGTATGATATGCTTTTCCGGAGAACAAACGGTTCACCTGCCCTTCTTTTTGTTTGATATTTACGGAAGCTTTTGCAGCGACATGCGTTTTTTCGTTCTTTCACGCTGTAAGCATCGCCAGTCGCTCCACTTTTATGAATTTTCAATCCATTTTGAGGGTTTTCGCTCCACTTGCCATTATTATATAACAACTATCCGCCGATTTCAATATCTTTGCGGCAAAAAGTATGAACACTTATGCAAAATTGCGTAAATATTTATGTTTTTCTCGAAAATACGGAACATTTGTCCGAAAAAGCAATTTGCGGTCTTGCAAAACACGTTTTTCGTGGTGCACTCACAAAAAAATCAATGCACGGCAAAAGGCAAGCCGTCAAAAGAACAAAAAACGAAAAAACACATATTTCAAACGAAAAAATGCATTTTCTTTTTTTGTGGCTTATGATAAACTGTAAATAAGAAACAGTCGGCATTTTGTCAAAAACGCCGACCGAAAATCCTACAAATTTTGAAAGAGGTGCTTTTTTCATGAGTAACTACCCGAAAATCGGCATTCGCCCGGTCATAGACGGTCGTTGGGGCGGTGTGCGCGAAAGCCTTGAAACGCAAACCATGAACATGGCGCGCGCGGCGGCAGAGCTGATTTGTGCAAAGCTGCGCTACGCCGACGGAACGCCGGCAAAATGCGTCATCGGCTGCACCACCATCGGCGGCGGCGCGGAGGCGGCCAAGGTTGCCGAGCAGTTCGCGTCGGAAAATGTCGTCGCCACGCTTTCGGTCACGCCGTGCTGGTGCTACGGCAGTGAGACCATGGATTTGGATCCGACCACCATCAAAGCCGTTTGGGGCTTCAACGGCACGGAGCGTCCGGGTGCGGTGTATCTTGCTGCCGTTATGGCAGCACACGCCCAGCGCGGACTGCCGGCCTTTTCCATTTACGGTCATGACGTGCAGGATGCCTCTGATACGACCATTCCGGCGGATGTCGCCGAAAAGATCCTTCGCTTTGCCCGTGCAGCTCTTGCCGTCGGACAGATGAAAAACAAGGCTTATGTCAACATCGGCGGCGTTGCCATGGGTATTGCCGGTTCGTTCTGCGACGCGGAATTCATGCAGAAATATTTGGGACTTCGCGCCGAATGGGTGGATCTTACCGAGGTGCTTCGCCGTGTAAAGCTCGAGATCTACGACAAGGACGAATACGAAAAAGCGCTTGCGTGGATCAAGGACAACTGTAAAGAGGGCTTTGACAAGAACGCCGGAAAGAAGTTCCCGGAGATCATCACCAAATCGAAGGTCATTCCGGCCGACAAGGACTGGGAATTCATCACCAAGTTCACGCTCATTATCGAGGATATTCTCCACGGCAATCCAAAGCTTGCCGCAATGGGCTGGCATGAAGAATCGCTCGGCAGAAATGCCGCCGTCGGCGGCTTCCAGGGTCAGAGAATGTGGACAGACTGGCTGCCTAACGGTGATTTCACCGAATCGCTTCTCGCTTCGAGCTTCGACTGGAACGGCAAAAAGCCGCCTTTCCCGTTTGCAACCGAAAACGACACGTTAAACGGCATTGCCATGCTCTTTGCTTCCCTTCTCACCGGCAAAGCACCCTGCTTCCATGATGTACGCACCTATTGGTCGCCCGAAGCGGTCAAACGCGTGACCGGCAAAGAGTTGACCGGAAACGCCGCGAACGGCATCATTCATTTGATCAATTCCGGCGCGACCGCCATGGACTGCACCGGCGCTTCCAAGGATGAAACCGGTGCCGGGACGGTAAAAGAATGGTGGAACATGACCGATACGGATATTTCCGCCTGCCTTGCCGCCACCGACTGGTGCCGTGCCGACTATGAATATTTCCGCGGCGGCGGATTCTCGTCCCACTTCAAGACGCTTGCCGAAATGCCGGTGACCATGCTGCGCGTCAACCTCATCGACGGCGTCGGCCCGACGCTTCAGATCGCCGAAGGCACGACGGTCGTGCTGCCGGAGGATGTTCACCAAAAGCTTGACAAGCGCACCGACCCGACCTGGCCGACTACTTGGTTTGCACCGACCCTCACCGGAAAAGGCGCCTTTACAGACGTTTACTCGGTCATGGCAAACTGGGGAGCCAACCATGGTGTGACGGTTCACGGCCACATCGGCGCGGATCTTATCACGCTTGCTTCCATGCTCCGCATTCCGGTTTCGCTTCACAACGTGAGCGAGGAAAAGATTTACCGTCCGCACGCCTGGAGCGGCTTCGGCAAAGGCGATGATTCGACCTCGACCGATTACCGAGCCTGCGAGCATTACGGTCCGTTATACAAATAAGCGTTCAAAAAGCATAGAAAACGACCGCAAACCCGGCATGAGTTTGCGGTCGTTTTCTGTTTCTCTGCAATTTGGCTATTTCTTTACGTTGGTTATTTTCCGGATAAACGCGGCAAGCTTGCGTGAAACGCGCACCGAGGCGTTGACGTTGGGATGTCCCACCGCCCCAACCTCGTTTTTCTTTCCGTAAATGTCGTCCACCGGCAGAAAATACAGCTTTTTGTCATTCGGACGGCGGTCGTCTATGAGCTTTTGCAAAACCTTCTTGAACTTGCCGTTCATCATGCCGTACATCCAGATGATGACGGCGTTCGGATACGCCCGGCGAACCTTGTCAAGCAGCTTTGAGCCCTCTCGGTACATGATCTCCTCGGTCGTGCCGCCGGGAACATCGTTTGTTCCGCAGTTGAGAACCATCACATCCGGCTGCCACGAGGTGTGGTCATAGCCGGTTTTTCCCCAGGTGACCATATCGAACATTTCTTCAAACCGCACGCCGACTTGGTCGCCGCAGCTGTGCCAAACGCCCTGTCCGCTCATACAGACCGTGCGGATCTCCGCGTCAAGGTTTTTTGCCGTGTGATAGGCATATGTTTCGGTGCTGTCCTGCTCATAAGTATCATACTCGTTTTTATCGGCCGATGCCATATCGCCAAAACCGGCCGTGATCGAATCGCCCAAAAATTCAAGCTTGAACGGCTTTTCGGCAGGCGGCGGCAGAAATTCCGGCGTTTTGCCGTACACGCGCACGTTTCGGAAAACAAGCGGCACCGCGCCTTCGGAAATGCGAAGCACCTTGACGGTGTGCACGGCATCGCGGTCAAAATCGACAAGCAGCTTATCGGCAAGCTCATATAAGCCGCACCGGGTTTCGCGCTTATCGGCAAACACCTTGACATATACCGGTGCCGCACCGGCATAGTCCGCAAAGCGGATCTCGGCACGGTTACCGCGGAACGAAAACTCGATACCGCTGTTGCTCCACGGAAGAAGCAGTCCGGTTTCGCTTGTTTCACTGCGTCCGAGAATGCGATAGCTGTTCGTTTCGGCAAAGCTGCATTCCTTATAGTTTGAATAAAATGTCATAGCAATTCCTCACATAAGTTACGAAATATCCTGATACAGCAATGCTCGCGGTGTTATTTCAGCGCGCCGTCCGGTCCTGTAAGTGTTGATTTTTGCACAACTTTTTCTTTGCAGTCCGGCAGCAATTCGAAGATATGCTTCGTAATCAGATCTGCCTGTATGCTTATTGCATCGGCTTTAAAATGAAAACAATCCGTCCAGTATGTATTTCGGTCAAGCTCATCCATCGGAGCAAACAGATCCAAAACAGGCGTATTATTTTCAGCCGATACTTTTTTTACTATATCGTTAAGCTGCTTTGAACGCTCCGTAAGCTTCGCCTCTTTTAGAGGTGTGCTCAATACCGCCGTAAGCTTCGCGTCCGGCAGTTTATCTGCAATAAATCTCACAACCTCTCTATAGGCATTCTCCCAATATTTTGTATCGGTATTAAGGCTGTGCAAGCCGTTGTTAAAAAAAACAAGCTCACACGGATTCGCGTCAAGAATATAGTCAAGCTCTCTTAAATAATCCTTATGGGTTATACATTTGGAGCTTGCCCAAAACGATATGTTTACCCTTGTTCCCGTCCGTACACGCACTGCATTCTGATATGCGTTGCATATCGAATCGCCTATCAGCAGCACTCTTGGAGATTCTGTGTCATTCGCATTGTATTTGTAGGTTATGCTCCACACGATGTCTTCGTCTCTGTCCGAAACGCCGTCTTTAATTTGATAATCAACGTATTTTACCATAAACAACTCTCCTTAAAAGCTTATTCCGTCTGACTTTTTTGTCAGTATAACACAGCGCGTGCAAGCTGTCAAGCTTTATTCAGTTGCTTTTCACACTTTTTTAAGATCACCTCGGCGCAGATAAAATGCACGGCAGCCGTAAGAAGCCATGACAGCGGAAAAGAAACAAAGATGCACACAAGTGTCGGAGCTTTCGGAAACACCGTAAGAAGCCATACCACGCGGAACACGCACGAACCGGCAAGCGACACACACGCCGCCGTCACTGCCCTTCCGAGTCCCTGCATCGTGCCCGAACCGACCTCCATCAAGGCAAGAAAGGCATAGGGAACCAGCATGACAAACGTCCGCGTTTCGGCGGCGTTATACGCCAAGCGCTCTAACGAACCTTCCGCCGCTTTCCGGATGCCGTACAGCGCAAAAAGCGGCTCACGAAGCAAAATCAGCAGTCCGCCGAACAGAACGGCTGCGCACACGCCGATAAGATAACAGGCGCGCCGCACCTCGCGCACGCGCTTATAGTCGCCTGCGCCGACGTTCTGCCCGACAAAGCATAAAGCCGCCTGCCCCACCGCGTTCACCGCAATGTTGGCAAAGCCCTCGATACCGGTTGCCGCGGAAACGCCCTTGACCACCGGTGCAAAGGCAGCGTCAGCCGAAACGGCGGCATTGTTGACCGCAAGCACCGACGACTGAATGAGCATATGCGACACGGAAAACAACATACTTTGCACACCGGCCGGAAGCCCGATGTGAAGGATCTTTCCGAACGCAGCTTTATGTAAGCGTATCTGCGCCAGCTTTAAGCCGAAAAAGCTGTCACGCGTCAGCCGGTGCACCAAAAGCACCGCGCAAAACGCGTTCGAAAGCACGGTTGCCGCCGCAACGCCCTCCACCGACCGATGGAAGCCCACGACAAACAACAGATTTAAGAGCACATTTAACACGCCGCCGGCCGTAAGGATGACCATCGGTGTTTTTGTGTTTCCGGCAGCATGAAAGAGTGCCGACGCAAAATTCACGACCGCCACAAACGGCACGCCGACAAAGTACACGCGCGTATACACAAGTGCTAACGTATATAACCGTCCCGTGTTCCCCATACAGGCAAGTGCCGCGCCGGATACGGCAAAGCCGATCACACCGCATAAAAGCCCTAACAGCACGCTCATGCCGAGGGCGGTGTGCATGGTTTCGGTCATGGCTTTTTTCTCTTTCGAACCGACCGCGCGCGCCATCACCACTTTTGCACCGACGCTGCACCCGATAAAGACATTGACGACCAAATTGATAAACGCCGTCGTTGTTCCGACCGCTCCCACCGCGTCCGGTTCGCTCGAAAGTCCCACAATGACCGTATCTGCCATATTGAATGCCACCTGCAGGAGATTGGCGGCAATGAGCGGCAGACAAAAGCGGACGATCTGCGGAAACAGTGCGTCTTGAAGCATGGACCTATGCGTTTTGTTTGTTCGGTTCATGTTCGTCCGTCCCTCACTTTTCAAAGGTGCGGATACACGCATCGTTGTCCGACGGACTTTCGGCAAGCGCATTGTAGAACTTGATGAAATAGTATAACAAACCATCTTGCTCGTTGGCATACGGGTCATAGAACTCGCCTTTCACGCCGTTGACCGAGAACGGATAGAGATAGGTGCACGACGCGCTTCCGTCCTCACGATAGAGGGAGAGCATATTGCGTGCGCTTTCATAGGCACGCGTTTTGTACGCTTTATTTCCGCTCACGGCGGCGTAGTGCAGAAAGGCGTTTGAGGTATGCACGGATGCCGTATGCGGAAACGTATCGCCGTACATCCGCCGCTTGCCGAACCAATAGCCGTCCCAGTGCCGGACGGCTTGGTCATGTAAGAAATGCGACGGCTGGCTGCCGTTGAAGCGTTCGAGAATTCTTATATGCTTTCCGGCGTCATCCAGCAGACGTTTATCCTCCGTGAGCATATACAACTGACTTAAGATCGTTACCGCCGGCGCGACGATGGTTTGCTCGTATTTGACCTCGTGTTCGGGATAATTGGTGCTGTTTTTTAGGATGGTCTCGGCGTGCTTTTTGTACATTGCAGTAAGCGCGTCGGCTTTGTCGGTCATACCGGCTTTGCGTAATGCCGCCACGCTCTCGTACACCGAAAGGCCGTTTGGATAGAACTTTTCTCCGCCGATGGAATAGTACACCGAAAGCAGCTTAAACATCTTTTCAAGATACCCTTTGTCGCCGGTCAAGTTGTACATTTCAAGCACAAGCACCGACATCCACGGCGCGTTATACAGCCGTTTGAACTCGGTGTGCTTGCCGACGTTGTTGTACACCTCGCCGGTTTCCTCATCGTAAAACTCGCGTGTGACGAACCGATAGTATTTCATGAATTTTCCGTACACTTCGTCGTCCTTGACCCATTGCAGGTATTTTGCCACCAAAAGCCCCATAACCAGCCGCTCGCGCGACGCATTGAAATCGGTGAACACATAGTCGAACACCGGGCATTTTTCCTCGTTGTCATAAATGAGAAACGCGCCGTCGAGCATATCGCCTTCTTCCTGGAACTGTTGCTTGTCAATGATAAAATGCACGCGGCGGCGAATCAGCTCCTTTAACGGCAGCTGCACGAAAAAGCGCGTAATCGTTTCATTTTCTCCCACGCGCACCGTGAATAAATGATCGCCCAAGCGTTCCGGCGAAAACGACACAAGCGTTTTGCCGTCTTTGACGCAGACCGGAATATTCTTTCCGTCAAGAAAAACCGAAGCGTTCGGATGGTTGACGGCAAACGCTATTTTTTCATTTGAAAAGACGGTGAAATTTTCCGCATCGATCAAAATGAGAGCTTGTCTTTTTTCCAGCTCCCCGTGAAAATGACTGTCCTTATACCAAAACAGCTCCCATGAAAGCTTGATGCTTTCGCCGGGTCTTAAGCGAAACGGCGTCGGGTGCAGAATAAAATCGCCGCGGTCGTCGCTGCCGAGATCGCCGAGACTGTTTACGACGTGTAATATCCGGTCAATGCTGTACGAATCAAGACTGCCCTCGGTCAGCACAAGGCCGAGTCCGAAGTCGCAAAGCCCCATTTTGACCGCGTTTATGTAGGAGGTGTTCCTGCCGCACCAAATATGCGTGTTGCACCGCTCGGTCATGCAGATCTTCGCGTTGGCATAGCTGTCACGAAAGGGCGCGTATATGCCGAAGTCGCCGCGATTGCAGAAAACATCGCCCTCCAAGCGGTTTTCGAGCGTATAGGTTTCGCGGTAGGTGTCGCCGCAAAGCGCACGGTTTGCCGTAATGCGAAGATACAGCGTTTCATATACGGCACACAGGCCGTTTTCGGTCGGTGTGACCGACACAACCTTTGCATTTTTCACCGTGCCCCAGGTATGGTTCACGCCAAGCCAGTTCATGGCGTAAGGGTCGGCGGCATTTACGATGGATTCCACACCGCCGTTTTGTAAATTATAACGAATTTCAAATGAATTTTCAGACACGCTTCTTTCCTCCGCGTTTCTTGTTTGCCGCCTTTCATTATACGTCATCTGCGGCAAATTACCATAGACATTTCGATTCGTTTTTTTGCACTTTTCGAAACACTTTGCTTGACAGGTGCCGCTTTTCGTGCTATACTTATTTTTAAGAGGTGAGCGTATGGGCTTTTGCCGAAAAACGACCTTTTCCGAGCTGTATACGCTCGATTTTGAAATCACGAATTTCTTTGCCATGCGGCAGAAATGGCGTGCCGGAACGGAATTCCGCATGGAGCATCCGCGCCGCGCAAACGGGCTGATCCTTCTTTGCGGCGCGACCGGAAAATATACCGGAACGGGCGGCTCTTTCTTTGCGCCGGTCGGAAGCGCGGTCTGTCTGCCCGAAGAGAGCGAATACGCGGTCTTAAACCTTTCGGACGGCAAAGAACCTGACTATCCCGACGCCTATCTCATCGAATTCCGTGCGTTTTCACAAAAGATTCCGCTGACCTTCGGCGATGCGCCTTTTCTCATCAAAAACGCAAACTTTGTCTTACTTCGCGAGCTTGCCGAAAAAACGGTGCTTGCCTGCGAAGCGCCGATCAAATCGCCCTGCGCCCTGCGTGCCGGAATCTATGAAATGCTCTCCTTGCTCGGCGAAAGCTCCTTGGAGGTTGGAAACAAGCGGTTTTCGCCCATCATGCCGGGAATCGAATACTTGCGCAAAAATCCGCAAAGCTCGCTTTCGGTGGAGGAGCTTGCGAAGATGTGCCACGTCAGCAGTGCCAATTTTCGCAAGCTGTTCAAGGAATACTCCGGGAAGAGTCCGGCAAGCTACCGTATTGACCGAAAGCTGGAGCTTGCCAAACGAATGCTCGAAAGCGAAAAGGTTTCCTTTACTTATATTGCCGAAGCACTCGGCTTTGAAAGCGAAGCCTATTTCAGCCGGCTGTTCAAGAAAAAGCTCGGCTGTTCTCCAAGCGTCTATCGCGAAACAAAACTGAAAGGGTATCCGAATGAACCTTAGCGATACCGCCAATACAACCTTGCGCAGGCAGCTTCTCAAAAAAACTCTCGGACAGCCTAAACCGACGACACAACCATCATTCTGCTTGCAGAAGAAACGGAAAAACAATGAGTGAACTAAAAATTATTGCACACATCCGAACCGATTTTCCCGAAAAGTTCGGCATCCCCCGCCAAAGCGGCCTTATTGCTGACCTTGTCGGACGCATCGTCTTTGAGCCGGAATACCGCAGTGAGGACGCTTTTCGCGGCATCGAGGGCTACGACTATCTCTGGCTGTTATGGGCGTTTGAAGGCACAGAGCGCGGACACTTTTCAGCCACCGTCACGCCGCCCAAGCTCGGCGGCAACCGCACCATGGGCGTTTTCGCCACGCGTTCGCCGTTTCGGCCCAACCCGATCGGGCTTTCCTCCGTGCGGCTTGAAAGATTGGAGCACACCGAAAACGGACCGGTTTTAGTGGTATCCGGCGCGGATCTGCGTGACAACACGCCGATCTATGACATCAAACCGTATCTTGCCTACACCGACAGCCATCCCGACGCGCGCGAAGGCTTTGCCGGACGCGTCAAGGATCAAACGCTGTCCGTGGTATTTCCGCCGGAGCTTGCGGCAAAGCTTCCGGAAAGCAAGCGAAAAGCCGCGCTTGCCGTGCTTGCCGAGGATCCGCGGCCGGCCTATCACGACGACGAACGCCGCTATGGTGTGTCCTTTGCCGGATATGATATCCGTTTTCACGTCAAGGATCGGGTCTTGACGGTATGTGAGGTCGTTCCGTTAAAAAACGGCAGGCAGCCGATTTGACATTTTGCGCCACAAAACTTTCAAAAGCACGGCTTTCAAAGCAGGCGGCACGGATTTTTTTGCATATTTGGCTTTTTTCACAAAAAAAGTATTGACAAAACCGTTTTTTTGTGATACCATACACTTGTAAGTTATATGGGTATGCAGTAAAAATATATTTTAGGGGGAAATTCACAATGAAAAAAGCATACGAAGCTCCGTCTGTAAAAATCACGGTATTCACCGCTTCCGAAGACATTCTTGTCGGAAGTGACGTCATCATCGATACGGGCGATCTGTTCGGAACCGTTTAATTTCGAACCGTTTTTCGTTCGCGTCAATTCTTGACTGCAACAGCCATCCAAACGATGGCTGTTTTTCTTTTTTCGGGCGGTAAACCGTAAATCGGCGCATAAAGTAACAGTTTATTAACATATAGCCGTTCGTGTTGTATTATAATATGGTTAAGTCTCTGCAGCGTGTTTTCAAAAACCGGCAACCTATGGGACGAACCAAGAAAGGAAGACAAAAATCATGATTAAAGTGACAATATTCAACGAATTCATTCACGAAGTGGAGCATGAAAACGTCAAGGCCGTTTATCCGAACGGCATGCATATGGCCATCAAAGAATTTCTCGATGCCGACGGCAGATTTACCGTGCGCACAGCCACGCTTCACGAACCGGAACACGGCCTCACGCAAGAGGTGCTCGACGACACCGATGTGCTTCTCTGGTGGGGACACTGCGCACATCATTTGGTGGACGATGCGGTTGTTGAACGCGTTTTCGAGCGCGTTCTGCAAGGTATGGGGCTTATCGCGCTGCACTCCGGTCACTTCTCCAAAATCTTCAAAAAGCTCAACGGCACCGGCTGCAACTTAAAATGGCGCGAAAGCGGCGACAAGGAACGCCTTTGGGTCACGGCTCCCTCGCATCCGATCGCTGCCGGTCTGCCCGAATATTTTGAACTGGAGCATGAAGAGACCTATGGCGAGCATTTTGACATTGCAAAGCCCGACGAAGTGGTCTTCACCAGCTGGTTCTCCGGCGGCGAAGTGTTCCGCAGCGGCGTGACCTTCACGCGCGGCAACGGACGCATTTTCTATTTCCGTCCCGGTCATGAATCCTTCCCGACCTTCTACGACAAAAACGTCCAGCGCGTAATTGAAAACGCCATCGTATGGGCAGCCGAGCCGCGCGGCGTTTATCAAACCTACGGCCACTACAATGCACCGGAAGCCAAATAAGCATGGTTTACGCAATACTTGATGTGCTAAGTGATGCCGAAGAAATGATTACCGTCGCTCATGCCGAAAAGCCCTGCGGTCTTGCCGCCTGGTTCATCGACGAGGTGCGCGACACGGCGGATATGTATTTGAGTGCCGACAAGGATTTCGAGCAAATCGAAGCCTCCCTTTCGGTGCTTTCCGTGCTCGCCGAGGACGATTCCTCCGAGATCAGCGACCTTGCCGGCATGACCATTGAGGTGAGCGACATTTCCGTCAGCGTCATCGGCGCGTTTTACACCTATGAGGATATGAAAAAAGCCCTCGGCGAATTCTTATCCGAAAAACCGAAGTATAAAAAGCTTGTCATTCCCGACAATCCGTATGAAAGCGAAAAGGTCCTTGATTCGCTCAACGCTTCGCTCATCCGAAGCGGCATATAGAGGTGCGTCATGATCGGATATACGGAGATTCTGGCTTACAAGCCTGATGTAATTGTCGCCGGAGCCGGTTTTTCCGGCTTGGTGGCGGCACGCATTTTTGCCGAAAACGGCTGCCGCGTTTTGGTGCTCGAAAAACGCACGCACCTCGGCGGCAACGCTTATGACGAAAAAGATGCGGAAACGGGACTGACCATCCATCGGTACGGACCGCACATTTTCCATACCAACAACCGTGAAGTTTTTGAATTTCTCTCCCGCTTTACCGACTGGAACGGCTATGAGCACAAGGTGCTTGCCAACGTTCACGGAGCGCTGCTGCCGGTCCCCTTCAATTTGGATTCGCTGCGGCTCGCGTTTCCGGAGGAAGAAGCGAAAGCTTTAGAACACAAGCTGCTTCTTCGGTACGGTGAAAACACAAGTGTTTCCATTTTGGATTTGTTAAAGACCGACGAAGGCGACCTGCGCGCACTCGGCGATTATATCTACCGCAGCATTTTCGAGACCTACACGGTCAAGCAATGGGGCAAAAAGCCGGAGGATATCGATCCTGCCACCACCGCACGCGTTCCCATCCGGCTTTCGCACGACGGCCGCTATTTTACCGACCGGTATCAGGGCTTGCCGGCCGACGGCTATACTGCGCTGCTTACGCGCATGGCGACACATGAAAACATCAAGCTTTTAACGCAGACCGACGCCTTGGACGTGGTCCGGCTTTCGGAAGAAGACAAAAAGCTGTATATCGGCGAAACGCCGTTTGAAGGCGTTTTTGTATACACCGGCGTTCCGGATGTGCTTCTCGGCTGCCGTTACGGCGCACTGCCCTATCGTTCGCTTGACCTTGCGTTCGAAACGCACGATGCGCCGTATTTCCAACCCTGCGGCACGGTCAATTACACGGTGGATATGCCATACACGCGCATCACCGAGTTCAAGCACATGACGCTCGAACACGCGCCGCGTACGATCATCTTGAAGGAATACGCCAAAGCGTGCGATTTTGCAAACGGTGATATCCCCTATTATCCGGTTGCTTCTCCCGAAAGTGCCGCTGTTTATGCACGGTATGCCGCATCTCTTGCCGCCTATAAAAACTTGGTTCTTGTCGGACGGCTTGCCGAATACCGCTATTACAACATGGATGCCGCCGCCGCGCGCGCCATGGCAGCGGCAAATGCGCATTGCATACCCCGTATGCCTGTCTATAACCTGAAAAAGGACTGATGGCTTTGCCAAACGGCCAAATACTTCTCACCTTTGCCATTCCCTGCTACAATTCGGCAGCGTATATGGACAAATGTATCGATTCGCTTTTAGAGGCCGGCGACGACACCGAGATCATTTTGATCGACGACGGCTCGACCGACCGCACACCGGAAATTGCCGACAGCTATGCCGCAAAATATCCCGAAAAAATCCGCGTAATTCACCAAGAGAACGGCGGTCACGGCGAAGGCGTCAACCAAGGTCTGCGCCACGCATCGGGCTTGTTCTACAAAGTGGTCGATTCGGATGACCGGCTGGATAAAGAGGCTTTGCAAAGGCTGTTATGCCGAATGCGCGAGCATGTCGCCGAAAACAAAACGGTGGATATGTATGTCTGCAACTACGTTTACGACCATTGGGACGGCTCGGAACGCAAGGTCATGCGCTACAACAACGTCTTCCCCGAAGAAAAGATGATTACCTGGGATGACACGCACCGCTTTTTGGTCACCCAATATCTCATGATGCATTCGGTCATCTACCGGACGGAATTTTTGCGCGGCTGCGGCATTACGCTCCCCAAGCACACGTTTTACGTGGACAATTTATATATGTATCAGCCGTTTCCGTTTGTGAAAACGCTGTACTACATGAACCTCGATCTGTATCTGTATTTTATCGGACGCGCCGACCAATCGGTCACCGAGCAGAACGTCATCAAGCGCATCGATCAACAGCTTCTCGTGACGCGCCTGATGCTTGACTGTCACGATTTGAACCAAGTGAAAAAGCAAAGCCGCCGCTTATATTCGTACATGATGCACGAAATGGCGTTAATGGTTTGCATTTCCTCGATTTTTCTGTACAAATCGGGCACAGAGGAAAATTTCCGAAAAGCAAAAGACCTTTGGGCGTACATAAAAGCAAAAGACTTGCGTACCTACCGGAAATTACGCTACACCACCATGTGTGCGCTGATGCTTTTGGGACGGCATTTTTCGGTGACAGTGTATTCCATTGCCCGGAAGGTTTTCCGGTTTAATTAGTGTTTTGCGGTGTGAAGCTTGCCGGCTTCACACCGTTTTTTACAGCCTTGCTTGACAACATCCTAAGATTTGTGTATAATATACATGTAAAGGAGGCACACGCATGAATATTGATATGAATAAAATCGTTTCCATTGCGGAAGCCAATCAAAACTTTTCAAAAGTGGCACGGAAAGTTGACCAATCCGGCGAGGTCTATATTTTTAAGAATAATAAACCGAAATACAAGTTGATTGATATCGAAAACAACAATTCCATTGAAATGACCGATGATGAAAAAATTGATTTCGTTGCCAATCGGATTTTGAAAAAATACCGCAAGGCCTTTGAGGAGTTGGCAAAATGATAAAATTCAGCAAGGAAAAGGTTCTCCTTCTTCACAAACTGATTACGGAAGAAACCGGCGGTGACCCGAACATCCGCGATAGTCGGCTTTTAGACAGTGCACTCGAATCAGCTTTTCAAACCTTTGACGGAAAAGAACTATACCCTACAAAAGAAGAAAAAGGTGCGCGAATCGGCTACGCCTTAATCTCCAATCACGCCTTTGTTGACGGAAATAAACGAATCGGTATGTATGTATTGCTAACCTTTCTTGAAACAAACGGTGTTAAGATATCCCCCACAGTCGATGACGTGGCACGTGTCGGTTTAGCTGTAGCAGCCGGCGAAATGAGTTACGACGATTTGCTTGACTGGATTCTTGCAAATGAGTAAAACAGAATGCGTAAAAAAAGAAGCCGTCAAAGCTTCTTTTTTTACTTTAATCATCGGTTATCGGAAATATCCGAAAGCTTCACCTGTGCGCGGCCGCTCTGCTTCGCTTCATACAGTCTCGCATCAGCCGCCTCCAACAGTTTCTGCTTCTGCGAAAACTCATTCACCCGGCAGCCGCCGATACTGGCAGTCACCGTGTACGACGATTCCGCAAGAATGCCGGAAATTTTCCGCATAAAGCTTTCCGCGCACTGTGTGACATCTTTGGCGGATAACGGTTTCTCCACAAGCACGACAAACTCGTCGCCGCCGATTCTGGCGACAATGCCGCTTGCTGCAAACGCATCTTTCAATGCTGCGGCAAATTCCTGCAGCACACGGTCGCCGGTCAGATGTCCGAAGGTATCGTTGATTTTCTTGAAGTAATCGACATCGACCAGCAGCAGCCAACCGCTTTTGTGGGAATCGGAGTCTGCTTTATACTTTTCTTGCTGTTTGTCAAAGTATTCCCAGAACATACGGCGCCCCATAACACCGGTCAAATCATCCATTTCGCTGATGAAGGAGCGGTAGGCCGTCCGTTTGGACAGGATAAGAAGTATCACGAGCACAATGTAAAGCAGCGCCAATATAGCAAACACAAACTGCAGCTGCAAGAGCATAAGGTCAAGCGATATAGCCGAAGATACCTCAACATCCCGTTGCTGCAGCATAAAGGCGGTACGTTCCGAAAAATAGACAGCCGCCACAAAGGTTAAAGCAAACGCGGCGAGTCCGGAAAGGATCACCTGGTGTGTCATGTGCCGTACAACGTATGGCGTACTTTCGGCACTGCGGAGTACGCCGCGCAAACGTGCCGCCGCCTTGCCCGAATAAAGCTTCCATACAACACCCGTAACAATCACGCAAAGAGCGGCAAGCAAAAGGTGTCCGAAAGGCGAAACAAAGGAATTCTTCCAGTTATATCCAAGCTCCGGGAACAAAAACCCGTAGCCGGAAAAGACAAACAACGTATGCAAAAACGGAGCCACGGCCGACACGGCACACATCCACAAAAACGGATGATGTTTGCGTCTTTTCGCCCAAGCATAAGCGATTCCGATAACAAATCCGTACAGCGTCCGCATCCCGATGCTCAAAAGCAAGCTTTCCACCGGCTTGCCGCTGTAAAACGGTGAAAAAACAATATCGGTCTGCAGAATATACGAAGCCGATGCTTTATATAATCCGGCAAGGCCGAAAGCAAAACCCGTGACCGTCGCCGGAAGCACGCCGAAGCAGCAGCCGGCAATCAAAATCGGAATATACGCGATTGTCACGGACATAGACGGAAAATGGAGATATCCCAAAAAGGAAAAGGACATAAGCAATTCAACCGCCACGCAGATTTCAAACAAATAGCGGTCAAACGACGATTTTCGGTAACTGTTTTGAATAGGCATACAATTTCCTCCATACAGGATACAGTCAAGCAGTTATGCCGAAAGACTGGCGCAGTCGTGGTGTAAAAAGCAAGCCCGGAAAGAAATCCGGGCTTGTATGGACAACCGAGTAGTTATCTCTTCGAGAACTGCGGTGCGCGGCGAGCTGCCTTCAAACCGTACTTCTTTCTTTCCTTCATACGAGGGTCTCTCGTTAAGAAGCCTGCCTTCTTGAGAACAGGACGATTGTTTTCGTCTGCCTGAAGAAGTGCTCTTGCAACACCGTGACGGATTGCGCCGGCCTGACCGGAAACACCGCCGCCGGTTACGGTGCAGATAACATCAAATGCACCGAGCGTTTTGGTAGCTTCAAACGGCTGACGGACGATAAGCTTTAAGGTTTCAAGACCGAAATAGTCATCGAGCGAACGGCCGTTGATGGTGATAACACCGGTTCCCTGCATAATTCTTACACGGGCAACGGAGCTCTTTCTTCTGCCGGTTCCGTAGAAATAAGGCTTTGCACTTGTATACATATCCGTTTACCTCCCTTATGCAAGAACGATCGGCTTTTGCGCCGCGTTGTCATGTTCGCTGCCGGTGTAGAGCTTGAGTCTGGTAAGGCTCTTGGCACCGATGGAATTCTTCGGGAGCATACCCTTGACTGCAAGCATCATAGCCTTTGCGGAATCCTTTTCCATGAGCTCCTTATAGTTAACAGCCTTCAAACCGCTGATGTAGCCGGAATGATGGTAATAAACCTTCTGTTCAAGTTTCTTGCCGGTAAGAACGGCCTTATCGGTGTTGATAATGATGACGAATTCGCCGCAATCCACGTGCGGAGTGAATTCGGGTCTGTGCTTGCCGCGAAGAATGTCGGCAGCCTTGACGGCAGTTTTTCCGAGCGGAACACCGGCGGCGTCGATGACATACCACTTGCGTTCTACTTTATCTGCCTGTGCCATAAATGTAGACATAGTTAAATCCTCCTAAAATGATACTCGTTTATTCAAGCAAAGGATATTATACCAGTTTTTCCGAAAAAGTCAAGCGTTTTTTCGCAAAAACAAAATTTATATAGTAAAAATCTTATATTCTCCGTTTTTCTTCTTTTTTCTTTGTATTTCTTTTCCGCGATTTTTGTATTCAGTTTAAAAAAACAGCGGGTTTTCTCGTTAATTCTCGCTTTTTTGCATACGCACGCTCTCCGATATTTCTGTGACGGTACGTGATTTTTCGGTGAACGGCATTGACCGAAAGCCAAAACTGTGTTATACTATATGCAGAAAAAGCACGTCTGTTTTTCCGTGCAAACGCATAGGCTGTTGTGGTATCACAGCAAACATTACCTATATATAAAGGACTGATTCTATGCCGGCAACCATCCGTTTCGCTTCTCCGGACGATGCGGAAGCGATTCTCTCGATTTATGCGCCCTACGTCATTTCCTCTCCCGTTACGTTTGAAACCACTGTGCCGCGTGTATACGATTTCAAACGCCGTATTGCGGCAAATGCGGCGTCGCTGCCGTTTTTGGTGTGCGAAGCCGACGGAAAAATTGCCGGTTACGCCTATGCTGTCAATCAAAAATTCGGTGCGGCCTTTTCCTGGAACACCTGTCTTTATGTCTACATAAGCAACGAATACCAGCGCTGCAACATCGCCTCTGCTCTGTATCTTGCCATTCTTTCTTTATTAAAAGCCCAAGAATACCGCAAGGTTCTGGCTCTTGTCACCTCCTCCAACAGCGTCAGCGAAGCCTTTCACAACGCCTTCGGCTTTGAAAAGGTCGGAACCGTCAAAAAGGCCGGCTATAAGCTCGGCCGCTGGCATTCGGTTTCCATTTTTGAAAAGCAGCTTTCCGACAGCGACGCACCGCCCTGTCCCACCAAAAGCATCGCCGAACTCGATCCGACCTTTTGCGAACGGAATTTCAAAACGTGTGCGAAAATCATCCGGTTTCGCTGACAGGCGGTGATTTTGGCTGCTTTTTCGGCTTTTTTTGAAGAAAAATGTGTAAATTATAAGTTTTTTTCAAAAAACACTTGTTTTTTCGGGAAATGTATGCTATAATGTGCACGTTGCTTTACAATAAGATAAAAATTTCATCGGAGGAATTCAAATGGAAACAGCTATCACAGTTATCGGTGTATTATTGATTATTATGGGGATCTTCCTTATTATCTCCGTTCTTATGCAGAGCAGTAAGGATCATCGTCTTTCCGGTTCGATCGCCGGCGGTGCGGAAACCTTCTTCGGCAAGCAGAAAGGCAAGACCTTAGATGCTTTGTTCAACAAGCTTACCACCGTCGTGACCATCATTTTCGTTATACTCGTTCTGGTGCTCTATGTCATCCAGCCGGCACAGAATCCGTATACACAGACCATTCCGTCGAATGATACGCAGACCGAACAGCCTTCGGACAACGATGAAAACGCAGACGTTGCCGACAACGGTGAAAATGCAGACGTTGCCGATAACGGTGAAAATTCAGACGCAGATGTCGCAGCTGAAAAATAACAGACAAATCAAGGTCAAACTTGAAAAAAAGCACAGGGTACGACCTTGTGCTTTTGTCTTTTGTCCGGAGTTTTTCCGATAAAAACACGCATTTCATCGAAACGATCCAAACGATCGAAACGGAGGAACCGAGAATCCATGAAAAAACAACCATCCGCTCCCGTTAAAAGCAAGCCGCAAAACGGTGCAGCTCCGTCCGAAAACACGGCAACCCAAAAGCCGCACGGAAAAGCATATACGTTTTTTGCTCATGCCTTAGACAGCTTTTATGCGCTTTTGAATGCCAAAAAACGCTTGCTTTGTTTTCTTGCCCTGTGGTCGGTTTTTTTGAATTATTTGCTTGAATCCAGCTTGCGCAAAAACCTTCTTCTCGGTTTTCTTCACATCTTTTCGCAACCGCTTGTTTTTGCTTTCAACACGCTCATCATTTTCGCCTTCTTTTCGGTGCTGCTTGTCATCAAGCGACGTCTGTTCGGCTTCACCGTGCTAAACGTTTTTTTCCTGACACTCGCCATCACAAACTACGTCGTTCTCCTGTCCCGCAACACACCGCTCAATGCGCCGGATTTCCGCATCATCAAATCCGCTTTCGGCGTAGTCACCATCTATTTGAATATCTTTGAACAGATACTTGTGGTGCTTTTGATTTTGCTCGGCTTATTCCTCTTGGCGTTTACGTTCTTTAAGGGAAAACGCTCCGAACGCGACAACAGCTTTTCCCTGCCGGCGTTTGCCATCATCTGCTGCGCAACGGTCAGTGCGGTCTTCTTATATTCCGGATCCGTCATTACCGCGCATTTTTCCGACCTTCCGACCGCGTACAAGGAATACGGCTTCACGTTTTCCTTTCTCTGCTCGGTGGTTGACCGCGGTATCGACAGGCCCGACAATTATTCCGACGAATCGCTCGAAACCCTGAAGCATTCACTCGGTGAAAACGCCAATACGGTTCCCGATCAGCAGCCGGACATTCCGGATGAAACCACCGCCGCACCGTCCAAGGCAACGCCGAACATCATCTTTTTACAGCTGGAATCCTTTTTCGACCCGACCGTCATCGACGGCCTTGCCTTCAACGAAGACCCGATCCCCGTTTTTCACAGTCTGCAAGAGAATTTTCCGTCCGGGAAATTGACCGTCCCCTCCATCGGCGCAGGCACGGCCAACACCGAATTTGAAGTCATCACCGGCATGGATCTCGATTACTTCGGCGTGGCGGAATATCCGTACTTATCGGTCTTGCAGGATAAAACCTGCGAATCGGTCGCCTACGACTTAAAGGATTACGGCTATGCGGCGCACGCCATGCACAATCACACCGGCTCTTTCTACGACCGGCACAAGGTTTTCCCGAATCTCGGCTTTGACACCTTCACCTCCATCGAAAATATGCGCAATATCCGCCGCAACGAACGCGGTTGGGCGAAAGATGCGATGCTCACCGATGAGCTCATGGGTGTGACGGCCTCCACACCAAACCGTGCCGACCTCGTCTACGCCATCTCCGTTCAAGGGCACGGCAAATATCCCACGAGTGCCGAAGAATTCAACTCGCTGTTCCCCGCCGATCATCCGGCACACATCTTAGTGACCGGCAACGAAGCCGATCCCGAAAAGCCCGGCGTGGACTATTGGATCAATCAGATACACGATATGGACGCTTTTTTGGGTTCTCTTGTCAGCACCTTTGCCGTAAGCGATGAGCCGACCGTCATTATCATGTACGGTGACCATCTGCCGCCCTTTACACTCGAAAACTGGAAGCTTAAGGACGGCAACCTCTATCAGACGCGGTTTGTGATCTGGTCGAATTTCGAGCTGCCCGAAAAAGAGGCACCGGATATGCATTCCTTTGAGCTTTCGTCCTACATCATGCGTATGTTCGGCTTTGAAAGCGGCTACATCAACCGTCTGCATCAAAAGTATTACAACACCGGCATCGATTACTCCGCCGAGCTGCACTTGCTGCAATACGACCTTCTTTACGGCGGAAAAAAGATCTTCGGCGGCGCTGACCGCTATCTGCCGACCAACATCCGCTACGGCTACCGCCCCATCACCGTTTCGAACATCTCCCACATTAGCAACAACATATTCGTATACGGCGAGGGCTTCAACGAATACAGCCATATCTACGTCAACGGCAGCAAAAAGAAGACCAGCTATATCGACGACACCTGCGTTTCGGCAGGAAACATCGTTTTACATACCGGCGACCGGGTCAAGGTCGTGCAGGTGACCACCGATCTTGTAGAGGTCGGCGAAAGCGACATTTACAAAATCTCGGAGACAGAAGCCGATGCACCCGACAACTGGTTTCACAACTTTTTTGCTGTCGATCGGCTCACAAGCGGCTCATAAAATTTCCGCAAGCCGCAAAAACCGGCGTTTTTTATCTTTTTTTCGGGAAATGTTGACAAAACCGCTTTTTACAGTGTATAATAAGCGTATATCTCACATCGGGCAGAAAGGATGAACCAAGGTTATGTCGGAGACCTACACCGTTTCCTTAGAATCGGTTATCGATGAATTACAGCTTGAAAAGATTTATTACCCCGAAAAGCCGTCGCCGATCCTGTTGGATCGCAAGGAGGTCAACCGTCCCGGCTTGCAGCTTGCCGGCTTCTTTGATCACTTTGATCCGCTTCGCATCCAGATCGTCGGCAAGGTGGAATACCACTATCTGTTAGGCTTAACGCCGCCGCAGCGCAAGGTCGCTATCGACACCTTCATGAGCAAACACATTGCAGCCCTTATCATCACCTCAGGTCTCGATGTGTTCGATGAATTCCGCCTTGCGGCCGAAAAATTCGAAACACCGGTGCTTCGCACGCAAGACACTACCTCCAATTTTATGGGAAGCTTAATCGCGTCTCTCAATGTCAGCCTTGCCGACCGCATGACACGGCACGGCGTGCTTGTCGAATGCTACGGCGAAGGCATCCTAATGCTCGGCGACAGCGGCATCGGCAAAAGCGAGACCGCCATTGAGCTTGTCAAGCGCGGTCATCGGTTAATTGCCGACGACGCGGTGGAAATCAAAAAGGTTTCCGCAAAAACCTTGGTCGGCTCAGCGCCGGAGCTTATCCGGCACTATGTGGAGCTGCGCGGCATCGGCATTGTGGATGTGCGCCGCATATTCGGTATGGGTGCGGTCAAGTTAACCGAAAAGATCGACCTTGTCATCAATCTCGAACCGTGGCAGCAGGGAAAATTCTATGAGCGCGTCGGACTCGATTCCGAATATACCAACCTGATGGGCATTGACGTTCCGTCCATCACCGTTCCCGTCAAGCCCGGCCGGAATCTTGCCGTCATTATTGAAATTGCCGCCATGAACAACCGACAGAAGAAGATGGGCTACAACACGGCTGTCGAATTCAACAAGAAGCTTATGGGTCAGTTTGACGACTCATTAAGATAAATAACAAACATTACAAAGGAGTACACGACTATGTATTATATCGGCGTGGATCTCGGCGGCACAAACATTGCCGTCGGTATTGTCAACAAAAACGGAGAGCTTTTGCGCAAAGGCAGCGTTCCTACCGGTGCCAACCGCGAAGCGGATCTCATCATCAAGGACATGGCTGAGCTTTGCAAAAAACTCATTGCCGAAGAGGGGCTTTCGGTATCCGACATTGAATATGCCGGCATCGCAACACCCGGCACAGCCGACAGCGACACGGGCATTGTGACCTATGCCAACAACCTGCCCTTTTTAAACTATCCGCTTGCCGCAAAGCTTCAAGAGTTTTTGGGCGTGAAAAAGGTTCTCATTGAGAATGACGCCAACGCAGCAGCCAAAGGCGAAGCAGCCTGCGGCGCGGCAAAAGGCTTCAAAAATTCCGTTATGATCACGCTCGGCACGGGTCTCGGCGGCGGCATTATCATCGACAACAAGGTTTACAGCGGCTTCAATCATGCCGGTGCGGAGCTCGGTCACATCGTCATTGAGTTAAACGGAAAGCCCTGCTCCTGCGGCAGAAAAGGCTGCTGGGAGGCTTACAGCTCGGCTACCGGTCTTATCAACATGACCAAGGACAAGCTCGCCTCCACCAAAGACACCATAATGCACGAAATGGTGGAAAAAGACGGCAAGGTCAGCGGCAGAACCGCTTTTGACGCCATGCGCAAGGGCGACAAGGCTGCCAAAGAGGTCGTGGACGAATACATCTATGATCTTGCCATGGGCATTACCAATATCATCAACATTTTTCAGCCGGAGGTTTTGGTCATCGGCGGCGGTATCTGCAACGAGAAAAACTATTTGCTTGATCCGTTAAACGCCATTGTTAACACCGAGCAGTACACGCGTAACAACAAGATCAAGACCGAACTTCGCATTGCAAAGCTCGGCAACGATGCCGGCATCATCGGTGCCGCCATGCTCGGACTTTAACAGAATTTCGTTTTTTCAATACCTGTACATGCGGTTTGTTTTCGGACAAGCCGCATTTTTTGTCGCTTTCCGGACAAAATTTCCTATTTATTAAAAATATCCCTTTACATAGCGCACAAAAAGAGGTATAATATACAATGATATAATTTTGCGGCCGCCGTCTGACTTTGGCCGCAGAAAACCGATTTCACACAGAAAGAGGAAATTTTCATGCAAAGAATCAAAATTTCCGAAGGCGTCCATCTGAATTTGCTGCCTTCCGAAAAGTTTAAGACCAACTTTCTTTCCGTTTGCTTTGTCGTTCCGCTCGAAAAAGAAAATGCGCATTTGACCGCCCTTGTCCCGAAGGTGCTGTCCCGCGGCTGCAAAGCCTATCCGGACATGGCCGCTATTTCTGAACGGCTCGAATATCTGTACGCTTCCGACATTTCCGCCGTCTATGTCAAACGCGCCGAAAGCTTAATTGTCGGCTTTTCCGCCGATTTTGTCAAGGACAGATTTTTGCCGGACAAGGGTGAGAACCTTTTGAACAGTGTCAGCACACTGCTGTTTGATATTCTGTTTGACCCGCTTATCGAAAACGGCGTGTTTCGCGAAAGCTATGTCGCCGGTGAAAAGGCCGACCTCATCAACGCCATCGGCGCCAAAATCAACAACAAAGCCGCCTACGCCAAGGAACGCTGCACCGAGATCATGTTCGGCGCACGTCCGTATGGAATTTCCGAACTCGGAACCGTCGAAGAGGTTCGTGCGGCAACCTCCAAGCAGATCTGTGAACGCTACAGACAGATTGCGGAAACGGCACCGATCGAAGTCTTCTTCAACGGCGAATGCGACGCGCAGGTGCTTGCCGAAATCGTCAAGAGCCGTGTTCCCTTTTGCGCACACCGCAAGACCTCTTTCCCGACGCGTGCTTTTTTGGACGGCGAACCCGACGAAGTGACCGAGGTGACCGACGAAATGCCGGTCGCACAGGGCAAGCTCGTCATGGGACTTCGCATGGGCGGTGTCAACGTCAATGCACCCGACGCGGCTGCATTCAGCGTTTTTAACGAAATGTTCGGCGGCTCGGCGAACAGCAAGCTGTTTATGAATGTGCGCGAGGCCATGAGTTTATGTTATTACTGCCGTTCCATGCCGGATATGTTTATGAGCGCACTGTTCATTTCCAGCGGCATTGAGCCGGAAAACCGCGAAAAAGCCAAAAATGCGATCTTGGAACAGTTAGACGCCATGAAAGCCGGCGATTTTTCCGACGACGACATTGCCGAGGCAAAGCTGTCTCTGTGCAACGCCTACAAGGAGCTTGACGACAGTGCGGGTGCGCTGTGCTTATGGTATTTGTCCCGCGTGATTTTCGGAAATAACGGCACGCCGGAGGATACCATGGAAAAAATCCGTGCGGTCACCGCCGATGAGATCCGAGCCGCCGCCGAAAAGGTTTCGCTCGATACGGTGTATTTCATCAAAGGCACGGGAAACACGGGCAACAGCGAGGAGGCATAACCATGATTTGCAAAGAAAACAAAGAAATCGGCGAGAAATACGATTATATACAGCATAAAAGCGGACTCGGCGTATACGTCGTTCCCAAAAAGATGTCCACGTCCTACGCCATTTTCGGCACCAAATTCGGCTCGATCGACAACCGTTTTGTCTCAGACGGCAAGGAAATCGTTCTGCCGGATGGTATCGCACACTTTCTCGAGCACAAAATGTTTGAGCAAGAGGACGGTACCGACGCATTTTTGCGCTTTGCCAAGACCGGTGCCAACGCCAACGCCTACACCACCTTTGAGCGGACGTGTTATCTGTTTTCGGCGACCTCAAATTTTTACGAATCACTCGAGATATTACTCGATTTCGTGTCACATCCGTTCTTTACCGACGCGACCGTGCAAAAGGAAATGGGCATTATCGGTCAAGAGATCCGGATGTATGACGACAATCCCGCCTGGCAGCTGTATTTCGGGATGTTAACCGGCTTATACCACGCAAACACCGTCCGCATCGACACGGCCGGCACCACCGAAACCATTGCCGAAATCACGCCGGAGCTTCTTCATGCTGCCTATCGGGCATTCTACAATCCGCACAACATGCTGCTTTGCGTATGCGGCGACATCGATCCCCGAAAGGTTGAGGAAATCTGCGACAGGCTGCTGCCGGTTTCCGAAAAGCCGGAAGTAAAGCGTCTTTATCCGGACGAGCCTGCCGGCATATACAAAGAATTCGTCTCCAAAAAGTTAGAGGTCTCCATGCCGATGTTTGCCGTCGGCATCAAGGACAACGCCGTACCGATGAGCGGCGACGCGCTTGCCAAAAAGCAGGCAGCTTACGACATTCTTCTCGACATGATATTCGGCAAAAGCAGCTCGTTCTACACGCGCCTTTATGAAGCGGGTCTCATTGATTCCTCCTTCTCTTATGAATACGAATGCTCCGAAACCTTCGGCCATGCGGCCGTCTCGGGTTCATCGAACGAGCCGGAAAAGGTGTATGCAGCCGTAAAGGAGGAAATCAAACGCTATCAAAGCGAAGGTCTTGACCGTGCCGTTTTTGACCGGCTGCACCGTGCGTCCTACGCACAAACCTTACGAGCCTTCAACTCGACCGAGGACATTGCCGGCGACCTGCTTGTTTACCGCTTTGAGGGCATCGATCTTCTCGACTATCCGAAAATCGTCGCTTCTGTCACCTTTGAGGACGTTTGCACGCTGCTTCGCGACGCGTTCGGCGAAAACGATTTTGTACTTTCGACGGTTCTGCCGATCGATAAAAACGCTTAAACAGCCGCTGCTTTCGGAGGAGACATCACATGAACACAATTGGATTTCCGCGGTTAGGGCTCGGTCCGTTTGAGCTTGCGCCCACCGCCTTTACACTCGGTCCTCTCTCGGTGCAATGGTATGGCATTATCATTGTCTGCGGCATGGTTTTGGCATGCCTTTATGCCTTTTGGCGCATGAAAAGCGTGCCGCTTGTCACAGACGATATGTTAGATATTGCCATCGTATGCATCCCGCTCGGCATTGTCGGCGCACGCCTATACTATGTGCTGACAAGCTTAAAGGATTTCCCGACGTTTTGGGACGTTTTCAAGATCTGGGAGGGCGGACTTGCTATCTACGGCGGCATCATCGGCGGCTTTTTGGGGGTGTTTTTAGTCTGCCGGCGCAAAAAGAAGAACTTGCTTGCCGTGCTTGACTGCATCGCACCGGGCGTGATGATCGGCCAGCTTGTCGGCCGTTGGGGCAATTTTGTCAACGCCGAGGCATACGGTGTGATTGGTCCTTATGATTTTCTCGGCCACACCTTTGACGCCACCTCTTTTGCCGAGCACAATCCCTTCATTATGACCATCAACAATATGTACGTTCATCCGACGTTTTTATACGAATCGGTATGGAATCTTGTCGGTTTTCTTCTCATCAACGCTTTTTGGAAGCACAAGAAATACAACGGGCAGATATTGCTTTTGTATCTGACGTGGTACGGTCTCGGCCGCGCCGTCATCGAGGGCTTCCGCGGCGACAGTCTTTATATCGGTTCTTTGCGCATTTCGCAGCTTTTGGCCTTTTTATGCTTCGCGGTCGGTATGCTGCTTCTTGTCGCATTTGCCGTGATAAAGCCGCAGAAAAAGAATAAAGGCAGCACGGAACCGGCTGCCTAAGTAACCACGAAAGGAATCAGAAAATGGCGATACGCATGGACGGAAAGGCTCTTTCCGCTAAAATCAGAGCCGCATTAAAGGAACAAACCGCCGCATTTGCCGCAGAAACAGGCATTCGTCCGGGACTTGCCGTTATCATTGTCGGCGAAGACCCGGCTTCGAAAATCTATGTACGCAACAAAGGAAAGGCGTGCGAAGAGGTCGGCTATTATTCGGAAATTTATGAGCTGCCGGAAAACACAACCGAAGCCGAGCTTTTGGATCTGGTACACGTGTTAAACGACCGGCGCGACATTCACGGCATATTGGTGCAATCGCCTCTGCCGCAGCATTTGGATGAAGCTATCATTGTCAACAACATTTCGCCCGACAAGGATGTGGATGCCTTCCATCCGACCAACGTCGGCCGCATCATGCTCGGCGATTACCGCTTTTTGCCCTGCACGCCGGCCGGCATTATGGAGCTAATTTGCGAATACGGTATCGATCCGACCGGCAAGGAATGCGTGGTCGTCGGCAGAAGCGACATTGTCGGAAAGCCCATGGCGATGCTTTTGCTGCACGCCAACGGCACAGTCACGGTCTGCCATTCGAAAACCAAAAATCTTGCCGAAATCACGCGCCGCGCCGACATTCTTGTCATGGCCATCGGCAAAGCCGATTTCTTAAAAGGCGACATGATAAAGGACGGCGCGGTTGTAATCGATGTCGGTATGAACCGAAGACCGGACGGAAAGCTGACCGGCGATGTGGATTTTGCCGAATGCGAGCCGAAGGCCTCTTTTATCACGCCTGTTCCGGGCGGTGTCGGTCCGATGACCATCACCATGCTCATGAAAAACACGCTTGCCGCCGCCAAGGCGTTTGCCGAATCAGCCAAAGCATAGAACCGAAAAGGAAACCTACATATGAAAAACATCATTTTAATCGGTATGCCCGGCTCCGGCAAAAGCACCATCGGCGTTATTCTTGCCAAAACCTTAGGCGTTGATTTTATCGATACCGACATCACCATTCAGAACCGTACCGGCGAGCTCTTGTATCAAACGCTCGAACGAACCGGTGTTAAGGGGCTGTTAGACGAAGAAGAAAAAGCGATCCTCTCGCTTGATCTTTCGGATAAGGTGTGCGTGGTCGCCACCGGCGGCAGCGCGGTATTACGCGCAAGCTCAATGGAGCATTTGCGAAAAAACGGCATTTTTGTCTATCTGTCGCTCCCCTACACCGTCATTGCAAGACGTGTCGGAAACCGTGCCACACGCGGCATTGCTGCCGAAAACGGCGAGACCTTAAAGGATATTTACGAATTCCGCAAGCCGTATTATGAAAAATATGCCGATTTTACGGTGGATTGCAAAGGCAATTCCGTCGAAAAAAACGTCGCCGAGATTTTGCGCGTCTTGATCGGCATCCGTTAAGCGGTCATGCCGTGTGTTTCTTTGTTGTTTTTATGAAAAATCCCTTGATTTTTTGCCTGTTCTATGGTAGAATATACAAAGCATCCTGTTGCCGCTCAATTATATTTTTGACTGCAAAAGCGAAAGGACACATTTTCCGATGAACAAACACGAATTCACTCTTGCCGAAATTTTCGACATTGCCATAAAACGCATTTGGATTATTCTTGCCGCCATGATTGTCGGCGGTCTTGCTGCTTTATATTACACCTCCTTTCTCGTTACGCCCAAATACGAATCAAAAACCAAGTATTTGGTGGACACCACCGGACTTTCCGAAGCCGGCTATTATGCTGCCGCCACCACCGCTTCGGTGGAGGAGCAGCGCCACACCGTGCTGTCCCGTCTTCTCGTGAGCAGCTATATTGAAATTCTGCAAACACATAATTTTTCCGAATACCTTGCCGTTAAGCTGGAGAGCAAGACCGATCTTGCGCCCGAACGCCCGCACCCCTATACCGGCGACGAGCTTTTCAACATGATTAAGTATACCTTTGAAGAAGATAAAGAGTTTTATTTAGTCACCGTTACGGCAGACGATCCGGCAGATGCTTTTATCATTGCCCGGTGCATTGAAGAAAACTCGGAAAGCTATCTTGCTTCCAAAAAGGCCAGTGCGCAAGGAACATTGAAAGTGATTGACAACGCAAGACCTAACGAGAACGCCGTCAACGTCAGCCTCGTGCTCAACGTCTTCATCGGTGCGCTCTGCGGCGCGATCCTCGCCTTTGCCGCAGCCTTTGTAGTTGAAATCAACGACGTTCGCATCAAGAGCGAAAAAGAGTTGGTCAGCACCGTCGGTCTTCCGGTCATCGGCAGCATTCCCGAGCAAATCCTCTACCGCGACAGCCCGAGTTCCTCTCAAAGCCGCCGAAAGGCGTCCAAGTAAGAACGGAGATTACCAGTATCATGAACAATAAAAAGAATCCCGCACAGACAACCATCCTTACCATCACGGATTCCGACGATTTTCAGCTTGTGGAATCCTACAAAGCTCTGCGTACCAACCTGCTGTTCTCGCTTCCGACCAAAGAAGCCTCTCATTGCCGGAAAATTCTCTTTACCAGCGCCGCTCCCGGCGACGGCAAAACCACCACGACCGTGAATCTTGCCTTAACGTTCGCCGAAATCGAAACACGGGTGCTGCTCATTGACGCGGATATGCGCAAGCCGACCATCCACCGCTTTTTTCCGGTGGACAACCGGTTGGGGCTTTCCAATCTTCTGTCCGGCATGAACCAGAAAAGTGAATGCATTCAAAGCATTCCCGGACAGCCAAACCTAACGGTAATTCCGTCGGGTGTTCTTCCGCCGAACCCATCTGAGCTTTTGGGCAGTGCGGCCATGGAAAAGCTGCTTACGGAGCTGGAAGACATGTATGATTTTATCCTTATCGACACGCCGCCGGTCAATGTCGTCACCGATGCGACTGCCCTTGCCGGAAAAGTTGATGGCGTTGCACTCGTGGTTTCCTACGGAAAAACCACGCTGCCGGAGGTGGAACACACCGTCGAAGCGCTGCGTTTTGCCGGTGCCAATCTCTTGGGTGTTGTCATGAACCGCGTGACAAAAAACAAAAATTCGCGGTATTCCAAACGAGGCTACGCAAACTACCGCTACTAAATGCCGTTTGTTTTTCTCATTTGACCCCCTAAAAAGCGGTACAGTTTTTTCTGACCGTTTTTTAGGTCAACCAAGCCCTGTTCCCGCGGAAAGGAGTTTCACATGGTCGATGTCCATACACACGTGCTGTTTCATATCGACGACGGCCCGGAAACGTTAGACGACAGCTTGGAAATTCTCAAAAAGCAGGCTTCCGACGGCGTTTCCGATGTAGTGGCGACCTCGCATTTTCATCCGGATCATATGCCGCTTGAAGAGTTTACCGATTGCCGGGACAAGCGGCTTTGTTCGCTTCGTCAGGCTGCAAGTGAACAAAACATTCCCCTTCGCCTGCATCACGGTGCGGAGGTGCGCCTCGGCAAGCTGTTATTCAATCTCAAATCCCTGTCTCCGCTTTGCTTTGAAGGGACAAGCAATCTGCTGTGCGAAATTTCGCACACGGCCGACGATCTGAACGAGGTTTTGCAGTTGATCGATCGTACCATGTCCTCCTATAATATCCAACCGGTCATTGCGCATGTGGAACGCTATGGCTTTTTCTGCAAAAAGATGCAGAATTTGCGTTATCTTCATGAAATGGGCTGCATCATTCAAGTCGATACCGCTTGCTTTTTAGGCGGATTGCGTGATCGGATGTTTGCTTTCAAGGCTCTGAAAGAGGGCTATATCGATATCATTGCCTCGGATTGCCACAACATGACCGACCGCGCACCGAATCTTGCCGAAGCCTATGCGCTTATCGAGAAAAAATGCGGAAAGGAAGCCGTTACCCGTTTGCAGGAAAACGCCGCCGCATTAGTTGCCTCTTCCGCTTCATAAGAACCGATCCGACATGCTGCCATGTCGGTTTTTGTTTGCATACAGAGCCGTTTTGCGGCACGGTTTGCCCAAAAATTAACAAAATATATGCATTTGCCGCAGCAAATTGTGCTATAATGAATTGGTTAAAAGGGCAGTTTGTCCATTTGTGGATAATCTTTCAAGGGCTTGCCCATCATACGACGAAAGGAATGGATTTTTTATGTCTAAGGCATACGGAAAAAAGGTTTGGCTGATCCCGGACGGGTTTCTGCACTCGGTATCGTTAAACGACCAAGTCAGCCATGAAGCGGTATGTGTTCTCAACACCTCCGACAGGAATGCGGTTGTTTCTCTCACGCTGTATTTTGAGGATCGTGAGCCGATGACCGGCTTTACGGCTGAATGCAACGCCGGACGCACGCACCACATCCGTCTTGACCGCATTGTTTCGGAAAACGGCGAAAAAATTCCGCGCGACACACCTTATGCCCTGCTCGTGGAAAGCACAGAGCCCGTGGTTGCCCAATACTCGCGTCTTGACACCTCGGCTGTCGAAATGGCGCTCATGACCACGATCGCTTACCCGGTTGAATAGTTTTTTGTTTATTATTTTTAAGGAGATATCAGAACAATGGCACAAGTACTTATCGAAACATCCGCAAGACATGTCCATTTGAGCAAGGAACACATTGACATTCTGTTCGGTGCCGGTCATGAGCTCACCTTCAAAAAGGCCCTCTCCCAGCCCGGTCAGTTTGCCTGTGAAGAAAGAGTCACGGTTGTCGGCGAAAAGAAAGAAATCAAGAATATCAGCATTTTAGGCCCTGCCAGAAGCGCCACGCAGGTTGAGGTTTCCCTCACCGACGCGCGCACACTCGGTGTGAAGGCTCCTGTTCGCGAATCCGGCGACATTGCCGGCAGCGGTGCCTGCAAGATCATCGGTCCGTGCGGCGAAGTGGAGATTTCCGAAGGTGTTATCGCTGCCAAGCGTCACATTCATTTAACGCCCGAAGCAGCTGCCGAAATGGGTGTTAAGGACAAGCAGATCGTCTGCGTCAAAATCGATTCCGACGGCAGAAAGACGATTTTCGGCGACGTCGTCATCCGCGTCAGCGACAAGTTCTCGCCGGCAATGCACATCGATACCGACGAATCCAACGCGGCCGGCTGTGTACCGGGCATGATGGGCGAAGTCATCACCGATTGCTGCAAATAAGCCTTAAAAAGCGTATTATTTTGCATTTCATTTGAAATAATATTGATATTAAAAAGTAAGGAGTAAGAAACATGAGCAATGAAAACAAGCGCGAGTACATTCTCAGCAAAGAAGTTGAAGAAATGTGCGTTGTTGCCAAGGGTCCGAAGCACGAACCCGCTCCCATTCCCGAAGAAGGCAAATGGGTAAATGCAAAGCAGATCACCGACATTTCCGGCTTTACGCACGGTATCGGCTGGTGCGCTCCCCAACAGGGCGCCTGCAAGCTTTCTTTGAACGTTAAGGACGGTGTGATCCAAGAAGCACTCGTCGAAACCATCGGATGTTCCGGCATGACGCATTCCGCCGCTATGGCTGCCGAAATTCTTCCCGGCAAGACCATTCTTGAAGCGCTCAACACCGACCTTGTGTGCGACGCGATCAACACGGCTATGCGTGAACTGTTCTTACAGATCGTATACGGCAGAACGCAGTCCGCTTTCTCGGAAAACGGTCTTACCATCGGTGCCGGTCTTGAAGACCTCGGAAAAGGCACGCGTTCGCAGGTCGGTACCATGTACGGTACGGCTCAAAAGGGCGTTCGCTACCTCGAAATGGCTGAAGGCTATGTCACCCGTATGGCTCTTGACGCCGACGACCAGGTAATCGGCTATGAATTCGTTTCTCTCGGCAAGATGACCGACTTCATCAAGAAGGGCGACGAACCGAACGAAGCATACAAGAAGTCTATGGGCAAATACGGCAGATTCGATGAAGCAGTCAAATACATCGATCCGCGCAAGAACTGATAAAGGAGGAATGAATCATGGCACTTTTCGAAAACTATGAAAGACGCGTTGACAAAATCAACGGCGTTTTGAAAGAATACGGCATTTCCTCCATCGAGGAATGCAAAGACATCACGCTTGCCAAAGGCATTGACTGTGATAAAATCGTAAGAGAAACCCAGCCGATCTGCTTTGAAAACGCTGTTTGGGCATACACTGTCGGCTGCGCTATCGCCATCAAGAAGGGCTGCACCAAGGCCGCTGACGCCGCCGCCGCTATCGGTGAAGGCTTGCAGGCTTTCTGTATTCCGGGTTCGGTTGCAGACAACCGCAAGGTTGGTCTCGGTCACGGAAACCTCGGCAAGATGCTGCTTTCGGAAGAAACCGAATGCTTCTGCTTCCTTGCCGGTCATGAATCCTTTGCTGCTGCTGAGGGTGCTATCAAAATTGCGCTCAACGCAAACAAGGTTCGCGTAAAGCCGCTTCGCGTTATCTTAAACGGTCTCGGCAAAGACGCTGCGTTCATCATTTCCCGTATCAACGGCTTCACCTATGTAGAAACCGAATTTGACCACTACACCGAACAGGTGAAGGTCATCAAGGAAGTTCCCTACTCCAAGGGTCCGCGTGCGGATGTTAAGTGCTACGGTGCAGACGACGTCTGCGAAGGCGTTGCCATTATGAAGCTCGAAAACGTCGGTGTTTCGATCACCGGTAACTCCACCAACCCGACACGCTTCCAGCATCCGGTTGCCGGCACCTACAAGAAGTGGTGCGTGGAAAACGGCGTGAAGTATTTCTCGGTTGCTTCCGGCGGCGGTACGGGTCGTACCCTTCATCCGGATAACATGGCTGCAGGTCCGTCCTCTTACGGTCTGACCGACACCATGGGAAGAATGCACTCCGACGCACAGTTCGCAGGCTCGTCCTCCGTCCCGGCTCACGTGGAAATGATGGGTCTTATCGGTATGGGCAACAACCCGATGGTTGGTGCTACCGTCGCTTGCGCCGTGGCTGTGGAAGAAGCTTCCAAGTAAGCAAACGAGAACTTAAAGTCTAACAAGCACAAATCACCGCTTCGCGCAAACGAAGCGGTGATTTTTTTGTTTGTTTTTATGAAAGCCACTCGCTAAATGGGTGGGTTTCATAAGCAAAAAAGCGGAGCAGGCGGAAATCCGTTACATCCACCAAAGCTGGCAAGTTGCACCGAAAAAGATATCAGTTATTCAAAAGAAACGGTTTTTGCCCATTCATCTCTCCCTGCTTTTGCGTATTTTCCAAAGTGACTCGCCGTTCAGTATATCATGCAATTCGTAATTTTCTTGCTGCCTTATAGCTTCCGCCACCATCAACAGCCGTCACATTTCACAGGCACCTAATTCAGGTTCTTCTGCAAGATGCCAACCAGTTCCTCAATAACTATCGGCTTGGATAAGAATCCATCCATACCGCATTCCAGAGCTTTCTTTCTATCCTCATCAAAAGCATTGGCAGTCATGGCAAGAATGGTGATTCCCGCCAGTGTCGGATCCTCCAGAGCACGGATCTGCTTCGTGGCCTCATATCCATTCATTACAGGCATCTGCACATCCATCAGCACCAGATCATAATTACCCGGCTTTGAATTCTTAACTTTCTCCACTGCCTCTGCTCCGTTTTCGGCAGTGTCAACCAGGAAGCCATATTCATTGAGGATCTCCACTGCAATTTCACTGTTCAGTTCATTGTCTTCCACAAGCAGTATACATCTGCCCTTGAAATCCAAACCTGCTGTCGGAAGAATTGCAGCCTCTGCCTCTGCCTGTTTCTGACCGATAGCAGTCATCAAGGCATCTCTGATATCTGACATGAACATTGGTTTTTCACAGAAGGCAGTCACTCCTGCCGCTCTGGCTTTCACTTCGATATCTGACCAGTCATATGCAGTCAGGATAATGATCGGCGTATCACCACCGAGGCTGCGGATCTGCCGGGCAACCTCAATACCATTCATTTCCGGCAGACGCCAGTCGATGATATAAGCATGGAACGCATCTCCCAGTTCCGCAGACCGGCGTGCGCGGAGAACAGCCTCCTTACCGGAATGTGTCCATTCCGATCGCATCCCAACTCTCACAAGCATTTTTGTCACACTGTCACAGGTACCAAAGTCATCCTCCACAACCAATGCCTTAAGACCCTCCAGCTCTGTGATCTTCTCTATACGGCGATGTCCAGGCTGAATCCTGAATGGCAGACGAACAATAAATTCAGTCCCTTTGCCCTGTTCTGTCTGAACCTCAATAGTTCCCCCCATCATATCCACAATATTCTTGGTAATAGCCATGCCAAGCCCTGTTCCCTGGGTTCTGCTGACTGTGGAGGTTCGCTCCCGCTCAAAAGGCGAAAAGATCTTCTGTACAAACGCCGGACTCATACCGATTCCATTATCCTTTACCCGGATTTCGTACAGTCCTCTGTCTCTCGCTGTCCCCGGGAACTGTTTCAGCCGAACAGAAACGGTTCCTCCTGCCGGTGTAAACTTAACTGCATTGGACAAAAGATTCAACAACACCTGATTCAGACGCATCTTATCACAATAGACGTCCTCATTCGTCACATCCATAGCATCCATATAAAGTTCCAGCTGCTTCGCATGAATCTGTTCACTGATAATCGTTTTCAGATCATGCAGCATCTCTGACAGACTGACTTCCGTTTCTTCCAGATGAATCTTTCCGCTCTCAATACGGCTCATATCCAGCGTATCATTAATCAGCGAGAGCAGATGATTACCGGAGGCAAGAATCTTACCCAAATAATCCCGTACCTTTTTCTTGTCATCAATATTATTTACGGCCAGTGTGGTAAAACCGATAACCGCATTCATTGGTGTGCGGATATCGTGAGACATATTGGAAAGGAAGGTACTCTTTGCCCTATTTGCTGTCTCCGCTGCGCGTATTGCCTCAGAAAGTGCCTGATTCATTTTCCTGTCCGAGGTACGATCCGACATAACCAGAATATATTTCTTTTTCCGGTTCACCTCACTGCCCATTGCCACAATATGAAACCAACGCCGTTCTCCTGTTTTCTGATGAACATATTCAAAATCCCATTCCTGCTGTTCCGAAGTCTGGATTCCCTCCAGATAATTTTTCTCCGGATCTTCCTGTTCCTCTGGATGCAGTTTTCCCAGAATACAACTATCTTTACGAATCTGTTCTACCGTAATACCCAGCAGCTTTTCCACATTTGGGCTGATGTAATCTGCCTGATATGTTTTTGCATCCAGCATCAGAAAGACGTCATCCACGTTCATTGAAAGCTTTTGAAACAGCTCCTCCCGATACAGAATCTCCGTATCCTTTCTCCTAAGACTTGCCCTGCTTTTTTGAATAATAAGGATGATAAAAAAGGCAGCAATACAGAACACGACCGCGCCGATAAAAAGCATCGTATTACACTGCAGCCTGTTCATACTGGCATTGACAATATCCGCCTGTACAAGTCCCAGAAACACCCAATCCTGCACATCCGATTTTTCATAGACCAGATAATAGTTCCTTCCATCCAGGTTTACCATCATCGCATCGGCATGTCCTTCTTTCAACTTCTCTGAAAGCTCATCAATCTCTTTTTCAGACATATCGGAATGCTCTCTCAGAACACCGAAGAAATTATACACCTTCCCCCATGACGCAGAAGAATGATCAACCACAACTCTGCCATCCGGATGAACAATAAAGCTCTGGGCATTTCCATTGAAAGCAGAAATATCCAGTACCTCTACGATATCGGAGTTTTCATAAGCAATGGCAATTGCATCATATTCAAATCCTTTATAAAATCCATGAGCCCTGGGAGCAGCAAAAACAAGCAGCTGAGATTTTCCGGGAACTGCTGCATTCGCTATCACATCATTTCCCTGCCGGATCTCCTCTTCCATATTTTCCTGTAATCCAAGGTAGCCTGTTTCACCTGTCGCCGTCTTGTAGTCCCCGTCAGCTGACAGAAAAAAGAACTCTAAAAATCCTGCATCTTCCTGTGCTTTCTTGATATAGTCACAAACTTCGTCTTCGCCGGAAATATTCTGCAGATTCTCGCCCCACATATGAAGATATGTCAGGTTCTTATCTGTCAGTTCTCTTAACATGTTATCAGACTGATGAAAAACCTCCGTCAGATGCGAAACACTTTCCTCATAAACAGTTTTCGACACAAATCTAAAATATCGGAAAACCATCAAAACAATGCCCACCAAAACAGCTATAAAGACAACTGCCTTTAATTGTTTTCTCCCGACAGGCTTCTTTCCATCTGTGTTATGATTCTTAACATCCATTCTTCTCACCTCAGAGTCATGTAATCTTCAGGCTCTGCAAGAATGGCATCACAATCTGAAAGATATCCTTTCCAGGTATCTTTCACAGTGGTATCTCCTCCATCAAACACAATATTCTCCTCTGCAGGATAAGCCGCCATGTGTTTTGGTATCGCAAGACAGGTTACCGTGAAAGTATCCTCGTCCTGAATTTGTTTTCCGTCCTTTGTAACTTTGCTCAATGAGTAACCATCCTCTGTTTCCTTAATTTCCACAGAAATACCGCTGACCACCGGCAGAGAGCCGCGGTTAAACGGAATAAAGCCTCCCTCATAGCCTTCTACAAAGTTTTTAACCGTCTCTTTCAGTTCAGCACCGCTCATCTTACGGCTGTATGCTGAAAGACAATTTGGCATGATCATGTCACCTGCCATTTTTTCTGTATAACCGGCTTTCAGCACGTTTCCTGTAAAGCTGTTTCCGGTTGCGATCAGTACATCTGTCCCATAGATGCCACGCAGAGTGTTTGCCATAACAGAATATGCCGCATTTCCTCCACTGCTGTGGAAGCGGTTGGAATAAGACTTCTGTGAATCCAATACTACTTTCTCAGAAATGGATTTCTCCTCAAGAAGCTGAGAATTAAATGACTGATAGGCCTGCTCTGCATTGTATTCTCTTAAGATCATCTTAGAAACCACATCCTTGGAAACAGAGAAAAAGTCATTGGACGCAATGCGGATATACATATGATTCTCTTCGATCACAGGTTTCACATCTTTCATATATTCCGTAAGACGGAGATCCACATCCTGACTGTAGCTTAACAGATCCTGTCCATCACTAATAATCCGGTTCTGTGCATCCTCTGAAAGCATTGTGCTCAGCACCTTCATTGCTTTCTTTCGACGTGCCTCATCCTGTGTCAGATCGCGGTTTAAAGCCACCTGGAAATACGGTGTAGTCATCAGCCACTTTTCACCATTCTCTTGAAAGAAAGGAAGAAATGTTGTATTAATACCCTGATCCTGAAACATTTTTACTCCGGCAGAGCTGCCAAAGTACATGGCAAGCTTGCCGCTTTGAAACATCTCAACGATATCATCATAATTCATGCTCAGATCATCCCGGCTAAGCCCTGTATCCCGGATGAACCGGTCCATGCGTTCAAAAGCCTGCGGCCAGACTGTACTGTCTAAGCCTTCTCTCTCTGTATTATCTGGGTCACTGTAGGTGGTACGCCACTTGCGTCCGTCTGCTGAAGACAACTCTGATGCAGACAGACCCTGTAGTGTTTCCATACAGGTATAATCATAATAATAGTCTGCCGTAAACCCACGAATCCCCACTTTGTCAAATGCCTGGCA